>JBOFCQ010000388.1:0-18564 GCA_051646145.1 Hyphomicrobium sp.
GGCGCAGATGACATTCTCTTCGGCGGACGCGGCAACGATGTGATCGACGGCGGCTCTGGCAACGACAAGCTGTTTGGCGAACGCGGCAACGACACATTGAAAGGCGCATCGGGCAATGACTCGCTCGATGGCGGCGACAATGACGATACGCTCGACGGCGGCATCGGCAACGACACGCTTCTCGGTGGCAAGGGCGAGGACAAGCTCGTCGGCGGCACCGGCAACGACACGCTCAACGGCGGCGCGGGCGCCGACACCATGCGCGGCGGCTCGGGCAACGACATCTACATCGTCGACAATACCGGCGACAGCGTCAGCGATACGGCCGGCATCGACGAAGTGCGCACCAGCCTGACGAGCTACGTGCTGCAAACGGGCATCGAGAAGTTGACCTTCACCAGCGCCGGCGATTCCTTCGGCCTCGGCAACACGCTGAACAATACGTTGACCGGCGGCGCGGGCGGCGACTTCATCATCGGCGGCCTCGGCAACGACATCATCAACGGCGGCGCCGGCCGCGATTTGCTCATCGGCGATGACCTGTTCGATAGCCTCACGGGCGATGATACCATCAACGGCGGCGATGGCGACGACGCGAGCACCAAGACGTACAGTCTCATCGGTAATGCGCCCCCAACTGTCGATCTGGTTGGTGGCATAGCCGGCGGCAAAGGCAACGACACCATCAACGGCGGCGCCGGCATCGACGACATCGATGGCGGTCAAGGCAATGACATTATCGACGGCGGCGACGGCGACGATGCCTTCCGCCAGGTGCGCAACTTCAACACCCAAATCTCAGTCGAAACCGAGGGCGGTCTCGACGGCTCCAGTGGCAACGACACCATCAATGGCGGCGCGGGCACCGATAGCCTTTTCGGCGATATCGGCAACGACATCCTGAACGGCGGCGATGGCGACGATGCCTCGCTGACCAACTTTAATCTCACGACGAGTACGCAGATCGATATTGAAGGCGGCATTAACGGTGGCGATGGCGACGACACGCTCAATGGTGGCGCTGGCATCGATCTCGTCAGAGGTGGCGCTGACAACGACGTTATCTTCGGCGGCGATGGCGACGACGCCTTTAACGACGCGTCCGCGACGCTCGATCAAACAGACTTCAGCGTTTTTGCCGGTCTCTACGGCGATTTCGGCAACGACACCATCGATGGCGGCGCCGGCATCGATTTCGTCAGCGGCGGTGACGGTAACGACACGATCTTCGGCGGCTCCGGCAATGACGCCTTTTTCTCGGCACCGGGACAGCGCAACATTCAGGGCGGTCTCAACGGTGACGCGGGCCTCGACACCATCAACGGCGGCTCCGGCAACGACTTCCTCGACGGCGGCGAAGACAGCGACACGTTGAACGGCGACGCCGATAACGATTACCTCTTTGGCGGCTTCGACAATGCCAGCGACACACTCAACGGTGGAACAGGGCTCGATACGCTCGAAGGCGGCGGCGGCGCCGATAACCTGACGGGCGGCCTCGATGCCGATACGTTCTTCTACGCGTCCATTCTGGACTCGGCACCCGGAGCCGGAAACCGCGACATCATCGCCGATTTCGTCAGCGGGACGGATAAGATCGATATTTTCAATCTCGCATTCTTCGCTCCCGGTTTCTTCCTCGGAGCGGGCGCATTCACCGCCGGTCCAAGCGGCGCGGAGGCGCGCTATTCCGGCGGCATTCTGCAACTCGATACCAATGGCGACGATACCGTAGACATGGAAATCGCATTGACCGGCGCTCCAACCTTGCTGGAAGCCGATTTCATAATCTGAGCTTTCGTCTAACGGCCATTGCGATGGCCAGACAGACGCCACGAGATCCAATGCGGCCCGGAAGCGTTCCCGGGCCGTTCGTGCGTTGAGCGCCGGCACATCATCACTGCAACGTCCTCCGGCGGCGCCCGCCTCGCCGCTTGGCACCGGGCCATGCTGCCTCTATGACTGCGGCCATGACCGACGCCGCATACTCGATGGAACATCTGCTGGCGCTGCTTGATTGGCAGCGCGCGATGGGTGCGGATGCAGCCCTCGGCGACATGCCCGTCGATTGGCTGGCGCATGACGCGGGGCCCGGTGCGCACTTCGCGTGGCCGGAGCGCGCGGCGGAACCGGCCGCCGCGTTCACCGCCACCGCGGGCGCTACGACGGGTGCCGCGCCCCTTGCCCCGCGCGCCGCAAACGTCGCGCCGCCACAACGAGATGCGTCGGCCGCACCTCCGTCCGCCGCGCGCGCCCAGCCGACATCGCCGGTGCCAACCCGCGCGCAGACGCCGCTTTCGGCCAGCACCGCTGAAACCGAGGCCCGTGCCATTGCGCGCGGCGTGACATCGCTCGACACGCTGCAAACCGCACTCGCCGGCTTCGAAGGGTGTGCACTGAAAGCGACCGCGAAAAATCTGGTGTTTTATCGCGGCGCCAAGACCGCGCGTCTGATGCTCATCGGTGAAGCGCCGGGACGCGATGAAGACATTGCCGGAAAACCCTTCGTCGGTCGCGCCGGGCAATTGCTCGACAAAATGCTGGCCGCCATCGGGCTCAGCGAGACCGACGTCCACATCACCAACATCGTCTATTGGCGCCCCCCCGGAAACCGCACACCGACGCCGCAGGAATCTCTCGCCTGCCGTCCGTTTCTCGAAAAGCAGGTGGATCTCGTTGCGCCCGATCTCGTGGTCGCGCTCGGCGGCTCGGCCGCAAAGGATGTGCTGCAAACGGCCGACGGCATCATGCGGCTGCGCGGCAAGTGGCGCGAGATCACCATCGGCGCGCGCACCGTCAGCGCCATGGCGACGCTGCATCCGGCCTATCTCCTGCGCTCGCCGGCGGCAAAGATGCTGGCGTGGCAAGATCTGATGTCGATCAGGAAACGGCTCGACGCGCGCACGGATTGAGCATCGCGGCGCATCAGCGTTTACGGCGCGGAAACCTTGTCATCACGCGCAGGCCCCTGCGCACCCGTATCCATACAATTTTACGAGACGCCTTAAGCGTGCCTGAGGCCGCCTCATCTACTGTGACCTTCGCTTCGATGTCGGAAGCCGATTGGTTATGATTGCGCGCGGCGCTGGATGGTACAATGAGCAATGGTCTGGTCTATCTTCGTCCCATGCGCATGGCCTACGTGCGTGCGATCGGGCCTTATGAAACAACCGTTCCCGCCGCATGGCAGAAACTTGTGTCGTGGATCGAAGCCAACGGCTTGAGCGCGCCCATCGGCAGCGGCTTTGGCGTGGCGCGTGACAATCCGCTCAACGTCGCGCCCGACGCATGCCGTTATGACGCCTGCGTCGAACTGAACCCGCTTTTTGAAGAGCGCGCCATTCGCGAACTCGGCGCACTGACGCTGCCGGGCGGCCCCTACGTGCGTCTGCGCAAGCGCGGCCCGTTCGTCGCCATCCACAGCGATATCGTCAGCATCTATGACGCCTTCGCGGCGCCTTCGGGCTTGAAGCTCGACGATAAGCGTCCCGTCGTCACCGTCTTCCTGCAGGGCCCGCGCAACTTCGGCGACGATATGCTGAAGACCGACATCTGCGTGCCCGTCATGGCGCAATCGTCGCGCCCCTCGGCCGACAAGCGCGCCGCCTGATCCTGCTTGCCGATGGCATGCGGCCGGGGCACAGTTGCGGCAACGCAACGTGGCTTGGGTGGATCGATGGCAGGCATAGACGAAACGCGCACATTCGTTCCGGTGGCTATTGCCGTGCTCACCATGTCGGACACGCGCGCGGCCGCCGACGACAAGTCCGGCGACCTCATCGTTGACCGGCTGACGGCCGCCGGCCATAAGCTCGCCGCGCGCGCCATCGTGCGCGACGACGTGGCCGCCATCCGCGCCACCGTGCAAGGCTGGATCGACGATCCGGCGATCGATTGCGTCATCACCACCGGCGGCACCGGCTTCACCGGCCGCGACGTGACGCCGGAGGCCATCCGCCCGCTCTTCGAAAAAGACATCGAAGGCTTCGCGATCCTCTTTCACATGCTGTCGTATCAGAAGGTCGCGACATCGACGATGCAGTCGCGCGCCTGCGCCGGCGTCTCGCATGGCACGTATATTTTCTGCCTGCCGGGATCGCCCGGCGCCTGCCGCGATGCGTGGGACGGCATTCTCCAGTACCAACTCGATCTCCGCCATCGGCCGTGCAATCTGGTGGAAATCATGCCGCGTCTGGAAGAGCACCGGCGCGGCAAGAGCTGACACGCTGCAACGCTCCGGCTTTACAAGCGCGTCTATCGCGGCAGAACACGCCGGCCGAGCGTTGCGCCAAGCCGAACGACGTCTTCTCCATCGTCGAGATCGCTGAGCGTATCGGCATGCGCGATGCGCTGCCCGTCGAGATTGGCGAGCGTATCGGACCTGGCGTTCGGCGTCGACCAGCGCACGGACGCGAAGGCGGCATTGGCCCGCGTGCGCGCCTTGAGGCCGATCAGCCAATAGCCGCCATCGGGCGATGGGCCGATCACGCCGTCATGCGATGCCAGCAACCGAAACGCGCGCGCGATGACCGCCGGACGGACACCCGGCACGTCCGCACCGATGATGAGCAGCGGTCCGCGTGGCGCGGTCGCCATGACATGCGCCATGCGTTGACCGAGATCGCCGCGGCCCTGGCCCATGCGCATCAGACCGCCCGGCAACAAGCGGCTGTGTCGCGCGCCGTCTGGAGCTACCGCAAGCAGCGTCTGCCAGCGCCGGTCACAGGTCAGCCGCGCGACCGTCGACGACAGCTCTTGACGGAACATATGCGTTGCCGCGACCACGCCGATGTCGCGCGCCAGCCGCGATTTCACGCGGCCCATACGCGGCTCCTTGGCCATGATGACGAGGCGGCACATGACGGTTGGGCCCCTGCACCCATTGGCGCGGCGCGTTGCGCGCGTCACGTGCTGCGAGGCTGCTGATCGCGGTTTGACGTCGAACATGGGCGCGCGCGATCCGTATTACTGCGGGCTCTCAGGTGGTCGCTGCGCGTCCGCGATAGATGCGCCCGATACGCTCGGGCGATGCGCCGAGGACATACATGGCGAGGCACACCTGATTGCGCAGGATACGCGCGATGTAGCCATCCCGGCGATAGCGCTCGGCCGACGTCGTCGCCTTGGCATCGAGCAGCGTCATGCGCGCGCGTCCGATGCGGTGGACCAGATCCACGTCCTCCATCAGCACCATCGGACGATAGCCGCCGATCTCCTGATAGAGACGCTTCGAGATCAGCAAACCCTGATCGCCATAGGGTAGGCGCAGCAGCCAGCATCGCAGGCGCACGATCAGTTCGAGCAGACGCGGCTTTGGCCCGCGATCGTCGAGCGCGAAGCGGAACGCGGCGGCTGACGGCGGCACCTCGCCCTGATCGACCGCACGCATGAAGTCGGAGGCCGCGCGCATCCAGTGCTCGTCGAGCACCGTGTCGGCGTGGAGAAACAGCACCCATTGACCCCGCGCGCGCGATGCGCCGAACGCCAGTTGTCGGCCGCGCCCCGGCTCTGAAACCACGAAGTCAGCACCCGCGGAATCAGCGATGGCGCGCGTTCCGTCCGTCGATCCGCCGTCGACGACAATGACGTCGCCGATAACGCCCTCCACCGCCGCCGGGATCAGCGCATAGAGCGTTGCCGGCAACGTGCGTTCAGCGTTGAGGCTTGCGATCACCACGGAAATCATCGCGACTTCTCTCGCATAATCCAAGCTCTGCCTACAAGTGCAGCGAGGTTTTTTGGAAGCACAACTTTCAGGCAATCCTGACGATTGTTCTTTATTTGTTCTGGATAGCGCGCTATCCTGCGAGCAGCGATCAAACACATGCGTCGCGCCCTTGGAAAACGAGAGCCTTCCCCGTGCCACCACGCGCGCCGCCGTCAGTCCCAGCTACGCCTCGTCACGCCGCCGCCGGCCGCGCGCCGGCACGCGTCATAGACAACGTCATCGACGATGGCGCGGACGATGGCGCGGCTGACGCGTTCGTCGTGCCCGTCGCCGTCGGCAGTGAGCGCCGGCGTGGGCGCGCCGCCGTCTCGAATGCCACCGGCCGCTTCGAAGCAACGGTTGCCACCGCCTTCGACGATGGCTGGGAAAGCCTGGCCGAACTGCCGGCCTTCAAGACCACCGTCTTCGAAGATAGCGCGCGCACCATCATCGCCCGCAACGACAGCCCCGACATTTCCTTCGACAGGTCGATCAATCCCTATCGCGGCTGCGAGCACGGCTGCATCTATTGCTATGCGCGACCGAGCCACTGCTATCTCGGCCATTCAGCCGGTCTCGACTTCGAGACCATCCTCTATGCCAAGAGCAATGCCGCAGTGCTGCTGGAACAGGAACTCGCCAAGCCCGGCTACAAGCCGGCGACCATCGCGCTTGGCGCCAACACCGACCCCTATCAGCCGCTCGAACGGCAGCGCCGCATCACGCGCAGTGTGCTCGAGGTGCTGGCGAAGGCGCGCCATCCGGTCGGCATCGTCACCAAGTCGGCGCTGGTCACGCGCGACATCGACATCCTGCGCGACATGGCGGCCGACGGGCTGGCCAAGGTCGCTGTGTCGATCACCACGCGCGACGCCGGCCTCGCACGCGCCATGGAACCCCGCGCGGCCACGCCCTCGCGCCGGCTCGACGCCATACGCCAACTGGCCGATGCTAAAATTCCAGTCACTGTCATGGTGGCGCCGATCATACCGGCGCTGACCGATCACGAGATCGAAGGCATTCTGGACGCAGCGCGCGAGGCAGGCGCCGGCGATGCCGGATACGTGCTGTTGCGGCTGCCGCTCGAAATCAAGACGTTGTTTCGCGAGTGGCTGCACGAGAACGCGCCCGACCGCGCCAGCCGCGTCATATCGCTGATGCAGTCCATGCATGGCGGCAAGGATTACGTGGCCGAGTTCGGCGTCAGGCAACGCGGACGCGGGCCCTATGCCGATCAGATTGCCTTACGATTCAAGCTGGCGCGGGCACGGCTCGGGCTTGGAGCGGAACGCCTGGCGCTGCGCACCGATCTGTTCGCGCCACCGGCCCGCCGTGGACAACAGCTTCAGCTCTTTTGACAGCGACGGGTCGGGTGCGGTCCAGTCGGATCATGAAAATTTCCGATTCGCGTATCAAGCCGACCTTCGAACTCGAAGCCGCCGAACTCCAAGTCAGCGGCGGTCCGATCGCGGGCGTCGATGAAGCCGGGCGCGGTCCGTGGGCCGGCCCCGTCGTCGCGGCGGCCGTCGTGCTCGATCCCGCCGTCATTCCTGCCAGCATCGACGACAGCAAGGTGATGGATGAAGAGTCTCGCGCGGTGATCTATCACCGGCTGATGAAGGTGGCGGACGTCGGCGTTGGCATCGCGGACGTCGCGCGCATCGACCGCGACAACATCCTGGCGGCGACCATGTGGGCCATGCAGCAGGCGGTCGCCGGACTGAAGACGCCGCCGCGCCTTGTCCTCATCGACGGCAATCGCGCGCCGCGGATGAGCATCGAGACACGCACCATCGTCAAAGGCGATGCCAAATGCGTATCGATCGCCGCGGCCTCGATCATTGCCAAAGTCACGCGCGATCGCATCATGATCGCACTCGCCAAGGACTTCCCCGGCTACGGTTTCGACCGGCATAAGGGTTACGGCACGCCCGAGCATTCAGCCGCGATTGCCAGGCTCGGCGTCTGCCCCATGCACCGGCGCTCGTTCAAGCCGGTGCAGCTTGCGCTCGGGCTTCTCTGACCGGTTCGCAACGCTCAGACGACGACGGCGTTCGCGTGCGTCAGGTCGTCGATCGAGATGGCGTGCACGTTGTCGAGCATGACGACATCGACGAAGCCGAGACCGCCGCCCGCATCCACCGCCACCACAACACCCGCTGCCGTATCGGTGACCCGCACCGAATCCGCGATCGAAACGGGGCGTGACTGGAACATGCCCGAGAAGTCGAGACGGTCGCCGGCGCCGAAGTCCGTGATGTGATCGAAGCCGGCGCTCGCGCCGTTGGCCGCGATGACATCGGCACGCGCCCAGAGGTACGTGTTGGCGCCCTTGGCACCGCCGTTGTTGAAGCCGGCGCCCGTCATGATGTCGTTGCCGATGCCGCCGACGATCAAGTCGTCGCCGCCGTCGCCGTACATGCGATCGTTGCCGACGCCGCCATACAGGCGATCGTTGCCGCCGCCGCCGAAGAAGCCGTCGTTGCCGACTTCGCCGTGCAGTTGATCGTTGTGCGCGCCGCCGTTGAGCGCGTCGTTGCCCTCGCCGCCGCGCAAATTGTCGACGCCGTCGTCGCCGAACAGCTTGTCGTCGCCCTTGCCGCCATCGATGGTGTCGTCGCCCGCAAGGCCGCGCAGTTCATCGTTGCCAAGCCCGCCGAACAGCACGTTGGCGCGCGCATCGCCGATGACGACGTCATTGAAATTGGTGCCGATGACGTTGATGGCCCAGGTCAGGCGTGACGCATCGACCCCGGTCGCGGCGTCGGTCGTCAGATTGAGCGCGCCGGACGTGGCGTTGTTGGAAACATCGAGCGTGCCATGCACGCCGAACGTCACCGTATGCTCGGCGACGCCGCCGTGACCGTCGGAAATCGCGACCACGAAGCTGTCGGTGCCGGCGAAGTCCTCAGCGACGAACGTGAAGGTGCCATCGGCGTGCACGCTGAGCGCGCCATGCGCCGGGCCGGACTTGACCGCATAGCTGAGACTGTCGCCGTCAGCATCGCCGGCAACGACAAGGCCCGCTGCCGTCTGCCCGTGGATGAGCGTGAATGCCGACGTCGAGGCCGCAGCGACAACGATGGGCGCTTCATTGGTGGCGTTGACGGCGACCGTGTGATTGGCGAAGCCGCCGAAGCCGTCGGCCACGCGAATGGTGAAACTGTCGCCGCCGACGTGATCGCCGGCCGTGTAGACGTAGCTGCCGCTGCCGTCGGTGAAGACCACCGCGCCGTGCTGCGGACCGCTTTCAATGGTGAAGCTGTAGGCGTCGCCATCGGCGTCACTCGCGGCGATGACGCCCGATACGCTTTTGCCATGACCGACGGTCAGCGCCGCTGTCGAGCCGCCATCAACGGTCGGCGCATCGTTGGTCAGATCGACCGTTACCGTGTGCGTGCTGACGCCGCCATGGCCATCGCCGACGGTCAGCACGAACGTGTCGCCGCCGACGTGATCGTTCGCTGTGTAAGTGTATTGGCCGCTCGTCGCGTCGAGCGTTACCGTGCCGTGTGCGGGGCCCGTTGAGACCGTGTAGCCGAGCGTATCGCCATCGGCATCGTTCGCAGCGATGACGCCCGATACGCTTTTGCCATGACCAACCGTCAGCGCCGCTGTCGAGCCGCCATCGACGGTCGGTGCATCATTGGTCAGATCGACCGTCACGGTGTGCGTGTTGACGCCGCCGTGGCCATCGCCAACGGTGAGCACGAACGTGTCGCTGCCGACGTGATCATTAGCTGTGTAGGTGTATTGGCCTGTGCCCGCGTCGAGCGTGACCGTGCCGTGCGCGGGCCCCGTCGAGACCGTGTAGCCGAGCGTATCGCCATCGGCATCGTTCGCAGCAATGACGCCCGATACGCTTTTGCCATGACCAACCGTCAGCGCCGCTGTCGACGCGCCACTCACGACAGGCGCATCGTTGGTCAGCGTGACCGCGACGGTGTGATCGTCGAAGCCGCCCTTACCGTCGCTGACGCGAATGGTGAAGCTGTCATTGCCGACATGGTCGCCGGCCGCGAAGGTGTAGGCGCCGGTGCCCGCATTGAGCGTCACCGTGCCGTGCGCCGGACCGTTGGCGATGGTGTACGTCAGCGTATCGCCGTTGGCGTCCGTTGCCGACACGAACGATGCAATGTCGTCGCCATGCGCGAGCGTCAGCGATGACGCCGACGTCGATGACACGACGGGCGCCGCGTTCGCCAAGCCCGCAACCGTCGTCTCGACGCCATCGAGCACGATCGACAGGCGTTCAACTCCAACGACCTTCAGATTGCCGATAGCGCTGAACTGATAGGGCAGCAGCAGCGACAGCGGCGTTGCCGCATAGGCGAGAAAATTCTGCAATTCCGCGATGACCGCCGGCGTCACCTGCGCGGCAGAGATATGCAATTGCACCGTGTCGATGCCGGTGCCACCGTCATAGACGTGCGCGCCGCTGGTCCCGGCGCGGAACGACAGCGTGTCGTTGTTGCTCTCACCGAAATAGCGGCCGTTGCCGGCGGCCGCGATGATCGTATCGTTGCCGGCACCCGCGTAGATGTAATCGTTGCCGCCGTTGCCGGCCAGAACGTTGGCGCCACTGTCGCCTGTGATGGTGTCGGCGAATTTCGAGCCGACGACATTCTCGATGCCGGTGATGTTGCTGTTGCCGTCGCCGCGGATCTTGCCGCTGGCGAGGTTGATGGTCATCGCCTCATCGGCCGTCGTCGCATCAAAGACGTCGATGCCGGCGCCGCCGTCGAAATGGTCGTTGCCGTCGGAGTGCACGAACGTATCGTTACCCGCGCCGCCATACAGCCAGTCGTTGCCTTCGCCGCCGTCGAGACGATCGTTGCCGTCGTCGCCGAACAGTTGATCGTTGCCATTGCCGCCGACGATCACGTCGTCGCCCGCGCCGCCGTTGGCCGTATCGTTGCCATCGCCCGCATTGATGACATCGTTGCCGTTGCCGCCGTCGATCGTGTCGTGGCCATCGCCCGCACTGATCGTATCGTGGCCGTCACCGCCATAGATCTCGTCGTTCGACGATGTGGCCATAATCACATCGTTTAAGGCGCTGCCGTTAAATCTTGCCATGACGCGAAATCCGGACTCGATACGAATTGCATAGGCACTGAAAATATTCAGATGCCTCCTATAGACGTTGGAAGATAACTGACAGTCCTCAAGACTGATTTAGCGCAACACCTAAAATTCGAGCGATTATCGTCTCGTATCGAGACGGCCGCGCACACCATTTGAGATCGCCATCCGCGCAATCACCGGTGAGTTGCCGATGGAAGCGTTAAAGTCTTCTTCATCATTGTCGGCCAACTGCTGCTTCGCGGGCGCGCTACCCTAAAGGGCGCACCCGCTGTATGGTGCAAAGTGCGTGGGTGTTTTCCGCGCATCGTTATGTGGCGTTAAGTATTCGAGGTTGCGTACATGGGTTCGCGTCGGCGTGGCGGCAGCGGAGTTGCCAACTCCATCCTTCTTGGCGATTGCCTGAGCGTGTTGAAAAGCCTGCCGTCCGAGAGCGTCGATCTCGTCTTCGCCGATCCGCCCTACAATTTGCAGCTCGCCGGTGAGCTTCTTCGCCCCAACAACACGCGCGTCGATGGCGTCGATAATGCCTGGGACAAGTTCAGCGACTTCGCCGCCTACGATGCCTTCTGCCGCGCGTGGCTGACGGAGTGCCGCCGCATCCTGAAACCGAACGGCGCGCTGTGGGTCATCGGCTCCTATCACAACATCTTTCGCCTCGGGGCTGCGCTGCAGGATCTCGGCTTCTGGATTCAGAATGACATCATCTGGCGCAAGGTGAATCCGATGCCGAACTTCCGCGGCAAGCGTTTCACCAACGCCCACGAGACGCTGATCTGGGCGGGCCGCGATCAGAAA
This sequence comes from Hyphomicrobium sp., assembly GCA_051646145.1. GTDB lineage: Bacteria > Pseudomonadota > Alphaproteobacteria > Rhizobiales > Hyphomicrobiaceae > Hyphomicrobium_B. Next base: position 11,591 of record JBOFCQ010000388.1, read on the forward strand.
TCGCGCGTCACGTTCAACTATGAGAGCTTGAAGCTCGCCAACGACGATCTGCAAATGCGCTCGGACTGGCTGTTTCCGATCTGCTCGGGGCCGGAGCGTTTGAAGGACGACGGCGGCCGCAAGGCGCATCCAACGCAGAAGCCCGAAGCGCTGCTGCATCGCGTGATGCTGGCGTGCACGGAGCCCGGCGACATCGTGCTCGACCCCTTCTTCGGCACCGGCACCACGGGCGCTGTCGCCAAACGTCTCGGCCGGCGCTTCATCGGCATCGAGCGCGATCCCGATTACGCCAAGGCCGCGACGGACCGCATCGCGCGCGTCGTGCCGCTCGCGCCCGGCGCACTCGAAACGCAGCGTTCGAAGCGCACCGAACCGCGCGTTCCGTTCGGCACCATCATCGAGCTTGGCATTCTCGAAGCCGGCCAGAAGCTGTTCGATCCGCGGCGGCGCATTCGCGCCGAAGTCAAAGCCGACGGCTCGCTCGTCCACGACGGCAATCAGGCCTCCATCCACCGGCTTGGCGCCATCGTGCAGGGCAAGGCCGCGTGCAACGGCTGGACGTTCTGGCACTTCGAAGTCGAAGGCAAATTGAAGCCGATCGACGTGCTGCGCGATCAAGCCAAGCGCCAGCTCGGCCTCATTGCGCCGACGTTCGCGGAAGCGGCGGAATAAACACCGCAACGCGCTGCGCCACGGCACGGCGAACGACGCAACCATAGCGATCGCGCGCGTTGCGCTCCGCTGAATCTGGCGGAGACGTCACGTCTCCTGCAGTCCGTGCGCGATGACTTTCTTCATCAGGCTCGGCAAGGCTTGCCCTGCAAGATCGCGACGGCGCACCCAGCGGCAGCGCTCTGGATCAGCCCAGAACGTCAGGCTGGCGTCTTCCGACACCAGCGCCCGGTAGACCGTCAATTCCAAACGGAAGTGCGTGAAGACATGCACCACCGTGCCCGGCACCTGCCACCAGTCTGTCATGACGGGCGCCGCGCCGAGCGCATCCTTGATGACCGGCAACGTCTCGTCCCATGGCGTCGATGGCACTTCCAGCATGCCGCCGAGCAGACCCGCTTCCGGGCGTTGCCGCAGCAGCACGCGGCCGTCTTCGCGCAAGGCCACGAAGGCAAACCCGTGACGCACCGGACGCGTGGCCTTGCCAAGCCGAATGGGGATGATCTCCTCAAGGCCGTGCGCATGCGCGGCGCAATCCGTCTGCAGCGGACACATCAGGCACGACGGACGCTTCGGCGAACAGATTTCCGAACCGAGGTCCATCATCGCTTGCGCGAAATCTCCGGCGCGGCGGGCAGGCGTCAGCGTTTCCGCGAGCATTTTGATTTCGCGCTTGGCCGTCGGCATCGGCTGGCGCACGGCGAACAGCCGCGCCACCACGCGCTCGACGTTGCCATCAACCGGCGTTGCCTTGCGACCGAACGCGATGGCGGCAATCGCCGCCGCCGTATAAGGCCCGATGCCCGGCAGCGTGCGCAACGCCACCTCGTTATCGGGAAAGACGCCGCCGAAATCTCTAACAACGGCATCCGCGCACTTCTTCAAGTTGCGCGCCCGCGAATAATAGCCAAGCCCCGCCCAGAGCTGCAGCACCTCTTCGAGCGGCGCCGCCGCTAAGTCCGCGACCGTCGGAAAGCGATCGAGAAAGCGGGCGAAATACGGAATGACGGCCTTGACCGTCGTTTGCTGCAGCATGATCTCGGACAGCCACACGCGATACGCATCCGGCTTCTGCCGGCGGCCATAGCGCCACGGCAGGTCGCGCCGCTCGGCGTCATACCAGGCGAGCAGCGCGCGCACCGTGTCGGCACCAGCCGGACGTAACGGCAGCGACGGCTGAACTTTATTGTGGGCACGGGCAAGCGTCGGCAAGACACATTCCCCCGAAAAAATTTCCGGTCAAAACAGTGATAACTGACGCGGCAACCGACAATGCCCGGCACCCCACAACACGACACGCGCGTGTCCGCCGCGCAATTCCCGGCGCACGGCGACGCATGTGGCCGCGCAGACGTACTTTCGAATCGACGCCTCAATGATAAGCTGCCAGCGTGTCACTTGATACGCAGCTAAGGCGGGCCCGGACGAGATGCTGACAAGAAAAGATGGCGACCCGCCGCCGCCGGCAGCGCCCGCGCGCGATGCACGCCAGCCCGCGCCATCGCCGGCCACGCCCACTGCCGCAACGCGGCTGCCGCCCGATCAGCGCAAGCGCCCGTTGCCCTACCTCAAATCCGCCGGCAGCTTCGTGCCCAAGCTGACCAGCAAGGCCTTTGAACGCTTCGGATTTCACAGCGCCGAGATCATGACCTCATGGCGCGAGATCGTCGGCGCCGATCTCGCCGGCTTCACCCGGCCCGAGCGTCTCAAATGGCCGCGCCACACCGATGCCGCTCAAGCGGGCGACCCCGATGCGGCGGCGCAGACCGGCAACCGTTCCGGCGCCACGTTGATCTTGCGTGTCGATCCGGCCCGCGCGCTCGATGTCGAATACCGCGCGCACGAGATCGCCGATCGCATCAACAGGTATTTCGGCTACCGCGCCGTGGCGACAATCAAGATCTTCCAGGGTCCGATCGAGCGCCCGGATAAATCTCTGCGGGGGAGCGCTGCGGCAACACCAATGCTGTCGCCGTCAGCGACCGGGGCATTGGCCGCGCCCCCCGCCGCGCCGCCACCCGATAGCCTGGACGCCATCGCCGATGAGGGCCTGAAAGCCGCGCTGCAGCGCTTGTGGGCCAGTATCCATCGGGCGCGGCCGCCCGGCGGATAGTCCGCCCGACCCGGCCCGATTGACCGGGCAAGCGTGAACCGAGGCGCCAAAAAGCGGGGATCGCGGCCGGCTTTGCGCCGACGTTACCGACCATTCAGTTGCCATTCAGGGCTGTTTTGTCTTAATGGCGCGGCCGTGCCAGAACTGGCGGCGGCAGGCCCGACGAGGGCCATAACCGCGCCGGATTTTGCGAAGCGAATGCGTTTCTGCCGTTCGTGCCCTTAAATCGATACCGCGCCTGACCTTGAGGAGCCTTGCCCGTGTCTAAGCCGCTTACTCTTCTTCACACCGCAGTCTGCCACCCCGCAGTCTGGACGCGTCGCGACGCGGTGGGCCTCGCTGGCCGGGTAGCAGCCTCTCTCGCCGTCGCCGGCATCGGCCTGACGACACTGAGCCCCGCCTCGGTTGCCCAACAGAAGCCGAAGGGCCCAGCCGAAGTGCCGGTCGACGAGTTGATGAAGGCCGGCGATCTCGCCGACGTCGGTATCGGCGCGGCCGATGCCAAGGTCACCGTTGTCGAATACGCATCGATGACCTGTGGCCACTGCGCCAACTTCGCGACCAAGGTGTTCCCGGAGTTCAAGACCAAATACATCGACAGCGGCAAGGTGCGCTTCATCATGCGCGAGTTTCCGCTCGATAACCTCGCCGCTGCCGGCTCGATGCTGGCGCGCTGCGCGGGTGGCGACAAAACATTCCCGCTCGTCGAAACGCTGTTCGAGAAGCAGGCGGACTGGGCGTTCACCAGCGGCAATCCGGTGCCGAAGCTGTTCGACATCGCCAAGCAGGCCGGCTTCACGCAAGAGGCATTCGACAAGTGCCTGACCGACCAGAAGCTGCTCGAACAGATCACCGCCCAGCGCACGCGCGCCAGCGATGTCTTCGGCGTCAGCTCCACGCCGACGTTCTTCATCAACGGCAAGCGCCTGCAGGAAACGCCGACACTCGCCGCACTCGACAAGGTCATCGAACCTCTGCTGGCGAAGTAAATAACAGGATATGGCCCTGAAACGCGCGTTGCATCTCGTGCTCATGACGGGCGCGCTCGCCATGGCGGGCTGCGGCGCCGATGGTCTGCCGCCGACCGCGCAACTCTCAAAAGATGGCGCGGCGGCGGGTTCGGCGTATCCGTCGATCGCCGCCGATACCAAAGAAGAAATGCCAAATCCGTTCGGCGATCCAGCCGACCGGCCAGGCGGCGGACGCGAAGTCATTCAAAGCCCGACCCTCGCCGACATCATGGCGCCAAGCCCGCTTCCTGAAATGGCGTGGGGCAGCCCGACCGCGCCGGTGACGATCGTGCAGTATGCGTCCCTCACCTGCCAGCACTGCCGCGGATTTCACCTGACGACATTTCCCGAGTTGAAGCGCACCTATATCGACACCGGCAAGGTGCGCTACATCCTGCGCGAGTTCCCGATTGGCCGGACATCCGGCATGGCGACCATCGCGCTGCGCTGCGCGGCCCCCGATAAATACCTGACGCTCTACGGGAAATTCATGGAACAGCAAACCGCCTGGGTTTCCCAGGAGGTGCGCCTCGATCCGATTTTCGCGGTGGCCGAACAGGTGGGGATGAAACGCACCGAGTTTGACGCCTGCCGCGAGAATCAAGGCATGATCGAAAACTTGAAGTGGGTCAAAGATCGCGGGCGCAAACTTGGCATCGTCGGCACGCCGAATTACTTCGTCGGCGATCAGCTCATCAAGAAAGAGCTGACAATGGCCGACATTCGCGCGCTGGTCGAGCCGCGGCTGTCCGGCGTCACGGCGGCTCCGGTCGGCACCGCGCAGCGCTGACGCGCATGCCTGCACGGCAGACGTGTGGGGAACGCCAGCACCGCGGCCTTCGGACCCCTCAAGCGACGATGTGGTTCGGGACCAGAATTCATGAAGATCACACGGCTCAGACTTTTGGGATTCAAGTCGTTCGTCGAAGCGACGGAGCTTGTGATCGAGCCGGGCCTAACAGGCGTCGTCGGGCCGAACGGTTGCGGCAAATCCAATCTGCTCGAAGCGCTTCGCTGGGTGATGGGCGAGACGTCGCACAAGTCGATGCGCGCCGCCGCCATGGACGACGTGATCTTTTCCGGCACCACCACGCGGCCCGAGCGCAACGCCGCCGAAGTGACGATGTTCCTCGACAACAAGGCGCGGCAGGCGCCTGCTGAGTTCAATAATTCCGATGTTCTCGAAATCACGCGCCGCATCGAGCGCGAGGCGGGTTCGGCGTATCGCATCAACGGACGCGACGTGCGCGCCCGCGACGTCAAGGTGCTTTTCGAGGATGCGGCGACCGGGGCGCGCTCGCCGGCCCTCGTGCGCCAAGGCCAGATCGGCGAACTCGTCAACGCCAAGCCGGAACAGCGCCGCCGCATTCTCGAAGACGCGGCCGGCATCGCCGGTCTGCACACGCGCCGGCACGAAGCGGAGTTGCGTCTCAAGGCGGCCGAAACAAATCTCGGGCGGCTCGACGACATCCTCGGCCAGTTGGCGAGCCAGCAGGAAAGCCTGAAACGGCAGGCGCGGCAGGCGCGGCGCTACAAGGAAATCACGCAAGAGATCACGCGCAGCGAAGCGTTGGCGATGCACCTTGCGTGGAGCGAAGCGCAGACGGCGGTCAACAGCGAAGAGCACGCCTTGACGATGGCCATGACGGCGCTCGGCGCGGCGGCAGAGGCTGAATCGCAAGCCTTCACCGCCGAAGTCGACAGCGCCGAACGCGTGCCGGCGCTGCGCAAGGCCGAAGCCGAGACGGCCGCCGTCGTCGCGCGCTTCCGCGTCGAACAGGACAACCTCGACCGCGAGGCCGAACGCTCGGCCACGCGTGCGCGCGAACTCGAACAGCGTGTCCGCCAGCTCGAAACCGACCGCACGCGCGAAAGCAACTTTCTCAAGGAAGCCAAGGAAACGCTGCTGCGCCTTGAAGCTGACCTCGCCGCCCAGAAAGAAGCCGAAGCCGGCGCCGGCCGCCAGGAAGAGGATGCGCGCACCGCATTCGCCACCGCCGACACCGCGCGTGCCGACACCGATCAGCGCTTCGCCGACGTGACCCACAAGGCCGCCGAAGCGCGCGCCCGCCTCAAAAGCCTTGAACACGCGCTTGGCGAACGCAAAGACGTGGTGGCGCGTCTGACCCGGCAATTGTCCGCGCTCGACGAACAGATCCGCGAAGTCGAAACGCAGGGACCGGCTGCCGACAAACTGAGTGCCGTCGCCGATGCGGGCCAGCGGCTGGCGCAAGAGATTTCAGACATCGAAAGCGAGGCGCTGGCTGCCGAAGAGACGTCGCGCGAGTTGCAGGCCGAAGCGCGCCACCGTCGCGACGATGCCGCGCGCGTTCGCTTGTCCGCCAACGCCTTCTCGACCGAACGCGATACCATCGCCAAGCTGCTCGCGCCGGCCAATGACGAGCGCTATCCCGCCGTCGTCGATCTGATGCGCGTCTCGCCCGGCTACGAGACGGCCCTTGGCGCCGCCCTCGGCGACGATCTCGAAGCGCCGATTGCTGCCGATGCCAGCATTCACTGGCGCGAGCTTGACGTGTCGTATGAGGATCACGCGCTGCCGGCGGACGCCGAACCGCTGGTCATGCACGTCGAAGCGCCGCCGGAATTGACGCGGCGCCTGCGCCAGATCGGCGTCGTGACGCGCCAGGATGGCGCAGCCTTGCAGCCGCATTTGAAGCCCGGCCAGCGCCTCGTCACGCGCGAGGGCGATCTGTGGCGTTGGGACGGCTTTGTCGCCGCCGCCGACGGCGTGACGCCAGCAGCGCAACGTCTGTCCCACAAAAATCGTTTGGCCGAACTCGATCGCATGGCGGCTGAAATTCTGGCCCAGGCGAAAGACACGATCGACGCCGAGCGCGTGGCGGCGGAGGCGGCCGTCAAGGCCGAGACGCAGGAGCGGCGCCTGCGCCAGTTGTGGCGCGAAAAACAGACCGAACTGGCCAAGACCCGCGAACAGTTGACGCTGCTCGAACGCCAGACGCGCGAAAGCGAGAACCGGCTTGCCACCGCGCGCGCGCAGCGTGCCCGTGCCGATGAGGAACTGACCGGTGCGCAAGCGCGCCACGTCGAGATCGAAGCGCAAATCGTGACCATGAGCGAGGGCGAGGATCTGGAGCCGCAACTGAAGGCGGCGCAGATCGATGCCGAGGCCGCACGCAAGGCCGTTGCCGAAGCGCGCG
>JBOFCQ010000288.1:0-7000 GCA_051646145.1 Hyphomicrobium sp.
GCGAGATCTCCGGCGCGCGCGCGGGCTTTCTGCAACGCCGATTCCTGCGCGGCCAGAAGATCGTTGGTCTCCGCCACGAGCGGCATCACCTCGTCGGGAAATTTTCCGTCAAGGCGCGGCGTGCGCCCAGCGCGCACGGCGGCGAGTTTCTCCGATAGCGATTTCAGCGGCTTCAAACCGACCGTGACGTGCGCCCATGCGCCAAGCATCAGCAGCAATGCCAGAACCGACAAGCTCTTGAACAGCTCCGATGAAAACTTGTCGGTATCTTCGCCGATTTCCGCTGCATCGAGAGCCGTCGCGATAATGAGATCGCGCTCGGGCGACTGTTCGGTTGCATCCACCTTATGAGCGCGCACGACCGCGAACAGCCGTTCACGCTGCGGACCGACGAGCCACGTCGTATCGGGCACGGCAACCTTCGTCGGATCGGGGACTTTGAGCGATGCCGCCTCGAGCGACCGCGATCTCAGGATCGTCTTGCCGGCTTCATCGATCTGCCAATAGCGGCCGCCATAAACGATGTCGAACTGCGGGTCGGTCGGCTCACGCGCGATTGTGATCTCGCCGTCGACGATCTCCATGCCACGCCGCAACTGACGCAGATCGGCTTCGAGTTCGGTCTGCGTCCGCCGCGAAATCGAGCGCTCGAACAGGATGCGCAGGCCTATGCCGGCCACCTGTAAGGTCAGGGCGATGAAAATGGCCCAGACGATCAGCAGCCGAAGGCGCAGCGACGTCAGCATCAAGGCCGGCCAATCCCGATTGTGTATCCGTGACCACGGCGCGTCTCGATAGTGCTTGCGCCGATCTTGCGCCGGAGACGCACGATCAACGCCTCAATCGCATTGACCTCGCGCGCATCGTCGTTGCCATAAACATGGTCGAGCAGTTCGATACCGGGCACGACACGGCCCTGATGATGCAGCAGATAGCTGACGAGGCGATATTCGAGCGGCGTCACGGGCACGGCCTTGCCGCCGACGTGAACGCGCATCTGACTGGTATCGAGACTTAGTCCGCCGGCACTCAGCACCGGCCCGGCATGACCGTGCGTGCGCCGAAGCACCGCCCTGACGCGCGCTATCAGCTCTTCCATCTGAAAGGGTTTGACGAGGTAGTCGTCGGCGCCCGAGTTGATGCCTTCGACGCGCGCGGTCCAGCCCTCTCGCGCCGTCAGAATGACGACCGGCATATTACGCCCCTCGCTGCGCCAGCGACGTAGCACCGTCAAGCCATCGAGCTTCGGCAGACCGAGATCGAGAATGACGGCGTCATAATCCTCGGTGCCGCCGCGATACCATGCGTCTTCACCGTCGGCGCAGATTTCCACGGCAAAGCCTGCCGCCTGAAGCGACGTGGCCATGTCTTCGGCGATTTGGCGTTCGTCTTCGACGATCAGCGTTCTCATTTAGTTCTCAGCTTCGAGAGAGCGGTCTGCCGGACGCGCACATAAAACTATCACGGCCTCGCGCGGCTGACACGCCGTCAGTCTGTCAGCCGAGTGTCAGTGGCGGCTGAATAGAGTGGCGCGACAGTCACAATCGTCCGCGATCGGATTCAGCGGGCATGATTAGCAATCTTTGAGCCGGTGCCAATGTTGTTCATGGAACGTGGTTGCAATACATTCCGAATCGATCCGCCCTCGCGCACCGCGCCGGGCAGGGCTTTGCTTCGCAACGCACCAGGAGGGCTGCATGCGCATCTTGCGATCCGTCGCAGTCATCGCGGCGCTGGCCGGTTTGGCATTTCTTCTGAACACGTCGGACGTCTCGGCGAAGAGCGACAATTCTGGATCGGGCTCGGGATCGGGATCGGGCTCCGGCGGTTCAGACGACAGCGGCAGCAATTCCGGCAGTGGGTCGGGGAGTGGCAGCTCCGATGACGACCGCAGCGGCAAGACCGACGACGATCGCCAGGGCTCGGACGACGACCGCAGCGGAAGCAGCGGCGGCGGCGACGACAGTGGCGGCAGCACGTCGAGCGGCAGCGGCAAGGGCGGCAGCGGTCACGGCGGCGATCGCGCCGGATATGACCGGCTGCGCGACGATGATGACGATGACGGCGCGCGCTCGTCCGGCGGCGGCGACGATTCAAACGACAGCAGCGGATCGGGCTCCGGCAAGAGTGCCGACGGCCAGCGTCGCGACGGCCGCAGCGATCCCTACGATCGCTTCTAATACAGTTCAATCTCATGCCCGCGCGCATGCCGATGGCCGCAAGAGCACCGTCGTCCGTTTGTCGCGCCGTGGTTCACGCACGGTTCACATGATCGAACCCAATGTCGTTTCCAACGTCGACGCACCCGGTGTCGGCTGAGGGATGCGAGTATGAAACTTCATCGACGCGATCTTCTGGCATTTGCACTGTTGGGTGGCCTGACCGGCCTGCTGACGTCGCGCACCAGCGTCGAGGCATCGCAACGCCCGCGCGACCGCGACATCTTCAATCGGCGCTACCGTGGCGACGACGAAGTCGGTGACGATGACCGCAGCGGAAGCGGCAGCGGACGGGGCGGCGGCGGTAGCAGCAGTGGAAGCGGTAGCGGTAGTGGCAGTGGTAGCGGACGCGGCGGCTCGTCAGACGACAGCGGCGGTGGATCGAGCGGCGGCGGTAGCTCGGGCGGCAGTTCGGGCGGAGGCTCGCGCAGTGGCGGCGGCGGCGGATCGCGCAGCGGCGGAGGCGGTGGCTCGGGTTCTGGTTCTGGTTCTGGTTCTGGCGGATCGAAATCATCCGGCGGCAAGCAGAAAGGCCAAAGCGGCGGCGGTTCCAATCCATCGGACGACGGCGACCGCTTCGGCAACTAGGGCGCCGCATGTGCGCTGACAGTCGGCCCCCGCGACGTCGGAAGCAGGACATAGTGCAAGGATTATCGCGCCTCATGACACGCATGGTTTTGACAACAGTTGCCGTTGCGCTCGTCAGTATGACCCTGGCGCTACCGGCGGCAGCTCAGGAACGGCCGGGACGCGCGCACGATCGTGCGCCGCGCGGCGACATGGGTGCAGGAGCGGATATGGGCACGCGAGCCGGCGGCGCGCGCGCGCGATCCGATGCGTCAAGACCTGGCGATGCCGGCACCGCTCACACCACCACGCAGACTGTGCGTCAGCCAACACGCACCCATGCCGACGCAAGCGACGACACGCGCTTTGGTGCGGCGGACACGCGCGCCATCGACCGCGGCAATACCGGCCGTGTTGCCTCCGCGCGGCGCGCCACGGCACGCACCCTGCCGCGCACGACGACCGCGCTGCGCGAGCGCAAAGCCTACCGCGATACCGACTGCCGGAGGCCATTGCGCGCTGGCGATCGATTTCGCGCGGCTACCGGCGCCGCCCTGTCGCGGTGCGATGCCCGGCCGCAGCGATAATGACCTGGCCCCTGGCGCGACCCCAAGCCGGCGCAGGGCAGGTGTCATAGAAATGTAACGCATGCCGATAAATGTCGCTTATCGGTTCACTCCACGATGCCGGAGACGACTTTTAACGTCGCGATATGCTACGATTCGTGGCGTCGTTTGAGGCGGATCGGGGTCTGTCTCCTGGGTGTTCGCGTGGCGACATACACGCTGTCGTCTCGCATCAACAGGGTCGAAACAGGGCCATGTTCCTGAAGCTAAAATCCAATCTGACAGCCGTGGCGCTGTTTTCCGGATCGATTGCGCTGGCGCTGGTCCCCGAGGCTGCGCGCGCGGACGACGAAGAAATGCGCGCCGCCGCCGCGTTGGCGCAGAACCAGGCCGCCAAGCAAGGCGCAGGCTTCGTCAAACAGATCGGCGACGCGCGCTATGCGTGGCGCCCTTACGTCGAATCCGAAGCCGGCTTCGATAGCAACCCCGATAACAGCTTCACCGAAGACGGCTCGAGCTTCGTCAAGCTCGAAAGCGGCATGAAGGCAACGCTTGAGCGCGCCAAGGAATACTACGCGCTGACGCTGAAGGGCCGCTTCATCGACTTCATGCAATTGGAAGGCGAAACCAATCGCAAGGATTTCAAGGTTGCGGTCGATACGCGCTTCGACCTCAGCGACACGGAAACGTTCAGCGCCGGTACGTATTTCCTGCGCGATCTGATTTCAGTTGCCCGCGCCGACATCGCCCACTCGTACATGGACTACGCATTGCGCACCGAAGACTATCGCCTGCGCATTCTCGGCAAGAACCACACCGAGCACAATTTCGACAACGACGCGCGCGGCAACGAAACGTTCGACGACTTCATCGTATCGCGCTCAAAAGCCTTCGATTATTCGCGCAGCGACGCGCAGATCAACGCGCTGACATTCACGCGCAATTTCATTCAGCCGTTCGCGATTTACGATTTCGGGCACATCAACTTCTACAATCAGACGGACGGCGCGTCTGTCGACCGCGACGCCATCGAGCATTTCGGCATTGCCGGCGTGCGCTTGCAATTCGACAAATCGTTCCGCGTTGACGTTGGATACCGGCTCAATCATCGCGATTTCGACGACACGACCATCAGCCAGGACAATAACGGCTTCATCGACGTCAACGTTTTCTGGCAGCCGTTCGATACGTTGAAAATCACCGGCGTCATCGAACGCTACTATGACGAATCCACATCGTCGTTCGGTCTCGTCGATGACGTCAAATCATACGGCGCCACCTTCGACTGGACAGTGATGCCAACGTGGCGCATCGCCGGCACCACCTATTACGATGACGAAGTCTCCATCGGCGATACCGTGCACTACAACAAGCTGACATCGACGCTGTCCGTCAGCCACGACGTCAACGAGAACCTGGAAGTGTTCGTGTCCGGCCTCGCAAAATGGGTTGATGAGCGCGTCACCGACGACAGCTATGATCGCTATAAGATCGGTGCTGGCGCGCGGCTGCAATACTAGAGCCGCTTGATCCCTGGCGGACTTTCATCACAGCATTGAACGCTTCATAATCGGCGAATTCGCAGCTCTCTCATAAGCAGCGGATATTTCCGGCGCATTTTGCAGCGGCGGCGCATTCGGCCAAGGCATTCGGGGCGTTTCCGCCGCAGCGGGTATGCGCGTCTCTGTCCGCGATCGGCCGATGGCCTCAGCACACGCACCCATAAAACGTCAGAAAAAGCCTGATTTCTCAGTATTTCCGCGACCGGCCGGTCGATGCCGTTTGCCGGCCCGCGGCACGTGATCGGGAATTTTTCTCTGCGACACGATGGCCATTGGCCATGTCAGGCTTGTGTCAGCGCGCCCTGGTTATGGCTTCACACAACGATCCTTTGGCTGAATGCCAGTAACGACCAGTCTCGAGATGTGCGATTGCTATGACGCCCCGCCTCACCAGCCGCAAAATCCATTCCGCTTTGGCTCTTCTTGCGGCCTTCGCAATGGCGATGGCGTTCTCTACCGCAACTCTCAAGGCCGCTGAAGCGGATGCCGCACCGAGCGCATGGGGCGGCATTCCGCAGGCCATCGTCGTGCGCACGACGGAGAACGTGACCGAAGGCGGATGGGTCTGGCTATTGAAGCAGGCCAAGGACACCGGCATCACCCGCATCTATCTGCTCGTGAAGCAGGACGAGAACGACTACCAGAGCGCCCGCACGAAGCGCACGCTGAAATCCGGCGAACTGCTTGTCGCCCTGCCGAACGAAACGACGGCGGAAGGTTGGGAGAATTCCGACTGGCTGAAGGAAATGCTGACCAAGGCCCATGCCGACGGCATTGAAGTCTTCGCCTGGTATCCCGTGTTTCAAGACGCCGTCCTCGCCCGCGATTTTCCGGACCATGTCTATACCGGCACCGGCAAGGAAGCTTTCGTCGATCCGGCACTGCCAGCCGTCAGGGCGCGCCAGGACGCTCTCATCGCCAAGCTGATCGCCGCTTATCCCTTCGACGGAGTGGCGCTGGATTGGGTGCGCTACAACAGCCGTGCCGATGGCAGCAAAGGCCCGCTCGCCGAGCGCTTCCAGGCGCTCACCGGCCAGCCCTGGTCTGAAGATGCGATGAAGCAGCCGCTCGCGCGGGCGACGTGGGACGATCTGCGCGCCGAAGTCGTTGCCGATTGGATCGGCGCACTCACAGCCACGCATCGCCAGCGCAATCCGGGTCTGAAATGGGGCGCCTTCGTTCTGCCGTGGCAGTTCAAGGAAGTCTCGCAGAGCTATCGCCGCCTCGGCCACGCAGGCCTCGACGATCTGCAGCCCATGATCTACTGGGCTGATTGGAAAGAGCAGCCGCATTGGACGCGCGAAGTCCTGCGCGGCGGACCGTTCTGGCTTGGCGACAAGACCGCGTTCCGCCCGACGTTCGACCTCAACGGCGACGAGGCGGAATTGCTGGAAGGCATCGCGGAGCTTGGCGCCTATCGGCTGTCTGGGCAAACCTGGTATCTGCACGAAGCCTGGACGGACAAGGAATTCGCGCGCCTTGGCCGCTTGCGTGCGAAGTGGATCGATGCCGGCGGACCGGCGATCGAAACAGCGAACGACATCGTCCTTGATCCGCCCGCACCCGCGCCAGCCAAATATCCAAGCAAGCGTTTAGAGCCGGCCCTTTTTGCCGCCGACGCCAGCGTGTGGACGCTCGTCTGCCTCGCAGATCTCTACAAATCCGGCACGCTTGATGCGACCGACAAGATCGTGCCCGTTCTGGCCTTCCATCGCTTCGTCGATGGCGCGCATCAGTCCGGCAAAACCGATTGGATCAATTCGACCGCGTACCTCGATGAGCTCTTCGCCTTCCTGAAGCAGTCCGGCTTCAGCACCGTCTCGACGTCGTCGCTTCTCGGATACATGGTGTCGGAAGATCCGACGATCCTACCGAAGCAGCCGGTTGCGCTGACGATCGACGACGGTTCGGAATCGATCCTCAAGCATTTCCACCCGCGCGCCGAAGCCAACGATTTTTCATACGCGGTTTCGCTCATCACCAGCTTGGTCAAGGATCAGGCAAACGGCGAAATGCTCGAAGACTATGAACAGCGCGATGTCATTCTGACATCCGATCAGGTGCGTAAGATGCACGCGACCGGCAA
>JBOFCQ010000012.1:0-4885 GCA_051646145.1 Hyphomicrobium sp.
CTTTTGACGTGTTGCCGCGCGCGGCGAGAATGCGTCCGGCGACGGCGGCTGCCGGAATGAGATCTCCCGCCAGCGCGTGCGCTTCCAGCGCCATCGTCAGCGCCTTTTCCGTGTCGCCGTCCTCTGCGTCCTGCGCCAGTCCGGCGAGCAACACCGCGCGGCGGCGGTCGGCGACGGCTTTGTCGATATGGCCATGACGCTTCGACAGCGCCAGCGTTTCGAGGGCGCCCGACCATTCCTTCTGTTTGCACTGAAGGTCGAACAACGCTTCCGTCGACCAGTCGAGCTTGGGATTGGCGCGCAGCGCGCGTTCGGCAAACTGACGCGCGGCTTCATTGGCGCCTTCGCGCTGGGCTTCAAGAAAGAGGCCGCGCAATCCGAGTTGCTCGGTTTCAGGCGCGGCCAGCATGGCTTCGAAAATCCGGCGTGACGTGGCGCGGTCGCCCGATAGCTGCGCTGCCTGCGCGCGCAAGAGATGCGTCAACGGTTCATGCGGCAGCGATTTGCGTGCCTGCAGCGCATAGCGTGTCGCGCTGGCGCCATCGCCCGATCCAATGGCGATCAAACCGCCCGACAACGCTTCGATGCCACGCTTTTCGCGCCGGCGCACGACGCGCTGGCCGAGCACCGACGGGCTGTTCCAGATCGTCTTCAGGATCGACCAGGCAAAAATGCTGGCGGCCACGATCGCTGCGAGAATGACGGTGGCGCGAAACACCGTGGTCTCGATGGCGTAACCCTGCCACTGCATTTCGATGGTGCCGGGGCGATCCGCGAGCCACGCGAGGCCGGTCGCGATAAGCGCAATAGCCACAAGATAGGCGACAAGACGCAACATGATGCGAACCTCTGCGACGTTATTCCGTGCTCTTGCCGGTGGTGTCCGGCGTGGCGCTCAATGATGTCTTCAACTGGGCTTCAACCGTCGCCAGGGCCTGTTCGACGGTGGCGCGCGCCGCGATCTTGTCGAGCACGGCGGTCGCCTGTTCCTTGGATTTCGGCGCAAGTTCACCGGATTCCTTCAGCGCATCGGCAAGCCGGCCTTCCTTCAGCGCCACCTCCATGCGGCCGACGACGGCTTCAGGGCTCTTGTCGTCAGGCGCATGATCGACCTTGCGCACCTTGACGACCGACTTCGCACCGGCGAGCAGGCGGTCGAGCACCGTACCGTCGGCCGGCTCGCGCGCGGCATCGACGATGGCGTTGGCATTGGCGCGGAATTCACGGGTGAGGTCGGCGAGTGGCGGAACGCCCTGCTCCTTGTACTTGCCGAGTGCTGCGAGATCGACCTTGCCGGCAGCAGCCTTTTCAACCTCGGCAAACTCCACGTCGTAGCGCTGACCGCGATCGACGGCGCGCTTCAGGTTCTGGAGTTCGAGAGACAGCACGATGCGTTCGGCGTTCGCGCGGCGATCGTTTTCAGCTTTGAGAACGCGCTGCACGTTTTCCTCGAGCGCCGCCATTTTCGACGTCACGGGCGTGATGGCCGTTGCAACGTCCTGGGGCTTGGCGACATTCGCGCGCAGCGCCTCGAGCGCCGCTTTGAGCGCCGTGTTCTCGTCCTGCGTCAGCTTCAAGGTTTCCGCGAGACGATCGTTGTCAGTCTTCAAGGCCTGCAGCCGCTCGGCAATGCGCACGGTTTCCGTTTTGACGTTGGCGACGTCGCGGTCGATACGCAATGTCCCCGAGCGCGCGGCTTCGCTGGCTTCCGCCGACGCCACCACGCGTGCCTCGACATCCTGCGCAACGCTTTTGCGCAAAGCGCCGAGTTGCGTCGCGAGGCTGGTTTCGAGGTCGGCAACTTTGCCCGTCAAGGCCGCGAGCTGTTCTAAGCGTCCCGATGACGGATCGTTGGCGCCCGCGGTTTCAAGCGCCTTGAACTTGTTTTCGAGCTGCACAAGGCGTTCGCCCTGGTCGGGGCCGCCGGCATCGCTGGCGCTTGCCGCGAGCGCGGCCTTCGTTTCAGCGACCAGGCGGGCCTGAGCGTTTTCGATATCCGCGATGCGGCCGATCGATTTCTCAACGGCCGCGAGGCGCGCCTCGGCGTTCGAGACCTTGGTGACGATGGCGCCTGTGTCCGCATTCCGCTCAAGCTTGGCGAGGCGATCCTGCAGCGGCGCCGTCGCATCCGCGATCGGCAGATTGATGCCGGCGTCCTTCAAGTGCGGAATGAGCCACTGACCGCCGGTAAGTGCGATAGCGCCGCCAATCAGGCTTGCCGCGAGGTGCGAGAAAAATCCGCCACGCTTTTTGACGATCATCTGAGGCTCCGCCTTACTTTGCACTGGCGCAGATTTGGATTCGGATGTGGTGGCGGCCGGTTTGGCCGCGCTGCCTTGGGTGCTGCCGGTTGGCGTTGCGGACGCCGCGACCTTCGCGGCTGATGCCGCGTTGCCGCCGAAGCCTGTCGCGGCCTGATACTTGGGTGCGGCAGCCGTGCCGGAGGTGGCTGTCGTCTGCGTGTTCGACGGCACCCAATACGACCGCGCCGGCGCCGGCAGCGGCACGGTGTTCGCAAGCGGCAGATCAGGTGCGGGAGCTGATGGCGCGGTGGCGACGGGTGCTGCCGAGGCCGTCGCAGAGGCTGCGCGCGCGGCTGTCGTCTTGCTTTCGGAAATCGGCGTCACCTTGATCTCGGTCGCCTTCAGATCGAGCGTGGTGATGGGGCGCCGGCCGCCTGCCGTGTCGAGTTTCGGATCGTTTTTCTTGTCGGTCATGGGGAGCGTTACGCCTCCAAACTGCTCGCGATAGATCCGGCGGGGGGAATTGCCGTTTGCCGGCGCGGCGCAACCCGTCGCGCGCGTCAGCTTCTATCCGATCGTTATTTACTCTCAGGTTGACTGTTCGGCTAGTCTGCGGATGAGGGCAAGAAAATCTTGCGCGTTCGGTTGCACAGCAATTTCAATGCGTGCGTTGGGAATGTGCTGCAACTTGTCCGCCACCGCCTCGGACAGGCAAATATGCGTGATGTTCGGCAATTGCGAGGCAAGTCCCGACTTGTCGGCAAGCGCAGACCAGATTTCGGCGGTTCGCGGCGACATTAGCGCCACCGCGTCGATGGCCCCCGTCTTGAGCCCGCCGTTAACCAGGGGCGGCAGCACTTCGGCGGCGATCGACCGATAGACGACGACGGTGCGGACGCTGACCCCTTCGGCGGCGAGATCGCCGACGAGGTCCGTTGCCACGTGGTCGCCGGCCAGATGGATCAGATGGCCGGGCTTGCCGCGATGGCGTTCGGCGATGACCGGCACCAGGTCTTCCGCCGTTCCGCGCGCCGCGGTGACGTTGGCAAATTTGAGTTCCTTGGCGGCAAGCCCGGTCGCTTCGCCGACGGCATACACCTGCATGTGCAAGATGCGGTCGAGCAGCGTCGACAGCGCCAAGCTGCGCATGGCATTGCGGCTGGTGACGATGAGACCCTTGGCGCCCTCGAGCGCGTCGGGGGAGATCTCGTCGAAGGCGATCTCGATGAGCGGCGCCAGGGATGCCTTGAGGCCCAAGTTCTCCATCTGGATCTTGGACGTCCAGGCATCGGGTTCGGGGCGGGTGACTAGAATATGCTTCACGTCGTGGACCTGATCAGAAGTTCGGGCTCGGCGCGCGCGATGATGTCGTCGGCGGCGGCGAGCCCCAGATTATGGGCGTCATGGGGAGAGCCCGTCAGTTCGACGCGGCACACCTTGCGCCCATCCGGCGACAGGATTTCCCCGCGGAACCGCAGCATGCCCGCTTGCAGTTCGGCAAGCCCTGCAATCGGCGTGCGACACGAACCTTCGAGCCGGGCGAGAAACGCGCGCTCGGCGGTGACAGCCTGCGCCGATGCGTCGTGATTGAGCGGCGCGATGGCGTCGGCGGTCGCCGTGTCGTCGGCGCGGATTTCAAGGCCGATGGCGCCCTGCGCAACGGCCGGCAGCATCACATCCGTATCGATGCGCGCGGTGATGCGCTCTGATAGGCCCAGCCGATTGAGCCCGGCGACGGCAAGGAATGTCGCCGCGGCAACGCCATCCTGCAGCTTTTTCAGCCGCGTCTGCACATTGCCGCGAAAGCCGACGACCGTGAGGTCGGGCCGCGCGTTCAAAAGCTGGGCTTGCCGGCGCAGAGACGACGTGCCGACGACGGCACCGGCCGGCACCTCGTCGAGCGAGGCGTACGCCAGCGAGAGAAACGCATCGCGCACGTCTTCACGCATCAGCGTCGCGCCGAGCTTCAAACCGTCGGGCAATGCGGTCTGCATGTCCTTCATGGAATGGACGGCGATATCGATCTCGTTCGCGAGAAGCGCGTCTTCGATTTCCTTGGTGAACAGCCCTTTGCCGCCGATTTCCGCAAGTGGACGGTCGAGGATCTGATCGCCGGTCGTCTTGATCACACGGATCGAGATGTCCTCGGCGGAAAGGCCGTGGGCGGTGGCCAGACGGGCACGGACCTCGTGGGCCTGCGCCAGCGCCAGCGGCGAGCCACGGGTGCCGATACGGAGCATCGAAACTTGCACGTGTCTTTCTCCAAATGCTAGGCGAGGACGGTCGACGCGGCGATAGGTATGCCGCAATATGACGGAAACGCAATTCCAACCTTATTCAGCGGATTAAGCATGTCGCCGCCAGCCCCCATGAATGGCGATCGTTTGGTCGTGCTCGGCATTGAGACAAGTTGCGACGAGACGGCGGCGGCGGTCGTGTCGCGCGATGGGGCGGGGCGCGGTCAGGTGCTGTCGAGTGTCGTCCGTTCGCAATTCGCCGCGCACGCGCTTTATGGCGGGGTCGTGCCCGAAATTGCCGCCCGGGCGCACATCGAATGCCTGGATCAGTTGATCAAGGCGGCGGTACAGGACGCTGGTCTCACCCTCTCCGACATCGATGCTGTGGCCGCGACCACCGGGCCG
>JBOFCQ010000346.1:0-4494 GCA_051646145.1 Hyphomicrobium sp.
TCGAGAGAGATCATCTGGATCTGGATTTCGCTGATCTGACCCTCGGCGCGGGCGATGTTCGAGACCAGCATGCCGCGCTCGCCATCGAGACGCGTCACGTCGCGTTCCGCTGTCAGAACGCGCGTCACCGGCACCAGATTTTTCTTCTGCATATCGGAGACGCGGTCGAGTTCCTCGCGCATCAGCTTCACTTCCGATGCCTTGGCCGTCAACTGAGCCGACAATCCCTCGATTTCCTTGCGCAACTGACCGACGCGCTCGTTCAACTGCGACCGTTGACCGTCCTTGGCGCTGATGCGGGCACGATACAGCCGGCGTTCGCTTTCAGCGATACGGGCCGCGTCTTCGGACGCATGCGCGAAGCCGTGCGGCAACACCACTTCAGCGGCCTGATCGCGCTCCGCCTCGAGCCGCGCCTTGCGGCCCTGCAGCTGCTCGATCTGTGAAACGACGACGCCAAGCGCCGCCCGCGTTTGCGTTGCATCAAGGCGCAGCAGAACCTGTCCTGCCTCAACGGCGACGCCGTTGCGCACCAGGATTTCCCCTATCACGCCGCCGGTCGGATGCTGCACCTTCTTGTCGTTGCCCTCGACCACGATGACGCCGGGCGCGATGACGGCACTCGAGAGCGACGCCATTGCGCCCCAGCCGCCGAGCCCGCCAACGAGCAGCACCGTCAGCAGGCTGCCGAGAATGAGCCGCTTGCGCAGCGTCGACTCGAGCTTGAAGCCGGCTTCGTTACGGTTGGGGTGGGTCATGGTCGAATGTGCTCACTCAATTCCAGATTGTCGTCGTCGGTGCGTGTTGCGTCGGCCCCGACTATCCGCCGCCGCCCGTCGCCGCAACAGCAACCGGCTTGGTCGCCTTGCGAATGACTTCGTCGCGCGGTCCGAACGCGGTCATTTGTCCGTTGCCGAACACCGCGACCAGGTCGACGGCATGAAGCACCGCCGGCCGGTGCGCGACGATAATCGCCACGCCGCCGCGCGCCTTGATCCGTTCGATGGCCTTCAGCAGGGCGGCATCGCCGTCGGCGTCGAGATTGGAGTTCGGCTCATCCAGCACGACGAGGAAAGGATCGCCGTAGAGTGCGCGGGCGAGGCCGATCCGCTGGCGCTGCCCGGCCGAGAGCGTGGTGCCGCGATCGCCGATGCGCGTTTCGTAGCCGTTCGGCAGCCGCAAGATCATCTCGTGCACGTCGGCCGCGCGCGCCGCTTCGAGCACGGCGGCCGTATCGGGGGCTTCCGCAAAGCGTGCGATGTTGTCGGTGATCGAACCTTCGAAAAGATCGACGTCCTGCGGCATGTATCCAATGTGTGCGCCAAGCGCCGGCACGGACCAGCGCTCGAGCGCCGCGCCGTCGAGCCGCACAGCGCCACGCGCCGGCGCCCAGACACCGACCAGCGCCCGCGCCAGCGATGACTTGCCGGCAGCACTCGGCCCGATCACGGCAAGCGCCTGCCCGGCCTGCACTTCAAACGAGACCTGGGCCAGTACCATACGCGACGTGCCGGGGACCGCCACCGACAATGCTTCGACCGTCAGCGCCTTCGTCGGCTTGGGAAGATCGAGCGGCTCTTCCTGGCGCGGCAGTCCCTTGAACACTTTGTCGAGGCGTTCGGCACACTGGCGCGCGGCGACAAAGCCTTTCCAGTTGCCGATCGCCACTTCGATCGGCGCCAAGGCGCGCGAGGCCGCAATCGACACGGCGATAATGGCGCCGGCCGACATCTGACCCTTGATCGTGTAGTACGCGCCGACGCCGAGCAGCGCCGACTGCAGCAACATGCGGAACACCTTGGAGGCAACAGACATGCCGCCGCCGAGATCGCTCAGCTTTTCCTGCGCTGCGATATGGCGTTCGTTGGCGGCGGCAAAGCGCCGGCCGAGGTTGTGGCCAAACCCCATGGCTTTGAGAACTTCAGCATTGCGCTCACTCGCCTGCGCCAGATTTGCGCGCTCGGCGCCGGAGACGCCAGCATCCGCAGATGGCTTGCGCACCAGCTTTTCCGTTGCCAGCGTCAGCGCCAGCATGACAAGCGCGCCGGCTACCGTCACCATGCCGAGCACGGGATGCAGCAGGAAAACAAAGCCGATGTAGAGCGGCATCCACGGCACGTCGAAGAGCGCGACCGGACCCGGGCCGCCCATGAACGAGCGCACGGTATCGACATCGCGCAGCGGCTGGAGCGCTTCGGAGCGCGATCCGCCGTAGAGCGGTAGGCGCATGGAGGCCTCATGGGCCTTGCTGGACAAATGACGGTCCATGCGGCTGGCGACGCGGATAAAGATCTGACCACGAATGATTTCAAGCGCACCTTGGAACACGTAGAGGCCGATGGCCAGCGCGGACAGCGCCATCAGCGTCGGCACGCTGTGGCTTGCCAGAACGCGATCGTAAACCTGAAGCATGTAGAACGAGCCGGTAAGCGCGAGCACGTTCACGACGCAGGAGATCAGACCGACCGTTGGCACCAATGGCGCCAGGGGCCCCATCGCCGCCCGCACAACGCCCACTTTCCGCTCGCCGCCCATCGCAACAGCCCCTTCAACTCAACTAAGACACTACGCCCGATTTGAAATCCGCCGCTTCGGAGCGCCCGCACGTCGCAATCATTATGCCAGTCTCACGTCTGTCCTTTCAGACACCTGCAAATTTCGCCGCGAACCGCGCGGCCGGCCGTCTAAATTGGATCGAGATCTCGTATCGTCGCGACATTCGCCGCGTCGAACGTAATAATGTGTTCGTTAACGTCCGCGCTCAGTGCATTGGCGAACTGCAGCGACTGGAACACGCTGTCGATCGAGTTGGGCTCATCGGCCGCGTTGTCGTTGGCGAAGCTGGCGCTATCGAGCACCGCGTCGAGATCGCCGCCGAAGGCGCCGACAAACGCGATCTGATCGTCCAGCATATTGATGGTGTCGTCGATCGTCTGATCGTCGTCGTAGTACGAGGCCTCCGACGAGGTCACGATAGCCGGGTTCGCCGGCGGCGCATTGAAGGTCTCGATGGTCTCGGTGACGTCGGCCACCGTGAAGGTCGCCGTCGACAGGCTGAGCGCCGCGATGTCTGCAGCGCTGGTCGGCTGATCGGCATCAGCGGCGAACATGATCGCGTCGCCGTCGAAATCGACGCTGATGGCATCCGCGACAACCGCGCCGCCGCTCCCGCCGCCATTGCCGGGGCCGCTGTTTCCAGTTTCGCCGTCGCTGTCGGAACCGCCCGAAGAGATTCCAGCAGGATCAATGATCAGCGCCGTGATGTCGGTATCGTCGCCATCGCGCTCCGTATAGACGACGATGATGTGACCAGCGTCGGTGACGGCCGCCGCGAAATCTTCGGTCGTGCCGGCGCCGTCGCCCGATGACCCGCTGTCGCCGTCGGTATCGATGTCGAACGCGGCCGCGTGCGCGGCGCCGTCGAGATCGAACGTCTGGGCCGACAGGTCGCCACTATCGCGCCATGTCAACAGCAGAGCCGGTTGGCCGTCCTCGCTCGTCAGCGCGAAGTTGATGTCGTCCGGCTTGTCGTCAAAATGGCGCAGCACGACCGCGGATTCGGGCGTGACCCATCCGCCGTCGCCGGTTGCGCGGAACACCGCCATGCTGGCGCTGTAGCTGTCTTTCTCGCCGCTGATCCACCCGATGACGAGGTCGCCGTCCGCCGTGCCGAGCAATTCCGGTTCGGTGCCTTTTGCAACGCCGTCAGGCATAAAAGCGGAAAGGTCGAGCGCAAGCCCGCCGGGCGTGCCGTCACGCATGACGATGGCGCGCACGACTTCCAACGACGTGTCGACCTCTGTGGCCGCTACGTCGGTTGTCGTCGCATCGCTGCCGCCGCTCGCCTCGACCGACGCGGGGCGCGCGACATGTTCCAGCCAGCCAATGGCCATCGCATGCGCACCGAGAGCCGCGAGATCCGGCGCGCGGCCGTGGACCGACCCGACATCGAGCGTGGTGCGATAGGTCGTGCCCTCGCCAGAACCGTGCTCCTCGTCACCCGAACCCGATCCGTCGCTGGACGTCTCGTCCGAGGCATCTGCCGCATTCGCGTCTGTGTCGGACTTATCCTTCTTGCTGTCGATGTCTTTTAGGCCAAAGCGCTGGCCGTTGACGGTACCGTACCCGTCATTGTCCGCATCGCTCACCCAAACGATGGCCACATCGACGTCGCCGCCGCAGCAGCCGTCCGCTGCGCCATAGCTTTCGAGGTCGATGTCGCTCAGCGTCGAGCCAGGCGAAGTCGTCAAGGCAATGGTAATGGGTTCCGACTGAAGCGCGCGGCCATGTCCACTGTAGAGGCTGAGATTGAGTGTCTGGCCGTCGCTGCCGCCATCGGATGAGCCAGGATGGCTATCGACCCAGGCAACCGCGATACCGGACCCGGCGGCCGACAGCGCCGGCGCGTAGTCGCGGCCGCTGCCGTCATCGACCAGGGCGTGCGACGTGACCGTGATGGCGACCGGCGCGCCGTCGTCACCGCGCACCGGCTGG
>JBOFCQ010000355.1:0-2569 GCA_051646145.1 Hyphomicrobium sp.
CATGGTCGCGACGCCGGTTGCGCCGAGCAGCAGGAAGGCCGGTCCGGCGCCGATGAAGCCATAGAGCGCGTGACTGGCGTAAATGGTGCCGAAGGCGACGGTCGTGCCCGCGGCCGTCAGTACGCTTGGGATATGCGCCTGGGGTAGGGCGTCGAGCGCGTTGATGGCGCTCGGCACGCCGTTGCGGCGCATGGCTTCGCCCGCCGCGACGAGTGCTGCTGCGAGCAATGCGCCGAGCGCGACGCGCACGCCCGGACCGACGAGCCCAGCATCGATCGAGTAGCGCACCAGAAAGAGGCCGCCGAGCGCCAGCGCCGCGCCGCCCGCCCACACCGCCCAACGGGTGCCAAGGCGCTCTTCCA
This sequence comes from Hyphomicrobium sp., assembly GCA_051646145.1. Taxonomy (GTDB): domain Bacteria; phylum Pseudomonadota; class Alphaproteobacteria; order Rhizobiales; family Hyphomicrobiaceae; genus Hyphomicrobium_B. The sequence continues at coordinate 363 of JBOFCQ010000355.1, forward strand.
GGCTTTCCGTTTTGGGGAAGGATTTCGGTTCGTCGTTGGTGCCGTTGCTTGCGCTGGCGGCGCCGGCGATGGGCGGCACCGACTGTTGGCTTGGCTCGGCGTCGGCAGGTTGCGGAGACGCATCGGTGGGCGAGATCGGTGGCACCGACGTGCGTTTGCCCTCGGGCGGCGTTTCAGCCTTGATGACGGCCGGGCGGACAAGACCCTGATCGGGTCCGAACACGGGGCCTTCGGACTTGCTGGCATCGCCTTGCCGCTCTGCGCGCTGCCAGCGCAGTTCCTGGCCGATTTCATCGAGGCGCGTTTCGACGCGCGCCAGACGATCCTTCAGTTCGCGGATGCGGCGGCGCGCGGTCCAGCCCCAGGCGACAGCAACGAGCGTCAGGAGGGAGGTGAGAAAGCCGCCGAAAAGCATCAGGTCGGTTCCTCTCGATCACATCAAAATGCCGCCCGCGTGTCCGGAAGCGATTGCGCCGCCAGCCGCAGACGTCAAGCGCCGCACGACAGGCGCTGGACGACACGCGCCGGAGAACAGGCGTCAGGCGTCGATATCCTTTTTCACCTCGAATATTTCCATGATTCGGCAACCGCGGTGCGGGCCGTCGACGACGAACGTCCACTTTCCTTCCGTGAAGGTGTCACACATCTTGACACCCTTGACGAGAATCCAATGGCCTTCCTTGCCCTTGTGAATGGCCAGAATGTAGTAGGCCCACGCATTGCGCGGCTTCTGCATCCAGGTCCAAACGGTCGGCCGCTCCTTGCGGGCCTTGTCGAGGTGGCTCTCTTTCAGCACCATGCGATAGCCGAAATGGCAAAGTGCGGCCTCGACCTCGTCGGCATAGGTGCCGCGCACGATCGGCCGGCGGCCGGCCGGGATGTCGCGCCCGGCGCGGATCACGTCTTCGATTTTGGAGATGCCGAACCCGGTAATGGCCGACAGCACATAGGGGCCGCAGAACGCCACGCGACCCGTGTCGTTCTTGGCCTCAGCGAGGCTCGATGTCGGCCGTCCCAGTGAAACGGTGTCTTCCATGCGCGGCGGGCCCCTACAACTTGGACAACGCATCCATGCTGAACCCGTATGGTTGACGAATTGTAAACACTTATCCCCGCGTCACGCGGAGGCCTTATACTGCCCTAGTCTGGAATGAACCGATGTGACCGGGCGCGCATGCACCCGGATTGGGCCAAAGGACAGGACAACACCGTGAACGTCTCCTTTTTGCAGGAACTTCTGAATACCGTTGCCGAGCAAAGCCGGGCGCTTCTGCCGAAGGCGCTGTTCGGCCCGGGCGAGGAACGCAACATCGAAGCGCTGTCGCGGGCGCTGATGTCGGGGCGGGGTGAAGCGTCAGGTGTCGCCATCGCACGCCAGTTGCTGAACAGGCTGAGGGCAGCGACGTTCGACGAGCGGCGCGCGTTCCTGATTTTCCTGGCCGATGAACTCGGTGCCGATGCAAGCGCCGTCATGCGGGCGGCGCAAGCCTATATCGCGCGCCCGAGCGACGTGGCGTTGCGGGCCTTGCAGGGCGCGGTTGAAAGCCCGCGCCGCGAATTCTTCCGCCGCCTCAATCTGGCGCCCGGCGCAACCGCCGAGATCGTGGCGCTGCGCCATGATCTGTTGCGCGCCTTGAAGACCGACAAAAGCCTCGCCTCCGTCGAAGCCGATCTCGATCACCTGCTGCAAACCTGGTTCAACCGCGGGTTTCTGGTGTTGCGGCGCATCGACTGGCAAACGCCGGCGGCCATTCTCGAAAAGATCATCGCCTATGAGGCGGTGCACGAGATCAAGGGCTGGGAAGATTTGCGCCGCCGCCTCGATCCGCACGATCGCCGCTGCTTCGCCTTCTTTCATCCCTCGCTCATCGACGAGCCGCTGATCTTCGTCGAAGTGGCGCTGATGCGCGATATTCCGGGCGCCATCGCGCCGGTTCTCGAAGCGCGTTCGGGGGACGCCGTCAGCGATCCGACGACGGCGGTCTTTTATTCGATCTCGAACTGCCAGGACGGCCTCAAAGGCATTTCATTCGGCAACTTCCTGCTGAAGCAGGTGGTCGAGGAACTGGCCAAGGAATTGCCGACCTTGAAGAGCTTCGTCACGCTGTCGCCGGTGCCCCATTTCGCGCGCTGGCTCGACCGGGCGTTGGCGGGCGAGCACGACGCGCTGATCTCGGCTCAGGATCGCGATATTCTCAAAGTTCTGC
>JBOFCQ010000362.1:0-3560 GCA_051646145.1 Hyphomicrobium sp.
GCTCAGCGCTTGCGGGTGGACAGGCCCTCGCGCTGCGCTGCAGCAAATCGCCGTCAGCCGAAGACCCGCTTGAAGATCGTATCGACGTGCTTCGTGTGATAGCCGATGTCGAACATGTCTTCGAGGGCGGCCGCCGGCACTTTCGCCGTCACGTCGGCATCGGCCTTGAGTTCGGTCAGAAAGTCGAGGCCGCGCTCCCATGTCTTCATGGCGTTGCGCTGTACGAGGGCGTAGGCGTCCTCGCGCGAGGCCCCGGCCTGCGTCAGCGCCAGCAGCACGCGCTGTGAATTATGCAAACCGCCGAGCTTGTCGAGATTGCGCTTCATCGTCTCTGGATAGATGACCAGTTTTTCGATCACGCCGGCCAAGCGGTTCAGTGCGAAGTCGAGCGTCACGGTCGCGTCCGGCGCGATCATGCGTTCGACAGACGAATGCGAAATATCGCGTTCATGCCACAGCGCCACGTTTTCCATGGCCGGCAGCGCATAGGCGCGCACCATACGGGCGAGGCCGGTGATGTTTTCCGTCAGCACCGGATTGCGCTTGTGCGGCATGGCCGACGAGCCCTTCTGGCCGGGCGAGAAATATTCCTCCGCCTCGAGCACCTCGGTACGCTGCAGATGGCGGATCTCGATCGCCAGCCGTTCCATCGACGAGGCGACGACGCCGAGCGTCGCGAAGAACATGGCATGCCGGTCACGCGGGATGATCTGTGTCGACACGGGCTCGACAGCGAGACCAAGCTTGTCGGCGACATAGGCTTCGACGCGCGGATCGATGTTGGCGAACGTGCCGACCGCGCCGGAAATGGCGCAGGTTGCGACCTCTGCCCGCGCGGCGAGCATGCGTGCGCGGTTGCGCTGAAATTCGGCATAGGCGAAGGCGAGTTTGACGCCGAACGTCGTCGGCTCCGCATGAATGCCGTGGCTGCGCCCGATGGTCAGCGTGTCCTTGTGTTCGAACGCCCGCGTTTTGAGTGCGGCCAGCACGCGGTCGATGTCGGCGATCAGGATGTCGGCGGCGCGCACGAGTTGCACATTGAGGCAGGTGTCGAGCACGTCCGACGACGTCATGCCCTGGTGCACGAAGCGCGCGTCCGGCCCGACATGTTCGGCAAGGTGGGTTAGGAACGCGATGACGTCGTGCTTGGTCACGGCCTCGATTTCGTCGATGCGCGCCACGTCGAATGTGGCGGCCGAACCGTTGCGCCAGATCGTCGCGGCGGCCTCTTTCGGGATCATGCCGATGTCCGCCATTGCGGCCGCGGCGTGCGCTTCGATCTCGAACCAGATGCGGAAGCGAGTTTCGGGTTCGAAGATGCGGACCATCTCGGGACGTGAATAGCGCGGGATCATGTCGTTGAATTCCTTGATGCGATGCGGGAGCCCTAGCAGACGAGAAAGCGTGGTTCAATCAATGCATTCTCGCGGCGCCTGAACAGCGTGATGATTTTATGCCGCTGTGCAGCGCAAAAAGATGCGTTGCACAAGATGATCTTTCCGCAGCCCGCGTCTCGCCACGATCGGTTGCTTTTTGCCCCCTCGATGCGGGTCGCATACGCGTGCCAAAAGTGTTCATGCGCCATTCATGGCTTTTGAGCATCTTTTAACCTGCATTTGAAATCGTGGTCCGGTTCGACGCTGCCGAAGAGGGAATCTTGAGGTAGACTATCGGTTCGGATCTTGAATCAGCAACGATCCGCTCTGATCAAAACGCCGTCTTAAAGGGCCGGTATTCAGAGCGCGACACAGCGGGAAAAGGTTACACGCCATGTCACAGCAAATGGGCGGTGGTGATATCGCCGAGCTGGTGCAGCAGATGGAACAGTCGGAAGATGATCCCCGGCGCTGCTACGCCCTCGTGCAAGAGCGTATTCGTCAGTATCGTGAAAGCGGCGATCGCGTGCCGGACGACTTGGCCCGTATGGAACGGGTCTATATGACCGAGTGCCTCGCGGCATCGCAGGGCCGCTAAATCAGAATGCGGCGATCCCGCATGTGGCGGTGCGCCTCCTAAAGGGCGCACACGACACTGCAGTCTTTTCGCTGTGATGGATGCCACTCCGTGGCATCCGTCGCCACTCGCCGCTGCCGCGAAACATCAGGCTGCGCCTTCAGCGTGCTTATGATTACGCTGCGCCCGTTTTGATCCTTCCTCCGTTTCAAGACGTCAAGACGCGAGAGCGGCTTTGCCCTCCGTGCCCCTTTGCGTTGGCGCGCGATTGGAACGGCGCCCGCATGCGCATTGTCGCGTGGACCTCGCATCGGCTGCGATAACTTTAACCTCTGCCAAAAATGCGTGCAGGTGTCGTCGCGCGCAGGCTTGCGTTCGAATCGACCCTCGGCCTAGGGTGTCGGGCTTTGTCTCGGGGGAGATCACGCCATGAACGCACTGCTGCGCCGCAAGCCGTTGTTGGGCCATGGCAATGGCGAGGATCACGGCCTCAAGCGCTGTCTGAGCGCGCTCGATCTGACGCTGCTCGGCATCGGGGCCATCATCGGCACCGGCATTTTCGTGCTGACGGGACTTGCGGCCGCCACCCAGGCCGGGCCCGCCGTCGTCCTTTCGTTTGTCGTCGCCGGGCTCGCCTGCGCCTTCGCGGCGCTCGCCTATGCGGAACTCGCGGCCATGGTTGGCGGCTGCGGCAGCGCTTACGGCTATTCCTATGCGGCCTTCGGCGAGTTCATGGCCTGGATCATCGGCTGGGATCTGATCCTCGAATACGGTGTTTCGGTTGCGGCCGTCGCCAATGGCTGGTCGGGATACTTCAACAACGCGCTGACGGCTGTCGGCCTCGGTCTGCCGGACTACCTGACACGCGGGCCGGCAGCCGGCGGCTATGTCAATCTGCCCGCCGTGCTCATCATTCTCGCGCTCATGGTCATGCTGATCGTCGGCATCAAGCAAAGCGCCCGGCTCAACGCCGCCATGGTGTTCGTCAAGCTGCTGACCATCGCCGTCTTCGTCGGTGTCGCCATGTTCAACGTCAATCCGGAGAACTGGTCGCCGTTCATGCCGTTCGGCTGGTTCGACCATACGGCCGATGGCAAGACGGTTGGCGTGCTGGCCGGCGCAAGCCTCGTCTTCTTCGCCTACGTTGGGTTCGACGCCGTATCGACGGCGGTGGAAGAGGCGCACGATCCGCAGCGCGATGTGCCAAAAGGCATCATCTGGTCGCTCGGGTTCTGCACGCTGATCTACATCCTCGTCTCCGGCCTGCTGACCGGCATCGTGCCCTATCCCTCGCTCAATGTGTCGTCGCCGGTTGCCCATGCGCTGCAAACCATCGGCTACAACTGGGCCTCGGCTCTGGTCGCGACAGGCGTCATCTTCGGCCTGACGACGGTTATGCTGGTGCTCTATTACGGCCTGACGCGCATCATCGTCGCCATCTCGCGCGACGGCCTGCTGCCGGACTATTTCGCAGCCGTCAATCCGACCACGCAGACGCCGGTGCGCACCACAGTCATCTGCGGCGTCGTGATGGCGATTGCCGCCGGCTTCATGCCGCTCGCGGCCTTGGCGGAGTTGGTCAACATCGGCACGCTGGCGGCCTTCGT
>JBOFCQ010000393.1:0-2019 GCA_051646145.1 Hyphomicrobium sp.
CGTTGTGATCCCAACGCATTGTAATTCAAGGCGCAAAACTGTGCGGACAGATCTGTTTGATTTCGAGTTGCCAGAGGACGCCATCGCGCTGCGGCCCGTGTCTCCGCGCGACAGCGCCCGCATGCTGGTTGTCGAGGGCAAAACGCTGTCCGATGGCGGTGTTCGCGATCTCGTCACGATTTTGCGCCCTGGAGACGCATTGGTTTTCAACGACACGCGCGTGATCCGCGCCGCGCTTGCCGGTGTCCGTGAGCGCGGCGGCGTGACTGCGAACGTGTCGTTCAATTTGACCAAGCGCGTGGGTGACGCGCGCTGGCGTGCCTTTGCGCGCCCGGCCAAGCGGCTTGAGGTCGGCGACAGGCTTCGTCTCGGTCACAGCCAGTCGATGTGTCTCGCAGGATCGCTCGATGCAACGGTTGCCACCAAGGGCGAGGCGGGCGAAGTCGAACTCGCATTCGATCTTTCAGGCGCTGCACTCGATGACGCTATTGCCACCGCGGGCGTGATGCCGCTGCCGCCCTACATCGCGCTGAAGCGGTCGCCGGATGCCGATGACGATTGCGCCTACCAAACCGTGTTCGCGGCAAACGACGGGGCCGTCGCGGCGCCGACGGCGGGTCTGCATTTTACAGAGGAGTTGCTTGCGGCCCTCGATCAGCGCGGCATCTCGCGCCATTTCGTGACGCTGCATGTCGGCGCCGGCACATTCCTGCCGGTCAAGGCCGACGATACCGCCGACCATAAGATGCACGCTGAATGGGGTTCCGTTTCAGCGGACACGGCGGCGGCGCTGAATGCCGTCCACGCGCGCGGCGGACGTATCGTCGCCGTCGGCACCACATCGTTGCGATTGCTCGAAAGCGCGACTGACGCGCACGGGGTCATCGAGCCGTGGGCAGGAGAGACAGCGATCTTCATTACGCCGGGCTATCGTTTTCGCGCCATCGACGTGCTGATGACCAATTTCCACCTGCCGCGTTCGACGCTGTTCATGCTCGTCTCGGCGTTTGCCGGCCTTGAGACGATGCAAGGCGCATATGCCCACGCCATTCGCCATGGCTACCGGTTCTATTCCTACGGCGATGCGAGCCTGCTCTTTCCAGCGCACCTGCGATCTGCCACATAGCGCCGATGAAAACACCTGCCACGCCCTTTGCATACCGGCTCAAGACCGAAGACGGTCTCGCCCGCCTCGGCGAGATTGAAACGCCGCGCGGCGTCATCCGCACGCCGGCCTTCATGCCGGTTGGAACGGTGGCGACGGTTAAGGCGCTCTATCCCGATCAGGTGAAGTCGGCAGGCGCGGATATCCTACTTGGCAACACCTATCATCTGATGCTGCGTCCGGGCGCGGAACGCATCGCCAAACTCGGCGGGCTGCACTCGTTCATGCGCTGGGACGGGCCGATCCTCACCGACAGCGGCGGTTTTCAGGTGATGAGCCTGTCGAAAATCCGCAAGATTACGGAAGAGGGCGCCGCGTTCCAGTCGCATATCGACGGATCGCGCCACATGCTGTCGCCCGAACGATCCATCGAAATCCAGTGCCTGCTCGGGTCCGACATTCAGATGCAGTTCGACGAATGCATCGAACTTCCGGCTGAGACGCGCGACATTGAGCGTGCGATGGAGCTGTCGCTGCGCTGGGCCGAACGCTCAAAGCGCGCCTTCGATGGCCATGTCACGGCTGGAAGTGCGACGCACGGTCAGGCGCTTTTTGGCATCGTACAAGGCGGTACCGACGCTGAGCTGCGCAAGCGCTCGGCGACGGCGCTCGTCGATATGGGCTTTCCGGGCTACGCCATCGGCGGACTTGCGGTCGGCGAGGGACATGACGCCATGATCGCGACGCTCCGTGAGACGCTGCCGCATCTGCCGAAAGATAAGCCGCGCTATTTGATGGGTGTCGGCACGCCGCTCGATCTCATCGAAAGCGTGCGGCTTGGCGTTGATATGTTCGATTGCGTCATGCCAACCCGCAATGGCCGGCACGGCTATGCCTTCACCTGGGCCGGGCCG
>JBOFCQ010000403.1:0-3084 GCA_051646145.1 Hyphomicrobium sp.
GAAATCTTCTGCACGGCATGGCGGAAGACTTCGCGGCCATTCATGCGCAAATGACCGACCGTCTTGGTCGATCCAGGCCCGCCGTCGACATAGAGCAGATCTTCGAAGCGGCCATCCGAGCGGATGGTCGTCGACAGGATACCGCGATCGGCTTGTGTGCCGTGCTGGGGCTGCGCTTCAAGCACGAGGGCTCCGGCGCCATCGCCGAACAGCACGCATGTGCCGCGATCTTCCCAGTCGAGAATGCGCGAGAACGTTTCGGCGCCGATGACGAGCGCGCGGTTGAATTGCCCGGTCTTGAGGAAGTTGTCGGCGATGGTCATCGCGAACACAAAGCCCGAGCACACGGCCTGCACGTCGAACGCGGCGCCCTTGGTGACGCCGAGCATTTGCTGAATGCGCACAGCGGTTGCCGGGAACGTGCGGTCAGGCGTTGCCGTGGCGCAGATCACGAGGTCGATGTCGACGGGATCGATGCCAGCGCGCACGAGGGCCTGCTTGGCGGCAGCCGCGCCGAGAACGGATGTGGTTTCGCTATCGTCGGCGATGTGGCGCTGACGGATGCCGGTGCGCTCACGAATCCACTCGTCCGACGTATCGATGCGTCGGGCCAGTTCGTCGTTGGTGACGATGCGCTTTGGCAGGCTTGCGCCAATGCCGCGGACAACGGATCGAATGACAGCCACTGAAACGCCCTTCCTTCTGCCTAGCCGCCGGTCGCGGATTGCGGCAGCACGCTTTGCGCCTCGCGCGCCGCGAGCTTGTGGTGAAACGCCTCTAGATCGGCGGAAAGACGCTCGATCAGGCCGGATTCGGCCATCTCATAGGCGAGATCGACGGCGCTCGCGAAACCGAACGCGTCGGTGCCGCCATGGCTCTTCACCGCAATGCCCTTGAGACCGAGGAACGTTCCGCCATTCAAGCGGCGCGGGTCCATTTTTGCCTTGAGCACTTTAAATCCGCCGCGCGCCAGCATTGCGCCGAGTTTGCTCAGCACGGAACTCGTCATGGCGCCGCGAAGATAAACGCCGATCTGTTTCGCCGTTCCTTCCGCCGTCTTCAACGCGATGTTACCCGCGAAGCCTTCGACCACGATGACGTCCGCCGCGCCATGGCCAATCTGATCGCCTTCGACGAAGCCCTTGTACTCGAGTGGCAGGTCGGCGGTGTTGCGCAGCAAAGCATGAGCCTCGCGCACCTCTTCGACGCCCTTGATATCTTCGACGCCGACATTGAGCAGGCCAACGCTCGGACGCTCGATGTGGAAAATAGCACGCGCCATCGCCGAGCCCATCAGCGCGAACTCGGTCAACTTCAACGCCGTCGCGCCGATATTGGCGCCAACGTCGAGCACGATGCATTCCGATTTGACCGTCGGCCAGAGCGCCGCCAGCGCCGGCCGCTCGATGCCGGGCAGAGGCCGCAAGATGACTTTCGACATCGCCATCAGCGCACCGGTGTTGCCGGCCGAGACAACGGCATGCGCCTCGCCATTGCGCACCGCGTCGATTGCCAGCCACATGCTGGAGCCCTTGCCCTTGCGCAGAGCCTGGCTCGGCTTTTCGTCCATGCCGATCACGTGCGTCGAATGGACGACGCGCGAGCGGTCCTTGAGGCGCGGATGATTGGCCAGCATGGCGTTGATGCGGGCTTCATCGCCCGCCAAAACGAAACGCAAGTCCGGATGACGCTCCAATGACAGGGCGGCACCCGGTACGACGACCTCTGGGCCGTGATCGCCGCCCATGGCGTCGAGTGCGATGGTTCTGGGGCTCGCCATGGTTGAGACGTTCTGTCTTCCTGTTTGCAGCCGAGACCGGCCGCGAGACGAAAACTCCTGCGTGTTCAACGGCTCGATGAGACCGCACAGCGCAGGATCAGCCTCTGGGCGAGCGGGCGCTCTGGCCCATGTCCACCCGCTGAAATCGGGGGGAACTTAGCCGGTCTAGGACGCGAAACAACCGTAAAATGGCGTTCATGCACGCATGCCGCAAGGCACCGCTCAGGTGTTGCCCTTGAGTTTCCCCAGAACGGCGAAGGGGCTGGTTTTGAGCGGGTCGGCAAGCGCTGGATCAGTCCATTCGAATTCCGCGCCTTCGGCCCGCGGATAGGGGTCGAGCGCCGCCGAAAGCGTCTCGCGCACGATGCGGCCGACGGCGATGACGCCGTTCTCCAGCGGCTCGATATCGGCGCCCTCGAGCACGGCGAGTTCGCCTTCCGCGGGTGGTCTGTCTGACGCCTCCCAGAACTCAACGTCAAAGCTTTCAGCAATATGGGCCGGCACCGGCGCCAGCGTCACGACGCACGATTGCACGACGTCGGCGTCGATGGTGCCGGCAACCCGCCAGCCGCCACCTGCGATGGAGGTGATGCGATAGCTCGCGCTCAATTTCTCGAGGGCCTGCAGGCCGAGATCACGCGCGATGGCCGCGCGCTCGGGCTGATCGACGGCGCGCTGGCGTTCGAGCCCGCGCTGCGGAATATCGGCCGTATCATGGGTCCAATCGGCAAGGTGCTCCATGATCATCCTTTCGTTGTCAGAGCTAAATGCAGGCGCAATGTCCAGCGGCGCACGATCATTGCCATTTTACAGGACGGCTGTGCGCGATGCGCTGACGTCATGCGCCGCAGCGCCCGCAGACATGGCCTCAATCTGCACCGCGCCAGAGCGCACGCGTTCGTCGGATGCGGCCATAAGCGAGCGCCACGCTGTTGCGGCCGCAGCGCTCACATGCTCCGCACCGCGGCGCGCCTCAGGAGCCGTGTCGCCACCGTAGACGTGACGCACGATAGCATCCGTCAGCGCACCCGCATCGGCCGAAGCGAGCGCATCGCGATAGGCGCCCGACCGCTCGTAGAAGGCGGCGGCCGCACGCTTGACCTTCTTCGGCACCGTCAAATCGCCAACTCCCATTTCGCGCATGCAATCGTCCATGTCGATCACAAACGCCTCAATCACGTCGCGGGCCAGCGCCGACCCATCGGGCCGGGTGACTTTCAGCCGTTCCAGGAACAGAAACAATGCCAAAACGAGGATCTCAAATCGTCCTTCCGGTGTGTCGGGAACGCGCCACGCGGCAAAGA
>JBOFCQ010000014.1:0-12626 GCA_051646145.1 Hyphomicrobium sp.
ACCACTCGCTCGATACGCTCATCCCGGATAACCCGAACAAGCCCTACGACATCAAGGAACTGATCCTGAAGGTCGTGGACGAAGCCGATTTCTTCGAGATCCAGGAAGCGTTCGCGCGCAACATCGTCACCGGCTTCGCGCGCATGGAAGGCCGCACCGTCGGCATCGTCGCCAACCAGCCGATGGTGCTCGCCGGCGTGCTCGACAGCGACGCCTCGCGCAAGGCGGCCCGCTTCGTGCGCTTCTGCGACTGCTTTGAAATTCCGATCCTGACCTTCGTCGACGTGCCGGGCTTCCTGCCGGGTACGGCGCAGGAGTACGGCGGCCTCATCAAGCACGGTGCGAAGCTGCTGTTTGCCTATTCGGAAGCGACGGTCCCGAAAGTCACGGTCATTACGCGTAAGGCCTACGGCGGCGCCTATGACGTTATGAGTTCAAAGCACATCCGCGGCGACGTGAATTATGCCTGGCCGACGGCCGAAATCGCCGTCATGGGCGCCAAGGGCGCCGCCGAAATCATCTATCGCTCGGAACTGGGCGACGCCGACAAGATCAAGGCCCGTATCGACGAGTATCAGAAGCGTTTCGCCAATCCGTTCGTTGCTGCCGAGCGCGGTTATATCGACGAGGTCATCACGCCGTCGGCGACGCGCAAGCGTCTTTGCCGTGCGTTGAACATGCTGCGCAACAAGACTGTCGATAATCCCTGGAAGAAGCACGACAACATTCCGTTGTGATTGCAGCGCAGGCGTCGCCGCGCCAGCGGATGCGGCCGCCGCCTGCGCGCCAGAACGTGTTGGCGGCGCGCACACGCATATGTGCCGTCAGCGGACGTGTGGCGCATCGCGTCGCGCGTCACCGGCCATCATCAAGACCACGATGCCCGACATCGCCATGGCGGCTGAAATAACGGCCACCGCGTTGGCCGTCGCAAGGCCGCCGCCCTTCAGCCAGCCGACCACATAGGGGCCGACGAAACCGCCCAGGTTGCCGGCTGAATTGATCAGCGCGATCGCCGCCGCCGCCGCCGTGCCGGTCAGCATCGTTGCGGGCAATGTCCAGAACGTCGGCAGCGCCGAGAAGATTCCGATGCCGGCGAGCGTCAGCGTCGCCATGGCAAATGCCGGCATCGCGTCGTAGCTGCCAGCGATCAAGCCCGCGGCGCCGATGAAGGCCGGCAGCGCCACGTGCCAGCGCCGCTCACCGGTCCGGTCGGAATGCGCGCCCCAGAGCACCATGGCGATGGCGCCAGCCAGGAACGGGATGGCCGCCACGAACCCGGTCATCGTGTTCGTCAGCCCGAACGCTTTCACGATCTGCGGCGTCCAGAAGGTCAGTGTGTAGAGCCCGGTGACGATGCCGAAGTAGACGAGGCTCAACGCCAGCACGCGACGGTCGGTGAGGGCCTGCAGAAGCGTCGGCTGCGTGCCGTCTGCGATCTGCGCCTCATCGCGCGCCAGACGCTCCGCAAGCGCTGTACGTTCGTTGGCCGTCAGCCAGTGCGCGTCTTGCGGGCGCTCTGTCAGGAACCAGCCGGCTGCAATGCCGAGCACCACTGCCGGGATCGCCTCCAGGATGAACAGCCACTGCCACCCCTTGAGCCCGCCCATGCCATCCGTCGCATCGAGGATGAAACCTGACAGCGGCGCCCCGATCAGGGCCGAGATCGGCACCGCGCTCATGAACAGCGAGATCATGCCGGCGCGTTCGGACGCCGGCACCCACCGCGTCAGGTAGTAAATGATGCCGGGGAAAAAGCCGGCCTCGGCCGCGCCGAGCAGAAAGCGGGCGATGGTGAGGCTCGTCGCGCCGGTTGCAAAGGCCGTCGCAATCGAGACGATCCCCCAGGTGATCATGATGCGCGCGATCCAGATGCGTGCGCCGACACGGGCGAGAATGATGTTGCTTGGCACTTCAAAGAGCGCATAGCCGGCGAAGAAAATGCCGGCGATGAAGCCGAAAGCTTCCGGGCCGATGCCGAGATCGGCATTCATGGTCAGCGCCGCAAAGCCGATGTTGACGCGGTCGAGGTAGGCGACGAAATAGCAGACGATGAGGAACGGCAGCAGCCGGCGGCGAACCTTGGCCGAAGCGGAGGCGAGTGCGGTCTCAGACATCTGGTGATTTTCCGGCCGGCTGCGAAGAAGTGCACCCTCCTAGCAGAGATGCGCCGTTGCCGGCTACGCTAGCTTTGTTTGGGCTTCAGCCGCGCGCGCGCGACGGTCGGCGCGCTGGCGGTCGAAATGCATCACGATGACGATGCTTGCCGCGGCGGCGAAGAAGCACCACACCGACACGAATGCATCCCAGTAGATGACGTAGGCCACCACCGACCCGATGACGACGATGATCGACATCAGATTGACGGCGCGATGCGAGGACAGCGCCGGGCCAAGGCCGGTTGCGATCAGATAGAAGAAGCCGACGCGCCCATCGGGCGGTGGCCGGCTGTCATAGATGATGTGGCCGTTCTTCAGCAGCGCTTCGTGCGTCGATCCGAACATGACCGAGAGCAGATAGAGCGATACGCCGATGCCGACGATCAGGCAGCCGCCGATAAGACGCCGCCGCCACACCACATCCTCAACGCTGAGGGCCGCGATGGGCGCGAAGATCGGCCACACGAGCAATGCGAAAATCAGAAAGCCGTGTGTCAGCACGGCGCATGTCATGCCGTCGGGCGCGACGGGCAATGTCAGCCACAACAGGCCCTCGATCGTCTGCTGGGCCGCAAACAGCAGCGGTACGCCCCCCAGCGGCCATTCCCGCCTCTCGCCCGTGCGCTGAAGCGCGGCAACGCCCGCCGTTCCGGTGGCGATGGCCGTCATGAAACTGGCGGTTGCTGAAAAGCACATCGCGGGCGCTCCGGTCGATCGATTGGGGGAACTGAAGCATGAACAGGCGCTGCCTCCAAGTCCGGCGGGCCCGGGGGCGCAGCCGATCGGCCGATTGTCTCCCGGAATGCCGACCGAACTCTCAGTCTGAACACCCGTCTCAAGGCCCACGAGCTGCCGCCGGCGCCACCGCAGGACACGATGAACGGCGGATGAGCGGCGCATTCAGAACGAGTTCAAGGCCCGCGCCCTAGAAACCGTGTCATCGCGTTCGTAACCGGCGGATAGCCCCGCCACGACACCAACGGCCTCGACGATCAGATGCAACGTTGCCCCGGCGTCAGGGGCCCACAATCAAGGATTGACCCACGCCATGAACAAGCTCATTGCCCTCGCCACGCTCGCACTTGCCGCGACCGCTGCCGGCAGCGCCGCCAACGCCCACTCCAACGGTGCGCGCCAGACCGAGCAGGTCAGCGCCATCGATCGCGGCCGCGAAGACGGCACCATCACCTGGCGCGAAGGCATCAAGTTGCGCCGCCAGCAGGACCAGATTGAGCGCACCAAGCACGCGCTCGAGTCGGATGGCCGCCTGTCGAAGAACGATCGCCGCACGCTGCATCGTCTGCAGGACGAAAGCCAGTCGAGCATCGCGCGCGAAAGCCATGACGGCTGGCGCCGTCCGTGGTGGCTGAAGCGCATCGGGCTCTAAGCTCGGCACGTCGACGTCCCCATCATCCCCACATCCCTGCGCACGCACTGCCCCCTCCCAGCGTGTGCACACCTTGAAAGAGCCGCTCTCCCCCGAGCGGCTCTTTTTTCGTTGGCCGCGCGTGTGATGGCGAAACTTGGGCGCAACGATGAGTGCCGCCTGAAGGCCCGCTTCAGATCCGGTTCAGCGCCAATTGCGCATGTTCCAGCACATCACTTGTTCGTTGACCCCGATCCAAAAACGTCAAAACCAAGGAGTGTGTCATGATCACCAAGACGACCAAATCCGTTATCTCCGCACTTGGACTTACGATCGTCGCGGCAGGCCTCGCCGCCTCGAGCGCCAGCGCCGCCGAGCGGTGGCGCTATGAAGCCGACAAGCGTCAGGCGCGCCAGCACGACCTGATCCGCGAAGGCCGCCAGATGGGCACGCTGACGTGGTTTGAAACCATGAAGCTGCGCCGCGAGCAGGTTCGCATCGCGCGCATGGAACGCGCCTTCCGCGCCGATGGCCATTTCTCGTGGCAGGAGCGCCAGACGCTGCGGTATGCGCAGGACAACGCCACCCAGCACATCTTTGAACATCGCAATAATGCCCGCACGCGCCGCTACTGGTGACGCCGGTTCGGCGTTCACCGGCGTCGTATGACGCCGATCATGGTCGCGGAGCACATTGGCTTGAACCTTAAAGCCCACGACCGCGACCAACACCTGACGCCCGGCACGTCACAGCCATTTTTCTGATCAACCCCATGCAAAGGCCGATTTCGGCCAAACCTTGCCAACAGGAGTTTCACATGCCCGCCACATCGACACGCGCAACACTCAAGATCAGCATTCTGGCCGCACTCTCGGCCGTCGGCCTTGCCACTGCCATCGGCGGTGCGACGGTTGCGTCCGCCGGCGACATCCAAGGCGACGCCTACTCGTGTGGCGAACTCTGGGTGATGCGCAATCAGGTCTACAAGGATCACGGCTACTGCTTCAAAACCAGTCGCGCGATCAGCTACTTCGGCAACGGCGGATGTTATGTCGGGTCTGAAGGCGCGGTGGCGATGTCGCGCTCCGAGCGCCGCCTCATCTCGACCATTCGCGCGTCCGAACGGCGCCAGGGCTGCTAAAATTCGGCTGACGGCGCCGTTCGACATCGATGAACGGCGCCTGAAAGCCGGGTTCAGAACTGGTTCAGCGGCGCCCAGGTAGTGTCTTTTCATCATGCGGAACGGCTTGGGGATCAAAACCCAAGCCTCACGCGACAACGGGAGAGACACATGACACGCGCCGCCACCAAGAAATCGTTGATGCTGATGTCCGCCGCGCTGGCAGTGGCTGCGATGGCGGCCGTCCAGCCCGCCATGGCTGAAGATGAGGACGGCGAAGGCGCGCCAGCCCGCGTCGAACGCAATTGGACAGGCTCCAAATCGTCGACCGGCACGCGCTCGTCATCGAACACGTCAGGCAGCCGTTCGAACTCCAGCGCCAATTCGGACGATAACGACGACGGGGAAACGCGTTCCGCCTCACGCGGCGGTAGCTCCACGCGCGCCCGCTCAAATGATGATGACGACGAAGGCTCGTCGGGCCGCGGGTCGTCGCGCCGCTCGGGCGGCAGCCGCTATGACAGCCCGCTCGATCCCGATGAGGCGGCACGCATCCGCCAGGCCCATCGCGAAACCAGCGGTCGCGTTACCCTGCGTCGCGACTACGAGGAAGAATCCTACACCGGCGTTCCGGCTTACCGCACGCCCGGCCGCAAATCCTGGTGGAGCGGCTGGTAACGCCGCAGACCGCACGGTCAGCGTTGCTACAACTTGAGACGTGGAAGGCCGCGACGCAATCGCGGCCTTCGCTGTGTTTGGGGATCAAGCGCTGGCTGTGCGTCGGAATTCTGTGTCTCGTCCGCAACAATTTGCATGTCGAGCTGTCACTCTTGGGCGCCTGTTAAACCCCGATTAAGCATGGCGACATACCTTCGCACCCAGTCGAGTTTTTTCGTGCGGCGGAGATTGCGATGAGTTTTTCGAAGTTGCTTCCAGTGGACGATATCTTGAGCCGCGGCACGATCTCAGATACCGACGTCATCAAATTCCGACGCCATTTCTATGAGGACGGCATTGTTTCGGCGGACGAAGCCGATCTGCTGTTCAAGCTCAACGACGCATGCGCGCTCTCTGATGCGAGCTGGTCGGAGTTCTTCATCGAAGCCATCACCGATTACATCGTGTTCCAGGCCCTGCCGCAGGGCTATCTGACCGCCGATAATGCCCATTGGCTGATCGAGCGCATCGGCGTCGATGGCCGCGTCGATAGCAAATCCGAACTCGAACTTCTGGTCAGCGTGCTCGAAAAGGCGCGCTGGGCCCCGGTCAGCCTCGTCAAATTCGCGCTCGAACAGGTAAAGCTCGCAGTCATCTCGGGCGAGGGACCGCTGCGCGCCGGCAAGGCGCTCGATCCCGGCTGCATCACGCCCGGCGAAGTCGATCTCATCCGCCGCATCTTGTACGCCTTCGGCGGCGACGGCCATGTCGCCGTCACGCGCGATGAAGCCGACATCCTCTTCGATATCGACGAAGCCGTCGAAGCAGCCGAGCCGAACCCGGCCTGGACCGATCTGTTCGTCAAGGCGGCGGCTAACGTCATCATGGCGGCGTCGGGCTATGCGGTTCCGAGCCGCGAAGAAGCCTTGCGCCAGGAAGCCGCCCTCGATCATCCCGAGCAGAAGACCTCGATCCTCGCATTCCTGCTGTCGATGGTGCGCTCGAACCTGTCGTCGGTGCGCGATGCCTACCACGACCAGACAAATGAGGAGCGCGCCCTCTCGCGCCTCGAACATCAGCGCATCGAGATCATCACCAACGAAGTCATCACCGAGGCGGAAGCCTCGTGGCTTGCAGGCCGCCTCGGCCGCGATGGCCGTCTGTCGCCGTCGGAAACGGCGCTCATCGCCTATCTGAAGCAGGAAAGCCCAAAAATTCATCCGACCCTGCTGGAAGCGGTCGATCGCCTGGGCTCGGCCGCCTGAGGCTCGCGTTCATCGAACTCGCGCACATCGGCGGGACAGGGCGGCACCCCCGCTCCCCGTCGGCATGGACGTGCGGTTGTGTCCGCAAGATTGCAGGTCAGAGGGCGGAGTGCGCCGCGCGCGCTGCCGGCCATCGTTGGCCACATCGTTAACGGCAGCGCGCATGTGGATAACCCCAATCCTGCGGCGCTATTCTGCGTTGGCGACGCCTCTCTTCTGACCAGCCGCCAGACTGCCGGCCATTGATGGCCGATGCCGGCCAGCGTGGCCGGTGACGCCCCGCCGCGCAGTTTCCCTTGGGTCCTGCTGGCCTCCTGCCTGCCCGCGACCGTTCAACTGCGGCGTGCGGGCGCGGGGATGCGGTCGCCTTGGCCATTGAACCCGGTTTACGGGGGCCGCGTCTGCCTCTAGAACCGCTGTCATCCGTCATGAAATCAGCCGTCGGCACCCGACGCCAACCCGAATTCAAGGACCAGGCCGCACGATGTTCAAAAAGATCCTGATCGCGAACCGTGGTGAGATTGCTTGCCGCGTCATGAAGACCGCGCGCAAGATGGGCATCAAGACGGTCGCCGTCTATTCCGATGCGGATCGCGATGCGCTGCACGTCGAGATGGCTGACGAAGCCATCCACATCGGCCCGGCACCGGCCAATCAGTCGTATCTCATCATTGAAAAGATCATCGACGCCTGCAAGCGCACCGGCGCCGAAGCGGTCCATCCGGGCTACGGCTTCCTCTCGGAGCGCGAGGCGTTCCCGATCGAACTTGCCAAGCATGGCATCGTGTTCATCGGCCCGAACGCCAAGGCGATTGCGGCCATGGGCGACAAGATCGAAAGCAAGAAGGCCGCGGCCGCCGCCAAGGTTTCCACCGTCCCCGGCTACATGGGCGTCATCTCGGACGCAGCGCACGCCGTGAAGATCTCGAACGAGATCGGCTATCCGGTCATGATCAAGGCGTCCGCCGGCGGCGGCGGCAAGGGCATGCGCATTGCCTACAACGCCAAGGAAGCCGAAGAAGGCTTCCAGTTGGCCCGTTCGGAAGCCAAGTCGTCCTTCGGTGACGACCGCTGCTTCGTCGAGAAATTCATCGAGAACCCGCGCCACATCGAAATCCAGGTGCTTGGCGACAAGCACGGCAACGTCGTCTATCTCGGCGAGCGCGAGTGCTCGATCCAGCGCCGCAACCAGAAGGTGCTCGAGGAAGCGCCCTCGCCGCTGCTCGACGAAAAGACCCGCAAAGCCATGGGCGAGCAGGCCGTCGCGCTCTCGAAGGCCGTCGGCTACGATAGCGCCGGCACGGTCGAGTTCGTTGCCGGTCAGGACCGCTCGTTCTTCTTCCTTGAAATGAACACGCGACTGCAGGTCGAGCATCCGGTGACGGAACTCGTCACGGGCGTCGATCTCGTCGAGCAGATGATCCGCGTCGCGGCCGGCGAAAAGCTGCCCTTCAAGCAGGCCGACATCAAATTGAAGGGCTGGGCGGTTGAAAGCCGCGTTTACGCCGAAGACCCCTTCCGCAACTTCCTGCCGTCCATCGGCCGTCTCGTGAAATACCGTCCGCCGGCCGAGAAGGTCGAGGATGGCATCACGGTTCGCAACGACACGGGCGTGTTCGAAGGCGGCGAAATCTCGATGTACTACGATCCGATGATCGCCAAGCTCGTTACGCATGCCGCGACCCGCGAAGCTGCCATCGACGCGCAGGCGATCGCTCTCGATAGCTTCTTCATCGACGGCATCCAGCACAACATCCCGTTCCTCACCGCCGTCATGCAGCACCCGCGCTGGCGCTCGGGGCAGATCTCGACCGGCTTCATCAAGGAAGAGTTCCCCGAAGGCTTCCGCCCGCTCGATGCCAAAGGCGATGATCTCAAGGTTCTGGCGGCGGTTGCCGCCGTCATCGATCACATCGGCAACGAGCGCCGTCGCGGCATCTCGCATCAGATGACAGGGCAAGCGGTGCAGTTTGCCAAGCGCCGCGTCGTGAAAATCGGGCCGGCGACGCTCGAACTGCAGGTCGCGGGCTCATCGACGGGCACGTGTCAGGTGACGTACGTCGACGCGAGCGGCCGTCCCGCCGAGACGATCACGGTCGAAACCGACTGGTGGTTCGGAGAGCCGGTTTGGGCCGGAACCGTCGGCAAGGAAAAGGTGGCGGTGCAGGTGCGTCCGCTGCCGAACGGCGTCAACCTCGCCTATCGCGGTATCCAGGCCCCGGCCTATGTCTACACGCTGCGCGAAGCGGAACTTGCCGCGTTGATGCCGGAAAAAGTCGCAGCCGACATGTCCAAGTATCTGCTGTGCCCGATGCCGGGTCTCGTCAAGGCGATCCATGTCGACGTCGGCGCCGACGTCAAAGCCGGCGATACGCTGGCGGTTGTCGAAGCCATGAAGATGGAAAACGTGCTGCGCGCCGAGCGCGACGGCAAGGTGCAGAAGGTCAACGCCAAGCCGGGCGACAGCCTGGCCGTCGACGCGGTGATCCTCGAGTTCGCCTGAGAACCTGCATTATAGAGTGTGATGCGCGGCTGAGCGGCTCACATACTCACGGGTCGCTGAATGCCGCGATCGCACGCGCGTCATGAAGCGTTGCGCGGCGTACCGGCGATACCCGCCCAATCCGCCGGGGAACGGCGTCGCGTGCGAGCCTGCGCGCTCGCGCCGCCCCCGCAAACGGCCGGCTGCCGTCGCTGCTAACCGTTTCTGAACTGATTTCAGGCATCCTCTGCAACTCATCCGCCGACGTGCTTGTGGGAGTTGCCGGCCGTGAATGACTTGTTGCTTGCCGACTTTCTCAGTTTCCGCGGCCGCGCCGACCGGCGCGGGCTTGCCGTGCTTGCCGCCATCATGGTTGGGGCGCAGATCGGCATTTATGGCGCCCTTTCGGTGCTCGGCCACGATCTCGACAGCTCCGCGACGTGGCTGTTTCACATCCTGTTCCTTTGGGTCGCCTCGGCCGGCATCACCAAACGCCTGCATGATTTCGGCTATAGCGGCTGGTCGCTGATGTGGGCGATGGCCGCGACCGTGGTGTGGACATTCGGCGTGTCGCTTGCGGCCGTGCTGACGTTTGGCGAGAGCGCGGGCCTGCCGGGTACTACCGGATTTGCCATCACCATCAGCGGCGCGATGCTCCCCGTGGTGCTCGCAACCATCTGGCTGCACCTTGCCAAGGGAGAACTTGTGGATAACCGCTACGGTCCAGCGCCCGGCGCAACCGGGTTCTCGATGCCAAAGCGGCACGCGGGCGTGGATGCGACGAGCGCTCAAACCGCAGGCGCTGCGGCGTAACGCCCGCACAGCCTAACGCGCCGCATCGACAGCCGCGCATCACATAGACCAGCAAAAATGCTGCTTTTCTGTGTCTGCATCGGCGCCTGCATCTGCGTGGCGCTTGGCCGACTAGCGTTCGCGGGCTGATGCCACGCGCTGCGCTTCGCGGCGCAGGCGTTCGAGGATTGGTTCATACGATTCCTCGTTCCGCGTTTCCGGATAGACCATGTAAACCGGATAGACGAACTTGCGGCTGCGTTTGGGCTGGCGAACGCGTCCGCGCGCTACGTGAGCGCGCACGAGGCGCGCTGGAAAATAGCCGCTGCATTCATTGGTCAGCAGGTAATCGAGCGACAGCGGACCGAGCCCGAGGTTCAATGCCGGGTTGGCCAATTCCGGAAACGCGGCGGCGTGATCCTGGATGAAATCGCTGCCCCAATCGATCAGAAGGTAATCCGACGCGCCGCGCCTAGTTTTTGATTTCAATGAAGAAACTAGAACAAACTCTTCGTCGAACAGATGCTCGATGGTGAGCCCCGGAGGGGGCGAGGGGCGGTACATCACAGCCAGATCCAGCGTACCTTCGATCAGGCGCTGGGTCAGACTTCCGGGCGCGCTCGCGGTTGCCGAGACGGCGATGCCCGGCGTCTCGCTGCGCAACGCCGCCATCCATCGAATGAGAAATCCACTCCACAAACTCAGCGGTGCACCCACCGCAATGTGATCGGGATGCTGATCGGCAAGCGACACTTGCAGTTGCGCCTGTTGCCACACGCGCACCATGGCGAGGGCATGTTTCTGGAAGAGTTCGCCCGCGCCCGTCAGTTCCGCGCCCGACTTCGAACGCGAGAACAGCGGTCGGCCCAAAAGCTCTTCTAATCCTTTAATTCTGGCCGAAACTGTCGATTGTGTGATGTTCATTTTGCGCGCGGTCTCGAGGAAACTTCCGGTCTCGGCGACCATCAGAAAGGTGCGGGCAAGATTGACATCCATGACGCTCTCCACGCGCACGCGATGTGCGGTGATGTCGATGTATCGAAATTTTCGATATCAACAAACACCAAATTTCGTTTGTGAAATGTCTTGAAGTTCATCAAAGTCAAGAGGTCGCGACTCGAGTCGCGTCCGCGGATGCAGTTCACTCATGAACTCGACCGCGTAAGATCAAAACGGAAGGACTAGCTACGATGGCTAAAGCTGCAAAGAAAGCTGCGAAGAAGGCCCCGGCCAAGAAGGCAGCGAAGAAGAAGAAGTAATTTATTTCTGCCGCGATCTGGAAGGCTGTAATGACGCTTAATGTGCTTGCAGCCGGTGTGATCGCAGCTCTTCTTATGACCTCGGCCGCGCATGCGGCCACGGTCGCCAACCGCGATGACGTCGAGATCAAAATCGTCGTCTTCGAGGGAAGCTCAAGGCAAGAACATCTGATCTTGCCGGGTAAGGCGGTCGAGGGGGTCTGTCAGAAGGGCTGTATTGTCCGCCTCAATGACAGTGTAAACGGTGAGTACGAGCTGGATGGCTCGGAAAGCGTTTCGGTCGACGAGGGCTTCCTCTATTACGACAGTCCAATTTCTGAGCGCGCGCCGCAGGACGGCAGCACGCAACCGAGTGGGGCTGGTCAACGTAAGTAGTCAATGATTGCGGCGGCACATGCAGCGCCCGTTCCCAGCCCTTGGGAGCGGGCGCTTTTTCTTTGCGCAAATGGGCATTTGCGTTGGCCGGTTGGCCGCTTCGGATAGCGCGTTGCTGTTGGTGGCCTCAGCGCTTCGCCAAGGCCTTTGGAATGGCGATCCCGGGCGGGGCGCGGGCCGCGAGATCACATGGCATTTTGGATGTGTGGTGCGATCCACACCACGCGGCGGCGCCTCGGCTGGCGTTCGCTTGGATGCCACGGCGCATGCCGATAATTGGTGGTGCAACTTAGCGTCGCGATGGGCTCCGAGTGTGGCGAAATGGCCGTCATCGTGCCGCGCCAGCTATCGAAACCGTCGATTTTGACTGTCATTGGGCTGTGCGCGAAGCGTGCCCGCGAGGCGCGTGAGCAACGCCGATGCCATCATTGCCTATCTGGTCACGTGGTCCCGCGCACGCGATGAAAGCGAGCGCGACGGCGTTCAGCCATTCCATTTCAGTCCATTCCATTCCGCGACGGCGATCACCGCGCGATGCATGCGCCCGCGCAGCGCCGCGCGATGCCGTGAGGTGCGTTGCGCGCCGGTATGCGCCGCAACGTGCGCTGATCCTCAGGGCATGTAGAGATGGCCGCCGTCACAGCGACATGACATCTGCGATGTTGGTCTGACGCGTGTTCAGTTGCCGTGCATTTGGCGGTCACGATGGGATTGACCCGTTGCGCAACTCTCTGCGCGTCATGGCGCGTTATGGCCTGGCCCGCGTAGGCTTCAATCGATGCCATCGCGTGCGAGCTGTTGCTCAATCACGTTGGGCGCGACGCGATACACACCATTGGCGCACACCGCGCCCAACCGGCACTGAGATCAAGCATTAAACCGGCTTCAGGCCGGCGGCGCCACGCGCGCAACGGGTCCAAACACCGTCTCGAAGCCCTGCTTCAGCGCGACGTCGACGTCCGCCATTGTCACCGGCAGGCCAAGATCCGTCAGGCTTGTCACGCCATGCTCGGAGATGCCGCAGGGTACGATGCCGGCATAGTGCGCGAGATCAGGTTCGACGTTGAGGCTGATGCCGTGGCTGGTGACGCCGCGCGTCACGCGCAGGCCGATTGCCGCGATCTTGTCTTCGCGCGCTGCGCCTTTGTCCG
>JBOFCQ010000026.1:0-13882 GCA_051646145.1 Hyphomicrobium sp.
TCAAGGCGGCCGTTGTTATCGCTGTCGGTGCCATAGACTCTATTGCCGCAGCAGTCGTGGTAATAATCGTGCGTATCCCAGCGATCGCTTCCGGACATCGTGAATTCGTCGTTCGACCGCTTTTCGATCGTCCCGTCGACGCGGAAGCCGTTGCCGAACTTGTAACCGACACCGCCACCGAAGGTCGCGAACGTGTTGAAGTCGCCAGAAAGCCACGACGGGTGGCTGTACATGGGATCGGCCGGTCCGGTGACGGGGCCAGGGCCGTCATCTTCGCCATAGACGAAGCCGCTCTCGGAAATTTCAGGGTCGTTGATGATGCCGATGCCGGCGTCGGCGCGGAAGTACCAGGCGCCGCGCATTTCAGGGACCGGGATCGGAGCCGGAACGGGCACGCCGCCGCTGCCGCCCATGTCCTTGATGCTGCCGGCGCCGTTGTTCCAATCGGCGGCGTCAGCCGGCGCGATGGCCGCAACTGCCAGACCCAGCGACAGGCACGCGATCTGAACTTTCATCGTGGTCGATCCCTCGTGTGGGGCCGCGAGGGGCATCGATCCCGCCGTACGGCCGTGCTCAAACTGTTTCCCAGCAAGACGCCAGGTCTTCGACAGCAAGCAGTCCGCAAGCTCCATGAACGACGGCCTGGGCGCCCACACTCGACGGGCGCCATACGCGTACTGGAACCAGGTGATCGAACGCGAAGCCGAATAGAGCGAACGGCTCGTCGGCGTCGTGAGTGAGGGAGGCAGCGTTGCCGCCTCAGCCCCGGAAATCTTTGTGTCGTGCAGCAGATCGTCCGTCAGGCACGTTGACCCTGACAGTCAGATCCGTGAGGTGCCTCAGCGCAGGTCGTAACGCAGGCCGAAGCGGAATTCGTGGGCGTGGATGTCCTCAACGAGCGGGTCATCCGAGATCTGACTGGCGCCGGCGGTGTTGATCGCCGTGACCGGACCCGTTGCCGCGTCGCCGAGGTACAGGAAGCGGTATCCGATATCGAGATGCAGGCCGCGACCGTTGTCGACAACCATCGGCGCATCTTTGCTCGAACCCTGGATCACGCTCTGGCCGCCGCGCAGCTTGACGGAGACGCCGGCCATGGCGGCACCTGCGACTTCAGTGTCGCTGTCGCCTTCGATGACGCCGACGGTGCAACCGCACGATTCAACG
The DNA here is from genome assembly GCA_051646145.1 of Hyphomicrobium sp. Taxonomy (GTDB): domain Bacteria; phylum Pseudomonadota; class Alphaproteobacteria; order Rhizobiales; family Hyphomicrobiaceae; genus Hyphomicrobium_B. Next base: position 1,168 of record JBOFCQ010000026.1, read on the forward strand.
GTGCCTTCGGTCGTGGTGTTGTGCGAGAAGCCGAGGCCAACACCGACATAGGGGGTGAAACGGCCGCCGGTGTCGAAATCGTAGTAAAGGTTGGCGAGCGCGACGGTGCTCTTCAAACCGAACTGGCGGACGCCGGGAAGCGACGGATGCTGGCCAAGATCGCCTTCGACGTCGGATTCAAAGCGATGATCGACGGTGATATCACCGCGGAAACCGCGGCCGAAGTACACGCCGACGCCGCCGCCGACCGACCACGTATTGTCGATCGAGGTTTCGGAGAGATCATAAAGATGATCCTCGGTGATGGTCGGCGTGTCGTAGGCGCTGTAGCCGCCGTCAACACGGAAGTAGATCGACGGCGAGGGCGCCGCCATCGGTGCCATCATCGGCGCATCCTTGATGCTGCCGCCGTAGAGATCCGCAGCCAGCGCGCACTCAGCACTGCCGAGTGAGAGGGCTGCGCCGAGAATGAGACTTGCGCGCACGTAAGACATAAGACCGTTCCCTTCAGTAGTCCGCCGGACCGCGATACGCGGCACGAAATGGATGAGCGACGTGTGTCGGCTCATCGGACTATCGCGGACAAGATTTAAGGGAGGCTTAATCGCCGTCGTATTTTGAGACGCGGCGTTGCGGCAATGTCGGCCGAAGTCTTAACAAACGTTACGTTTTGCGGTTGGCCGCGCGCAATCGGGCGCGCGCGGCGGAGACGTCTTTACGTTTTGACTTTAGACCCGCGCAGAACCGCGATACGCGATTTATGCGGCGGCTGCCGAGCGCACGGCATCGACGATATCGCCGACGACCTGCGACACGACCTGTTCGTCGTCGCCCTCGGCCATCACGCGGATGACGGGCTCCGTGCCCGACGGGCGAATGACGAGGCGGCCGCTGGTGCCGAGCGTTTTCTTCGCGCCTTCGATGGCCTTCACCACGCGGCTGTCTTCGAGCGGCTTGCCGCTCTCGTAGCGCACGTTCTTCAGGATCTGCGGCAGCGGGTCGAAACGGTGGCAGACTTCCGACACCGGCTTGCCCGTCGAGACGACGCACGCCAGAACCTGCAGCGCCGAGACGAGACCATCGCCCGTCGTCGTGAAATCCGACAGCACGATATGGCCGGATTGTTCACCGCCGACGTTATAGCCGTGCTTGCGCATATGCTCCGTCACATAGCGATCGCCAACAGGCGTGCGCGCGAGGCTGAGACCGATGTCTTTCAGATACCGTTCGAGCCCGAGGTTCGACATGACAGTCGCGACGATACCGCCGGCCGCGAGCTTGCCGCGCCGGTGCCAGCTCTCGGCGATCACCGCCATAAGCTGATCGCCATCGACGATCTGGCCCTTCTCGTTGACGATCACGACGCGGTCCGCGTCGCCGTCGAGCGCGATGCCAATGTCGGCGCGCACTTCCTTGACTTTCTCGATCAAGGCTTCGGGGGCTGTCGAGCCGCACTTGTAATTGATATTGCGGCCATTCGGTTCAACGCCGATCTTGATGACCTCGGCACCGAGTTCCCACAGCGCTTCAGGCGCAACTTTATAGGCCGCGCCATTGGCGCAATCGATGACGATGCGCAATCCGTCGAGGCGCAAGTTCTTCGGCAGCGTGCGCTTGGCGAACTCGATATAGCGCTCCTGCGCACTTTCAACGCGCGTCGCGCGTCCGATCTTGTCGGCGGGCGCCAGAAGCGACTTGGTGTCCGTTTCGATCAGGCTCTCGATCTGCCGCTCCATGTCGTCCGAAAGCTTATAGCCATCGGGATCGAAGAGCTTGATGCCGTTGTCGTCGAAGCGATTGTGGGACGCCGAGATCATGACGCCGAGATCGGCGCGCAGCGATCGCGTCAGCATGGCGATTGCCGGCGTCGGCATCGGACCAAGCAGGAACACGTCCATGCCGACCGAGGTGAACCCCGACATCAGCGCGGCTTCCAGCATGTAGCCTGAGAGGCGCGTATCCTTGCCGATCACGACGCGATGCTTGTGGGCGCCGGACTGAAAGATCTTGCCCGCAGCCATGCCGACCTTGAGAGCCACTTCCGACGTCATGGGATGGCTGTTGGCCAGACCGCGAATGCCGTCGGTTCCGAAATAGCGGCGTGTCATTAGGTCCCCCAATTCCTCGTCCGTCTTGTCATGCGGCCCGCTTGCATGGTTGCGCGAGCCGGGCCGCGTTGCCTTTAGGCTAAGCCAAACAGCGGGCCCAAAGCGTCGGCGGCATTGTCGACCTCGGCGCGGGCGCCCACGCCTTCAGGCCGCGATTTCGGGCGGCTGCCCCGCGCCAAGCCATGACCTCGGTCATGACGAACCGCAGACAATGGTCCTTGCGCGCCCCATCTGGCAGGCCACACGCCCAGCCACATGGTAAAAAATCAGCCCCAGACGGCAATACCGCAACACATCACAACAACTTGCGCGATATTTCATCCAGCCGGTTGAGCTTTAGCAATTTTCGCACCACTTTCACGTCCGGGTTGCATTGGCACATGCCATGTCTGACCGCAAGTCACGTTACCACCTGGATTGGGGACATCGGCTTTGACCGTGGCCCCCTATCACGGAATCGGCCAATAGCTCGGCTAGCACAGCGGTGCGGTAGTCGAAAGTTTCTGTGTCCGCCGACCTGCGCGGATGCTTTGCAAGAAGGGTGAGGGTTGTATGGCTTTCTTTCTAGCGGTCGCCAATCGCAAGGGCGGCGTGGGCAAATCCACGGTGTCGGTGATGCTGGCCCATGCGCTTAGCGTTTACGGCGGCAAGCGCGTGCTGCTCATCGACCTCGACTCGCAATGCAACGCATCACTCATCCTCATGGGCGGCCAGGGCTGGAACGAAGCCCGCAAGGCCGGCAAAACAATCTCCGACTATTTCTATGACCTGTTCGACGGCATTCCCGCCAACGCGCGTGACTATGTGGCCCGCAACGTCGGCGATATCGTCACGGACGCCGGCAAACCCGCCACCATTTCGCTGGTGCCCGGTTCGCTGCTGCTCGAAGACATTCAAGGCGAGTTGTATCTGAAGCAGGCAAGCCAGAGTAACAACCCCGATGTCGTCGCCAATCGCGTGCGCGGACGCATGGAAAGCCTGATCCGCCGCTTCGAGGGCGATTTCGATGTCGTCCTGCTCGACTGCCCGCCCGGTCTGTCGTTCGCGGCGCTGGCGGCACTCAAGACCGCCGACAAGGTGATCGTGCCATTCCGCCCCGATTACGTCTCCCAGCTCGCCGTCGACCGCGTCGCGCTGCTGATTGAAGATTTACGCAACCTCGACGACCTGCTCGAAGTGCCGATGGATGACCGGCGCTACGTCTGCCTCGCCAACTATGTGCGCGACGACAACCGCGACTACATGCTGATCGAGGAAATTGCGCTGGTGCATCCGCTGCTCGATACGTTCCTGCCGCAGCGTAACGGCATCGCCAACGCCTTCGACTATCTCACCGAGCGGCGCAGCCTCGACGCCAAGTACGGCGACAGCGTCAGCGACGTGCGCGAACTTTACGGTGAAATTGAAAAGATCCTGGAGGCCGGCGCCAAATCGCGGCACAAGGATACGGCTGAAGTAACCTGACGTCATAGCGAGCAATGACCAAAGCGACCCAACTCTGGCCGGGCGAGCGCATGCGGGCCTTCTTCGTGGCCCACATCCGGCGTGAGACGAGCCTTGACGACGCCGCCGCCGCAAAGCTGGCGGCCGCTCTGTCGAAGGCCGTCAATCGTTTGTTCGTTTGGGAAATGCCAACCGAGCGTCTGCCGCCTTTGCCGGCGCCCGGCGGCAACAAGTTGTCGAAGTCCGGCGATCGCGGGTTGAAAGCGAGCGGTCCAGGCGCCGCAAACGGCACCGCGGCGACGACCGCCTCGGTCGCGGTCTCAGCGTCGGCCGACGCGCCCTTCGACCCGTATGCCTTTTCAGCGATGGTCGTGCTCGCAAAAACCGGCCGCGATGGCCTCGCCAAGCGCCTTGCCGAAATCCGCTCCAGCGACCAGCTTTTGAAACTCGCCGATGCCCAGCATCTCGGGATCGACCGCACGCTGACGCGCGTCGATGATTTGCGCAAGGCCATCGTCACCGCCGCCGAGCAGCGTCTGGCCGACCGCCGCGCCGCCGCCAGTTGATCGGCGTCAAAGGATTTGTACGAAAGCGTCGATAGTGCCTGTTTGAAGCTCTTTGCGTCCCTTTAGGCATTGCGAGGACCCATTTCCCATGGCCGTATTCAGATTGCTTCTGGCTTTCATTCTTTCCATCGCTGCGATGCAGGCGACACCGAGCGTGCATGCGGCGGCCGGCGCCGCACCATTCACGAGTTTTGCCGGACGCTGGACAGGCGAAGGCCGCTTGATGGTGAAGGGCGGCGAGGCCGAGAGCGTCACATGCCGCGTCACCTACTTCGTCGGAGAGACCGGACACGACCTGAAGCAGACCGTGCGCTGTGCGTCGGCCGGCGGCAAAGTTGAAATCCAGGCCGCGCTCTCCGAGAAAGACGGCCAGCTTTCCGGCACGTGGAACGAAACGATCTACGTCATGAACGGCGATCTCGCAGGCGCCCTGACGCCGCGCGGCCTGCGCGTCACCGTCAAAGGCACCGATCTCAATGCCAATATGGACGTGATCGTCAAGGAAACGCAGCAGATCATCGAGATACAATTTTTCGACAGCGCGCTCGTCGGCTTGACGCTGATGCTGAAGAAGGGCTGAGACGCGCCCCGTCTCAGATCACGCGTCACAACTCATAAGTCTCATCTCAGCCGCAAACGGCGGCTTGCAGGCGACCTGCATTCCGTGCTCGGTTGCGGTATGTCAACCTCGCTGCGGCACGCACCGGGCCTTGCTCGGTCACTCGATGGTTCCAGCGCACCAGAAGGACTGGTCGATGTCCGAATACGTCGCGCCGGATGCACCGCAAACGTCAAACGCCACGGCCGTCGCGGATAGCGCGCCCGAACTGTCGCGCACCATCGGTCCTTTCCAGCTCACACTTTACGCGCTCGGCAGCATGCTCGGGTCGGGCATCTACGGTCTCATCGGCAAAGCCGCCGGACAAGCCGGTGCAGCCGTGTGGCTCTCGTTTCTCGCAGCCCTCGTTGCCGCATTGCTGACCGCACTCTCATACGCCTCGCTTGGCTCTCGCCATCCCCGCGCCGGCGGCGCCGCTTATGTTACCGAGCGCGCTTATCGCTCGTCGCTGCTGAGCTTCATGGTCGGCCTCGCCCTCGTCTGCTCGGGCCTGACATCCGTCGCGACCCAGTCGAAGATCTTCGCGACAAACCTGCAAGGGCTGCTCGGCTTGGAGACGATGCCGGTCGGCATGCTGGCACTCGGGTTCGTGCTGATCACAGCCGGCATCGTCTTTCGCGGCATTCGCGAAAGCATGTGGACCAACGTTGTCTGCACGTTGATCGAGGCGAGCGGGCTGCTGATCGTCATTGCCACCGGCATGTCGTATTGGGGAACGGTCGACTATTTCGAAACGCCGCCAGATCGCGCCGACAGCGCGTTGGCCGTCGTCGTGCTGCAGGCGGCGGTGCTGACATTCTTCGCCTTCATCGGCTTCGAAGACGCCATCAACGTCGCTGAAGAATGCCGCGATCCACAACGCACCATTCCGCTCGGACTGGTGCTGGCCACAGCCATGGCGGCGATGCTCTACATTGCAGTCGCGGTGACGGCCGTGTCGGTGGTGCCCTGGCGCGAACTCTCCGAGGCGGCAAGCCCGCTGACCGAGGTCATGCGCCGAACCGCGCCAGATTTCCCGCCTTTCATCATGACCTTCATCACGCTCTTCGCCGTCGCGAACACCGCGCTTGTCAATTATGTCACCGCATCGCGCATGATCTACGGCATGTCGCGCCAGGGACTGCTGCCGAAGATGCTCGGGCAAGTGCATGCGTCACGCCGCACGCCCCACGTCGCCGTGCTCGTGCTGCTCGGCGTGCTTGTGCCGCTGGTGCTCGCCGGGTCGATTGCCGATCTGGCCTCGGCGACCGTGTTGCTGCTGCTGATTGTGTTCATCGTCGTCAACGGCGCGCTGTTCATTCTGAAGCGGCGTCCCGGTGAACCGCCCGGCCGTTTTGAAATCCCTGCCGCCGTGCCGTTCATCGGCATGATCGTGTGTGGCGTGCTCGTGCTGGCACGGCTGACGAACGGCGAATGGCGAGCGCCGCTGCTCGCTGCCGTGCTCATCGCCGGCATCCTTGCCATATATGCGGCGCTGCGGCCGAAAGCGCACGCGGCTCAAAGCGATTAGCCAACATCTAAGGTGGTCAGAGGGACGATCTCGCGCACACGATGCAAAAGCGCAAGTCGCATGAGCGGATGCGGCGCATCTCGTGCCTCAACCGCTACCGTTGCGCATACTCTTGCGATCTATGCGCGGAGCCTACGCGACGGCCCGCTACTGATCGAGACCTTTTTCCGTGCCGGCCATGCTCGCGCGCCAGACCTCAATCGCCTGTTTGGTTTCGGCAACATCGTGCACGCGGATGATCTGCACGCCCTGCGCGACGCCCGCCAGCGCCGCCGCCAGCGATCCGGGCACGCGCGCCTTGGCGTCGTCCACATTGCACAATTGACCAATCATCTTCTTGCGGCTGGCGCCAAGCAGCACCGGCACACCGAGGCCGTGATAGAGCGAAAGGCCCGCCATCACCGCCACGTTGTGGCGCAGATGCTTGCCAAAGCCGATGCCAGGATCGACCACGATTTTGGCTTTCGGAATGCCGGCGGCAACGCAGGCGCGAATGCGGCCTTCGAGGAAATCGAAAACGTCGAGAACCACATCCGCGTACTGCGGGTTATCGTTCATCGTTTTCGGATCGCCCTGGGCATGCATCAGCATGACAGGCAATCCGGTTTCAACCGCGACGGAGAGCGCATCGGGATCGTGCGTCAGCGCTGACACGTCGTTGAGCATGTCGACGCCAGCGGCCGCTGCCCGCCGCATGACCTCGGCCTTGCGCGTATCGATCGAAATGCGTGCGTCGGTCCGCGCGCGCAGCCCCTCGATGACCGGCAGCACGCGGCGCAATTCATCGTCGAGTGCCACCGCGTCCGATCCCGGCCGCGTGCTCTCGCCGCCGATATCGAGAATGTCGGCGCCTTCCTCGACGAGCCGCAATCCGTGCGCGATTGCGGCCGCTGTCGTCGCATGTTGGCCGCCATCCGAAAAACTATCCGGCGTGACGTTGACGATGCCCATGATCCGCGGCCGTTCGAGCGACAAGCCTTGCAGCCGCGCGCGCGGTTCCGACAACGCACTGAGAATGTCGGACGCCGCCAGCGCTTCACCGCTCCAATCGCCGCTGAAGGCGTCGCCGAGAACGACGGTGCGCCGCCGCGTGCCGGCCGCATCGCGCGTCAGAATATCGAGCGCCGCAAATGACAGGCGTCCGCCGGCAAGCGGCAGTCCGCGCCAGACGGGCACGTCCGGTTCGTCGATGGCGCGCGCTGGCGCGCGGTCAAAGAAGATGCCGTTTGGCTGAAGGTAGATGGCGCGTTTCATGGGGCTGCTTTATGCGGTCGGCGATGGCGGGAAGTCTATAGAGCGACGGCCGCGTTGTTCAACGCGGCCGTTCGCAAATTCGCATGTTTCAGTGCCGGCACGAACCGTCGTTGGTTCGTGAACGCTTAACCCTGCGGCTGGGGTTCCATACCGCCGCTCGGTTCCCCGCGCGGGCGTGACGGACGGCCAGCGGTCGGCACGGCCGAGCCTGCCGGCCCGCGCGAGCCATCGTCATCGTTGCGGCGGATAACTTTTTCGCCGCGCATGATCTGCGCCGCTTCATCGCCAGAAATCGTCTCGATATCCATGAGCGTCACGGCCATCGCTTCGAGCGCCGCCTTGTGAGCGGTCAGCACTTCCCATGCCTTCTGCTCGCCGGTGGTGACGATGCGGCGCACTTCCTCGTCGATGAGCCGCGCGGTTTCTTCGCTCATGTTCTGGCGCTGTGTCACCGAGTGGCCGAGGAAAACCTCCTGCTGGTTCTCGTTGTAGAGCAGCGGGCCAAGCTTTTCGCTCATGCCCCACTCCGTCACCATGCGGCGCGCAATGCCGGTCGCCTGCGTGATGTCGCTCGACGCGCCGGTGTTGAGATGCTCGCGGCCATAGATGATCTGCTCGGCGACGCGTCCGCCGAATGCCATGGCAATCTTGGCTTCGCACCACTGCTTGGAATAGCTGAGTTTGTCGCGCTCGGGCAGGCTCATGGTGACGCCAAGCGCGCGGCCGCGCGGAATGATCGTGACCTTGTGCAACGGATCATTGCCCTCGACGATCATGTTGACGATGGCATGGCCGGCCTCGTGATAGGCCGTCGCCAGCTTCTCATCTTCCGTCATGGCCATGGTCTTGCGCTCAGCGCCCATCATGACCTTGTCTTTGCTGTCTTCGAACTCGCCCTGCGTCACGAGCCGCTTATTGCGACGGGCCGCAAGCAGCGCTGCTTCGTTGACGAGGTTCGCCAGATCGGCGCCGGAAAATCCGGGCGTGCCGCGCGCGATGACTTTGGGGTCGACGTCGGGCGCAAGCGGCACCTTCTTCATGTGTACGCGCAGAATTTTTTCGCGGCCGAGAACGTCGGGGTTCGGCACCATGATCTGGCGATCGAAGCGACCCGGACGCAGCAAGGCGGGATCGAGCACGTCGGGCCGGTTGGTGGCCGCGATGATGATGATACCTTCGTTGGCCTCAAAGCCATCCATCTCGACAAGCAACTGGTTCAGCGTCTGCTCGCGCTCATCGTTTCCGCCGCCAAGACCGGCGCCGCGATGACGGCCGACAGCGTCGATTTCGTCGATGAAGATGATGCACGGCGCATTCTTCTTGGCCTGCTCGAACATGTCGCGCACGCGGCTCGCGCCGACGCCAACAAACATCTCGACGAAGTCCGAACCCGAGATCGTAAAGAACGGCACGTTGGCTTCGCCTGCCACCGCGCGTGCGATGAGGGTCTTGCCTGTACCCGGCGGGCCGACAAGCAGACAGCCGCGCGGAATGCGTCCGCCGAGACGCTGGAACTTCTGCGGGTCACGCAGAAATTCGACGATCTCTTCGAGATCGGATTTCGCTTCGTCAACGCCCGCAACGTCATCAAACGTCACGCGGCCATGGCGCTCGGTCAGAAGTTTCGCGCGGCTCTTGCCAAAGCCCATGGCGCGGCCGGAACCAGACTGCATCTGGCGCATGAAGAAGACCCAGACGCCGATGAGCAGCAGCATCGGGAACCAGCTCAAGAGGATGCTGGTGATCGATTGCATTTCGTCTTCAGCGGGGCGGGCGCGGAACTTCACGCCCTTGTCGCGCAGCTTGGAGACGAGGCTCGAATCTTCCGGTGCGAATGTCGAAAAGCCGACGCCGGTCGGGCCGGCATCGCGATAGGTCCCGGTGATGCGATTGCCGGCAAGGACCGCTTCGGCAATCGTGCCTTTGTCGACCGCTTCAAGAAACTCGGAGTACGCGATCTCGTTGGCGCGCTTCGTCTGGCCGGTGCTGTTGGCCAAATTCCACAGCGCGAGCACGAGCACAAGCATCGCCGCCCAAATCGCAAGTCTCTGATAATTCTGATTCATTTACGTTCCTGATGACGCGGCCGGCAAAACGGGCGGCAATCGCGGTTACGAGGTCGACGCCGCGAACCTGCGGCAAGAACGTTAACATAGGTGGCACAAGGGCATGGCACAAGCGCGCCCTGTTCTTATGACCAACGATAGCGGACCGGACGGGGCCTGGGGCGGCCTTTCCGCGCGCAGTGGCCTGCAACCGCGAGAGACGCGCCAGCGCCGCTGCCAGCACGGGTGTCAGGAGGCCGGGGGCGCACCCAACCCGCGCCCGAAGAAATGCAGCGGCGCTGCAAAGCAGACGGCGGCAGACGCGCCATCCTGCGCCATCCCCGGATTCGGCGAAGATCCCGCACCCGCTGCAGGACCGCCATACAGTGACGGCACGGCGATCCGCGCGGCGCCTGCCCAGAACGCAGGCACGGCATAGAGGGCACGCGCCGGCAGCCCGCTGTTACACCAGGGCGCGCGCGGGTCGGCGCCCGCATCGTTGCCGATCTCATCACCCCGCTCAGAGCCGGAACCCAGCGCACGCACGGTGATGACGGTTGGCGCGTCCGGCGCTGTCCAAACCTTAAACCTCTGATCGAAAACCGCCGACTGGCCCGGAGCAAGATCGATAGCAATCGGCGCCATGCGCCCGAACTCGCGCCAGATCCGCACGGTTTTCGGCCCTGCCGTCAGCATCGCGCCACCGAGGGTCGCCGTATGATGCGGTTCAAGCGCGAGCCGGCGATCGAGCGCCGCGATTTCGGAGGGTTCGGAGGCCGGCGTCTCTCCGCCGAAGACATCAAGCAGCCGCCGCAACACGCGTTGACGCAGCAGCGGCGGACCTGACGCGAACGCGGCACGATCCAGGCTGGCACAAAGACCGTCATGGTCCGTCAATGACAGTGTGGCCGCGAAGGCCGCGTCGGCATAGTCGAGCGCTTCACGCGCCTCATCGAGACGCGCCGCCGAAGCCGCGAGCGCGTCAACGGTCAGCCCATCACGGGCAACGGTGTCGAGCAGCCGCCGTGTGCGCACGCGCTCATAGGCGTCATGCCCATTCATCGGGTCATCGACCGCCGTCCATCCGGCCTCACGCACAACCGCGATGAGCCGCGCTTTTGGCAACCCGAGCAGCGGCCGCACGAGGTGTACGTCGCCGCCCTCGTCGAGCAGCCGTTGCGCGCGCATGCCCGCCAGCCCGTCGACACCCGATCCACGCTTCAGGCGCATCAATAGCGTTTCCGCCTGATCGCCGGCGTGATGCGCCGTCAGAACCGCGACCGGCCGGCCGTCAGAGATTTGGCGCGCATAAGCTGCAAGCAGGCGATAGCGCGCCTCACGCGCTGCATTCTGCAAACCCGTTTGCGGCTTTGCACCGGTCCATGGCAGCGTCGTGTGCGGGAGACCGAGTTGCTGCGACAGGGCCGCAACCATGGTTGCCTCATCGGCCGACGTCGCCCTTAAACCGTGATCGACGGTTGCGACGACGAGCGTTGGTCCGCCATCGCCAAGACGGCTCCGCCAATCGGCAAGGAGCTTTAGCAGCGCCAGGCTATCTGGCCCGCCCGATACGGCAATGACGAGCCGCGCGAAACGCCCCAGCGCGTGAAAGAGTGCGTCAGCCTCGTCGCGGCCAATGTGCTCAGCATCTCGTGCCACGTGGCCATCCATCGGCTGGCGCGCACACCCGCGCGCAGACAGCCGCCAAATTTCAGGTGCAGCCGACGCGCTGACGTTCGGCCTGCGCGCGCGCCTTCACACTCTGCGGTGCATTCGGAAACTTCTGCCCAAGTTCGGAATACGACGAACAGGCCGCATCTTTCTGGCCCAGACGATCGAGCGACATGGCGAGCTTCAAAAGACTGTCCGGCGCCTTCGCGCTCTGCGCGTAGGTTTGATACCCCTTCAAGAATGCGCTGGCGGCGGCCTTGTATTGGCCGCGCACGAAATAGCTTTCGCCGAGCCAATATTGCGCATTGCCGGCGAGGGAATCGCCAGGGAACTTCTTGATGAAATCGTCAAACGCGACTTCGGCCGCGCCATAGTCGCGTTGCAGCAGATAGCCGTAAGCCGTTTCGTAGAGCTGCTTGGGATTTGTGCCATCGCCAGCCGGCGGCAGCGCCGCGGTCGTGACCGACGATGCCGGATCGCTGCCCGGTTGGCCGACGGCTGGCGGTGTGCCGGGCGGGGCCGGAGCATTGTCGCCCGCGAGCAGTCCGCCGATGGCATCGCCCTCGGAAATCGTCGTTGAACCGAAATTGGTCCCAGGAGCCGCTCCGGCCGGATCGGGCTGTGCCGGGGCGACATCGGCGCGGCGCGGCGTGCCGCCGAGACTGCGCACCTGATCCGACAACTGCTGAACCTGGCCCGACAGCGTGCGCACCTGATTTTCGAGCGCATCGACGCGCGCGGCATCGCCAGCGCCAGCCGGGCGGCTGGCAGCGGCACTGCCGCCTCCTGAGCGGGCAAGGCTTTCCAGGGTACCAACGAGAACCTGCATATCGACGAGTTGTTCTTCGAGACTTTCGACGCGCGACCGCAGGGCCGCTTCTGTGCCACCGCCGGCGGCAGCGGGCTTGGCGGCCGCCTTGGTACCCGTCTTGGCCTGCTCGGCCGCAGGCGGCGCTTGTTGAGCCACGGCGGGCCCTGCTGCGAGCAGGGCCATCATTGCCGTGGCGGCGAGCCTTTGCCAGGCAACCGTCCTCGCGAAAGACATGGGTGCGACTGTGTTGTGAACCTTAACCATGTCTGCGGTCGTCCCTTGTTCGTCTAACATGCGTCTCAACTGCTGCTGGCGTGCACCTGACTGGCAATTCGCAGACGAGCGGTCTCGCCTTGTCCATTCTGCCTCGCCGTCCGGCATCTTCAGGTGCCCACTCTAACGGTCACGATGGCCTGCCTCAATGCGCTACGCGCCTCACCCTTCGCAAATTCTGAAAAAAGTTGCGGGATAACAGATATTTGCTTGTTCAGAGATGTTCGCACGGCGCGCCACTGCACGGCGAAGTCCTCGCCTCACCGCGCCAGCCGACTGTAAGGATCGCTCGCTCCTGCGCTATCCTCTTGCGCGCTCGATAGATCTCCGCCGTCCTTCGGCACGCCGATGACCGTTTCGACAATGCGGTTCTGCGCCCGGCACAGTGCGCCATCGCAGATCGCGATGCGATCGC
>JBOFCQ010000033.1:0-31432 GCA_051646145.1 Hyphomicrobium sp.
ACGACTGTCCGCTGATCCGCATCTTGATTGAGCACGATCGTCGAGACGAAGGCCCAAAAGCCGATAAAATGCCAAACGAGCGCGCCGGCGATGAAGCCCAGGCCGCCCCAGGCGATCGGCGTTGTATCGAAACGGCGCCGGGGGAGCGGCTCGGGCATGGCGGTGAGACTGGCCAGCACGTCGTCTTGGCTTTCGTCGTGTGCGGCCGCTCTCTGCGTGTCGGCGTCGGCGCGATCCAGAGAGGCGCCTGCTTGCTTGAGCGTCGCCTCGGCGACGAGGTCAGCGACAACGGCGTCGATCGCGGCCGCATCAGTCGCGGCAGTCTGCGCGCGCGGCGTTACCGATGGCTGTGGCAGTGCCGACAGCGCAGCCCCGCTCTCGAACGGTTCGTCCGTCGGGCTTTCGGCTGTCAGTGGTTCTCGCGCTGGGGGTGCTGCTAAGCGCACGGGCTTGCGTCCGACATGCGCGGCGAGCGCGTCCGCGACAGACATTTCGCGCGTGACGGCCTGCGGTGTTCTACTCTCGGGCTGGGTCCGTGCGTCGATGTCGGTGGCGTGAGATGGTCCAGTCTCAGGAGATGTTGCGCGGAACGGTCCACGCGCGGCCGCAGGCGCTGGCGTTGCCAGGGCTCCATTCGGCCAATCATGTTCGAAGTCGAACGTGCGCATCAAATGTTCCGAGACGAATCAATGGAACAAGTGTGCGCAGGTGACAGCCAGCCTGCAAGGTAGCTTTGCGGCGTCGGTATGGCCTAGAAGAATTGTCCACAGACGTGGTTCGCGGCGCAGCTAGCGCCGTGCACGACCCTCAGATGCCGCGCGCCCCGTCGTCCATGCGCGGCCCGGGCAACGGATTGCGGCGACGATTCTGATTGCCACCGCCCGTTCCGCCACCCGTCCCATCGCCGGTTCCGCCGCCGCTGATGCCCGGCGCATCGCCGCGCGCCGTCGAGCGCACGGGCGGCACGAAGATGCGATCCGATTTGCACAATCGCCGCTGATCCTCATTGGAGCCGCACGCACGCGGCTCTCCGGCACGGCTGAAACAGATCCGGAGTTCCTTCAGCCGATTGCCGGGCGAGCCGCACGCGATGGCGAGGTTCTCGGCTTTGAGCTGCGGATTGGCGCGGAGAATCTCATTCGCCATGTCGTACGGGCTGACGTACTGCTGCTCCATCGGATTGCGATAGCGTTCCGGTATGCGCACCGACTGGAACAGACGGCGCGACAGAGCGTAATAGCCTTCAGGCGCAAGGCCCGAGCACGTACCGTGCTTGCGGTATTCGTGGATGATCAGACGCGGGCTCGGCATGATGTCGAGCATGCTTTGAATCAGGTCTTCCGGCACGAAGGGTTTGCGGCGCGTGCGGCAGCTCTCGGGATAACCCTTCTCATACTGTGGCCAGAGGCCGTGCAGAATGAAATTGAAACGCTTGCCGTCGGTCCGCGCGCATTGCTGATCGTCATCCTGAGCCGCAAATCCCGAGCAGTGCGACGGGCTCCAAGACAGAACGAGCGCGTAGTAATCGAACTCGCCCGGCAGATTGCGGGCCGCAGGCGCGTCGCGATTGAAGCGCTCGCTTGGCCATTCGGGCCGCTGCTGGGCGGTGGCAGCAACGGACGCGAACGTGAATGCGATGAGGCTGATGACGGCAACACGGATCGTCGAGGGCATGGGTCTCACAAGTGCTACAAATCAGAGTGGACGCGAAGGGCGCAGCCGGATGGCTGCGGCGACGGCGCGACCTTAGGATGTGATTGCGGCCAAGCAAAGCAAATCCAAAGGCCGGCCGGCCAGATGGCGGCCCGCGCGCCGGCGCGTCATGTCACGCCGCTGGCGTCTTTTCCGCGAACGCGGCCAGAATGCGGGCCCACGAGCGCGCGCCTTTATGGAAGCTCTTGAGATTGTATTTCTCGTTCGGCGAATGAATGCGGTCGTCGTCGAGGCCGAAACCGATGAGCAGGCTGTCCATGCCGAGCCGGTCCTGGAATGACGATACGATGGGGATCGACGCGCCGCAGCCCATCAGCACAGTGTCGCGGCCCCACTCTTCGCTCAAGGCGCGCGCCGCGGTGCGCATGGCGGGATCGGTGGTGTCGAACATGATCGCCGGCGATCCGCGATTTCCAAGCCACTCGGCCGTGCAATCGGCCGGCAGCACAGTCGCGACGTGCCGGCGCAAGGCGGCCATCACGTGATCGGGGTCTTGGCCTGGAACAATGCGGCAGGTGATTTTCACCGAAGCCTTGGCCGGAATGACCGTCTTTGAGCCAACACCCTGATAGCCGCCCGTCACGCCATTGAATTCAAGCGTCGGACGCGACCAGAGTTGCTCGATGAGTGACCGATTGCGCTCGCCCGCTGGCACCTTGAGGCCAACGGAACCGAGAAACGCTTCGCCGGCAAGGCCAAGCGTCGTCCACTGCTTGAGCTGTTCGGCGGTTGGATCTTTGACACCGTCATAAAAGCCCGGCACCGCGATGGCGCCGGTATCGTCATGCATGGACGCCATGACACGCGCGAGTGCACGGATCGGGTTGGTCGCTGGTCCGCCGTAGATGCCGGAATGCAGATCGCGCGACGGGCCTGAAATCACGAGTTCATCGCCAACGAGCCCGCGCAGCATCGTGGTGATCGCCGGGGTATTCCGGTCCCATTGGCCGGTGTCACAGACGAGCACGCAATCGGCTTTCAGATCGTCGCCGTGCGATTGCAGAAAGCCCGGAAGTGACGGGGAACCGCATTCTTCTTCGCCTTCGATCAGCACCGAGACAGCGATCGGCAATTCGCCGGCAACCTGCATCCAGGCGCGCGCAGCTTCGAAGAATGTCATCAACTGACCTTTGTTGTCCTCCGCGCCGCGCGCAATGATGACAGGTCCGTTCAGCGGATCGTCGGCAATGCGCGGCTCGAACGGCGGCGTTTGCCAAAGATCGAGCGGGTCCGGCGGCTGCACGTCGTAGTGGCCATAAAACAGCACGTGCGGCATGCCGGGTGTGCGCGTCTTGCGATCATGCGCGACCACCATGGGGTGGCCCGGCGTCGCGACAACCTTGGTTTCCACAAAGCCGATGTCGGCGAGCGTCGCGCGACACCATTCGGCGGCCGACTGACATGCGCCCTTATAGGCCGGATCTGTTGAGATGCTTTCGATGCGCAGCAGGTTGAACAGGCGCTCCAACCCAGCGTCGTGCGACGCATCCAGCTTTTCAAGGACGGCGGCGAGTTTTGACATGCAACGTAATCCTCCAGTGGGCGGCGGTGCCGGCGCTCCGTCGCGTGAATTCGCCGGAGCCGGGCGTCTGCCCTTTCACGGCGCGGATGGTCCTGCTATGGCACCCAGGGGGTGGTCGGATCACGCACGCCGCGTGTGCCGCCCGGAGCGCTCTGATGACACAGCCACGTGCCGACGGCAAAAAGAAATGGATCTACGCCTTCGCGGCCAACCATGCCGAGGGCGATGCGTCCATGTCGGCGCTGCTTGGCGGCAAGGGCGCCAACCTCGCGGAAATGGCGCGTCTCGGCCTGCCCGTGCCGCCGGGCTTCACCATCATCACCGATGTCTGCGCGGCCTACATGGCCGCCGGAGCGACGCTGCCGGAGGGGCTGCGCGAACAGGCGACGGCGGCGCTTGCCGACATCGGGCGCGTCGTTGGCGCATCGTTCGGAGACGAAGAGCGCCCCTTGCTGGTGTCGGTCAGGTCGGGGTCGCGCGCGTCGATGCCGGGCATGATGGACACCATCCTCAACCTCGGCCTCAATGACCGGACGGTCGAAGGTCTGGCGCGGATTTCAGGTGATTCACGCTTTGCCTATGACAGCTACCGCCGCTTCATTCAGATGTACGCCGACGTCGTGCTCGGCGTCGAACATGGCGCGTTCGAAGATATTCTCGAGAACTTCAAGAACCTGAACGCCTACGCGTCCGACACGGATCTCGACGCGGACGCCTGGCGTGATGTCATTGCCGAATACAAAGAGGCGGTTGAGCGCGAGACCAGCGCGCCATTCCCGCAGGACACAAACGAGCAGTTGTGGGGTGCAATCGGCGCCGTGCTCGAATCCTGGGAAAACCCGCGCGCCATCATGTACCGCCGCCTGCACGATATTCCCGACACCTGGGGCACCGCCGTCAACGTGCAGGCCATGGTCTTTGGCAATCTCGGCGAAACGTCTGCAACCGGCGTCGCCTTCACGCGCAATCCCTCGACCGGCGACAATGAGGTCTATGGCGAGTACTTGCCGAATGCGCAAGGCGAGGATGTCGTGGCCGGCATTCGCACGCCGCTGCCGCTGTCGTTGAAGTCGGCTGGCGCCGACGCCGGCAAATCGCTCGAACAGGTCATGCCGCAGTCGTACCTGGAACTGACCGAGATCTTTGCTCGTCTCGAACGCCACTATCGCGACATGCAGGACGTCGAATTCACGATTCAGGTTGGGCGGCTGTGGATCCTGCAGACGCGGTCCGGCAAGCGCACGACGGAAGCCGCGATGCGCATCGCCGTCGACATGGCGGCGGAAGGCGTCATCACGCGCGAGGATGCGATCCTGCGCGTCGATCCCAAATCGCTCGATCAATTGCTGCATCCTGCCCTCGACCCCGACGCCGAACAGGACATCATCGCGACCGGATTGCCGGCGTCTCCTGGTGCCGCATCGGGCGAAATCGTGTTTCAGGCGGAGATGGCGGAAGCCCTCAAAGCCAAGGGCCGCGATGTCATTCTAGTGCGACCGGAGACGAGCCCCGAAGACGTGCACGGCATGCATGCGGCGGCCGGCGTGTTGACCGCGCGCGGCGGCATGACGAGCCACGCGGCCGTCGTGGCTCGCGGCATGGGGCGCCCGTGTGTGTCGGGTGCCGGCGCGCTGCGCATCGATACAGCCGCCGGCACGATGCGCTGCGGCACGCGCGTCTTCCGCGCCGGAGACCTCATCACCATCGACGGCGGCACGGGCCGGGTACTCGCTGGTAAAGCGAAAATGCGCCCGCCCGAACTGACGGGCACCTTCGCGACCATCATGAGCTTTGCCGATGAAATGCGGGCGCTGAGGGTGCGCACCAATGCCGATACGCCGCGCGATGCGCGCCAGGCCCGCGAGTTCGGCGCCGAGGGCATTGGTCTCTGCCGGACAGAACACATGTTCTTCGACGAGGATCGCATTCTCGCCGTGCGCGAGATGATTTTGGCCGCCGATGACGCGCGCCGCCAGCGGGCGATCGACAAACTCCTGCCGATGCAGCGCGCCGATTTCGAAGAGCTGTTCGAAATCATGGCCGGTCTGCCGATCACGATCCGCCTGCTCGATCCGCCGCTGCATGAGTTTCTGCCGCACGAAGAGCGTGAGGCGGCGCAAGTGGCGGCAGCGCTCGATCTCGATCTGGCGCGCATCAAGTCGCGCATCAACGAACTCAAAGAGTTCAATCCGATGCTCGGCTTTCGCGGTTGCCGCCTCGGCGTCAAATTTCCTGAAGTGACCGAGATGCAGGCCCGCGCGATTTTCGAAGCGGCCGTCAACGCGGGGGCGAAGACCGGTAATCCGGTGCGGCCCGAAATCATGATCCCGTTCGTGGCCTACCGGCGGGAATTCGACGTGCTGAGAGCCGTGATCGTCAAGGTCGCTGAAGCGGTCGCGGCGGAAACAGGAACGGCGCTTGCCTATGACATCGGCACCATGATTGAACTGCCGCGCGCGGCGCTGCGGGCGGGCGACATTGCCGCCGGGCCGGACGGCGCCGACTTCTTCTCGTTTGGCACTAACGATCTGACGCAGACGTGCATCGGTTTGTCGCGCGATGACGCGGCGCCGATCCTGTCGACCTATCTTGAGCGCGAGATCATCACCATCGATCCCTTCGTCTCCATCGATCAGACGGGCGTCGGCGAACTTGTTGAAATCGGCACGGCACGCGGCCGGGCGGCGCGACCGGATTTGAAAATCGGCGTGTGCGGCGAACATGGCGGCGATCCGGATTCGATCGCCTTTTTCGCGCGGGCTGGGCTCGATTACGTCTCGTGCTCGCCCTACCGCGTGCCGATTGCACGGCTGGCGGCTGCGCAAGCAGCGGTCAGGCAACGCAAGGCCGAGCGTCTGCTGGAAAGTTGAACACCTCGGCGACGTGATCGCTGGCGATCACAGCATGCCGCCGCCGCCGTCGCGGTCGATTTCATCGAGGCTTGGCTGGCGCGGGCGCGGCCCGGCCTTCTTCGGCATCAGCATCAGCCAGATGACCAGCGGCGGCACCAGAAAGCACCACGCCATCCAGTACGAGTAGTCGCGATTTTTCTGGGCGGCAAAGACTGCGGCGAGGGCCGATCCCGCAATCGCACTCAAACCCCAGATCACGATCCACTGCATGCTTTTAAACTCTTCGTTGATGCGGTCACCGGCTGGCCGGATACGGCGTCGCCGGTCGCCCGGTCGCTTTGCCATGGCCGCCGCCGCGACTGATGGCGTCGGCACTCTCTAGCACGAGATGTGAGGTGGGCGCCAAGTATGGCAAATTCATGTAGGCGCTGGTTAACCGCGCTATGAGCGGTGTCAGCGCCTGTCCTGGCGGGGCGCGGCGCTCGATGTCGCGGGATTGTCGTCTCCAGCCTTTCTGGCCGTGCTTGCGGCCGGTTTGGCAATGAAATCGAGGCCGAGATCGAGCACGGGCGCCGAATGGGTCAAGGCGCCGACAGAGATGAGATCGACGCCGGTCGCCGCAATGGCGCCAACGCTTGCCAGCGTCACGCCGCCCGACGCTTCGGTCTTGCATCGCCCGCCGACGAGCGCAACGGCGTCCTTCAGTTCGGCAGGCGTCATGTTGTCGAGGAGGACGACATCGATCTCGTAGCCAAGCACTATCTTAAGCTGCGCGAGCGTGTCGACTTCCACTTCGATCTTGACCATGTGTCCTGCGACGCGGCGTGCGGCTATAATCGCTTCGGCAATGCCGCCGGCGGCCACGATGTGATTGTCCTTGATGAGCACGGCATCGAACAATCCGGCCCGATGGTTGTGTCCGCCGCCGCAACGCACGGCGTATTTTTCCAGCGCCCTGAGCCCAGGCGTCGTTTTGCGCGTGTCGACGATGTGCGCCTTTGTCCCGGCGACGGCTTCGACGTAGCGGGCCGTCAGTGTCGCGATCCCTGACAGCCGCCCCATGTAGTTGAGGGCGACGCGTTCGGCCGTCAGCAGGGCGCGCGCCGAACCCTGAATGCGTGCAATCACCCCGCCGGCCGCAATGGCTGCGCCATCTTCAAGAATGACATCGACGGTGCAAGCCGCGTCGAGCGTGCGGAACGCGGCTATCGCCAACGGCAATCCGGCGACAATGCCCGGGGCACGTGCGGCGATCACAGCCTCGGCCCGCGCGTCCGCGGCGACCGTCGCATTCGTCGTGATGTCGCCGGTCAGCCCCAGGTCTTCGGCGAGCGCGGTTTCGATGGCCGCGCGGATAAGGTGCGGCGCCAGCGGAGCGGGCGGCGTGGTTCTGGTCATGGCATTCCGTTCATGGGCGACTTTGGGGCTGCTCAAGTGCGGCAATCGGCAACCGCCGGTTTCGGTTGTTTCGGCGCCAAAGTGCGCTCGATGCGCTCAAGATCCTTCAGGGTCATGAACGTGCGCGTTCTAAAGGCGTCGTCGGCGTCGGGGAAATCCGAGCGGAAATGTCCGCCGCGGCTTTCCTTGCGCGCGAGCGCCGCTGCCGCGATGAAGCGCGCCGTCAGCGTATTATTCGCGAGAATGCTGTCGTCGGCGTGCGCTTTGGCAAGCTTGCCGAGAGAGATGAGCGCGGTGCGAAGGCCCGTCGCGGTTCGCACCACGCCGACGTGCTCCGTCATGATGGCGCGCACATGCGACAGCGCAGCAGCTCTGAGGCTCGGCTCGAGCGGGCGATCGGCTTCGATGCGCTTCGGATTGACGACATTGCCGCGACCCTTGGCGGGCCAGACCTGCATGATGTCGTGCGCCACGCGGGCGCCGAGCACCACGGCTTCAAGCAGAGAATTCGACGCCAAGCGATTGGCGCCATGCAGTCCGGTGGACGCGGCTTCGCCGACGGCCCAAAGGCCTGCGATGCTCGTGCGGCCGTGCGCATCGGTGGCGATGCCGCCCATATGATAGTGCTCGGCCGGTGCAACCGGGATCAAGTCCCGCGCCGGATCGATACCGGCGCGCTCGCAGTGCGCAGCGACGGTTGGATAGGATGTGGCAAAGCGTGCGCCAATGGCCGTGCGGCAATCGAGAAACGCGCCGCGTCCGGATGCAACCTCGGCATAGACGCCGCGCGCGACGACATCGCGCGGCGCCAGTTCGGCGCGTGGGTCGATCTTGGTCATGAAGCGCTCGCCGGCACGGTTGACAAGCGTTGCGCCTTCCCCGCGCAAGGCTTCGGTCGCGAGCGGGGCTGGATCGGCACCGATGTCGATTGCGGTCGGGTGGAACTGCACGAACTCGGCATCGGCGATGACAGCGCCTGCGCGTGCGGCCATGGCGATGGCTTCGCCCTTGGCGTAGGATGGATTGGTTGTGACCGCATAAAGGCCGCCGATACCGCCTGTCGCCAGCACGACAGCGGCGGCCGGTACGAAGAGATACGTGCCGTTGCCGAGTGCCGCCGGACGGATCAGGCGCACGCCTGTCACGCGGCCATCATCCGAGATGAGATCATTGGCTTCGTAGCCTTCCAGCACGCGGATCGATGGCGTCTGGCGTACCGTTGCGATCAAGGCCTGCATGATCGCGGCGCCCGCACGGTCGCCCGACACGCGCACGACGCGCTTTTCCGAATGCGCGGCCTCTTTCGACAGCACGTAGTGGCCTTCGAGATCACGGTCGAAGGGGACGCCGTAGTTGAGAAGATCGCGGATACGGTCTGCGGCTTCGCCAGCCACCAGGCGCGCAACGTCGGCATCGACGATACCGGCGCCGGCGGCCAGCGTATCGGCCGTGTGCTTTTCAGCGCTATCGCCTTCGCCGACGGCCGCCGCGATGCCGCCCTGCGCCCAGACACTCGAGGCGCCTTCGCCGAGCGGTGCGGCTGCAATGACCGTCACCGGCGTCGGCGCCAGTTTCAGCGCCGTGAACAACCCCGCCAATCCGGCACCGATGATGACGACATCGCCGGGCGCCGCTTCCGGCTTTGCGGCCGTGAACGGTTCCATCTTGCTACGCTTGCGGTGTGCGCTCATCGCCGGGTTGCCTCCTCGAGACACTCAGTTGGAACGGACATTCAATTCGTCAGGTTGACCATGCGTTCCACCGCACGCCGCGCCCGCGCCGCGACATCGGGGTCGACGGTCACTTCGTGCTGCATGTGGACAAGACTATCGTAGATGCCTTCGAGGCTGATGCGCTTCATGTGCGGGCAGAGATTGCACGGCCGGATGAATTCCACATCGGGCACTTCAACGGCGACGTTGGACGCCATCGAGCACTCAGTGACGAGCATCACTTTGGCCGGGCGCTTGTCTTTCACCCAATTGATCATGCCGGAGGTCGAACCGGTGAAATCTGCGGCCGCGATGACGTCCGGCGGGCATTCGGGATGCGCGATGATCTTGAGGCCCGGATCGTCCTTGCGCATGGCCGAGAGTTCGGCGCCGGTGAAGCGCTCGTGCACTTCGCAGGCACCTTTCCAGGCAATCACCTCGACCTTGGTTTGCGATTGCACCCACTTGGCGAGGTACTGATCGGGGATGCACAGCACGCGCGGCACGCCAAGGCTTTCCACAACCTTGACGGCGTTCGACGATGTGCAGGTGATGTCGCATTCGGCCTTCACGGCGGCCGAAGTGTTGACGTAGGTGACGATCGGCACGCCCGGATAGGCTTCCCGCAGCATGCGCACATCATCGGCGGTAATCGACGCCGCGAGCGAGCACCCGGCGCGCATGTCGGGGATCAGAACGGTCTTGTCGGGCGACAGCAGTTTCGACGTCTCGGCCATGAAATGCACGCCCGCCTGCACGATCACCTTGGCATCGGTGCGCGCGGCTTCCTTGGCGAGCTGCAAGCTGTCGCCGCGAAAATCGGCGACGCAATGGAAGATCTCCGGCGTCATGTAGTTGTGCGCCAGGATGACGGCGTTGCGCTCGCGCTTCAATTCGTTGATCGACTTGATGAGCGGCGCATAGTGCGGCCATTCCATCGGCGTGATGACCGATTTCACGCGCTCATAGAGCGGCGCCATTTCAGCTTTCAGTTCAGCCGACCAGACATATTTCGCAGGTGTATGCGGCGGCGCTGCGGTACGCGCCGTGCCTGACGCCGGGGCTGCCGACGCCGCGCGCGACTTCGTTGTGTCCAGCAGATTGCGGGTGGTGGCTTGGCTCAAGTCGACCTCCATCACCTGCCGGCGTTTTGTGACCGGCGGAATTGACCAACATCCATTTATGCTCTATTCGAGTATAAATGGATCGCAGCTACAGTCGGCGCGATCGCCGCTACATGCCCATGAAATGCTCTAAATGAGCATTCAGACGTGTTAGTAAAATAGTGCATCGGCACCGGAATTACCAGTGCCGATGATTTGCCATGCGCGGCGCTGGCGTGCGGTGTTGGAGTCTGCTCAGCACGCGCGACGTTGCGGTTGTTTTTCGCAAGCGGCCCGGCCGCAGCGCGGACTGAACCGCGCCACGATCTCGCTGCTGCGGTCAGCGTGGACGTAGTGGCCTTGTTTAAATCGCCACCAAACAATCCAACGCTTTCGCCGTCGCAACTATGCCGAGTTAGGATGTCCTGTTCGGAGCCGGCGAAACGCGCACGCCGGGTGCTGGACGTTCGAACAACACTTCCCGTCGAAAGCGGAACAGCTTGGCTGGCCTGCCGCCCGTGCGCACTTTGACGTCGCCCGTCGGCTCGACCAACCCCGCGCCTTCAACAAGTCGGCGGAAGTTCTGCTTATGCAGGTGCGGACCGAGAATGGCCTCCACCGAGCGCTGCAATTCAAACAGCGTGAATTCATCCGGCATCAGTTCGAAGACGACCGGGCGATATTTGATTTTGGCCCGCGTGCGTCCAATCGACGTCGCAAGAATGCGGCGATGATCGTATTGCATCGGGTGACCGAGCCTCGGACGCGCTGTCCAGGCCGCAGCAGACGGCCGGCCATCACGGGCCGCTTCGTCGATGAGGCCGGCCTCATAGAGAAGCTCATAGCGCTCGAGAACTTTTTCTTCGTCCCAGGCCGTACCGTCGAGACCGAAGCAGATGCGCGCGCGATCGCCGCGCTCGATCGGGCGTTGCGGTGATTGCGCGTCGCCGGATTTTTCGGCCCATGCTTTCAATGCCGGTTCTATGTCGCGGGCAATGATTTCGGGGCATCCGCGCCGCCAGTCTTCCCACGGGAAATACTGATACCAGCTACGCCATGCGCCGTTTTCCGATGAGAGATCGTCGGTGGCGCGTGTCAACGCCAGATAGCCGATTGAAACGACAGGCGTCGATCCATCGCCCGGTTCGGCATGCCTGCCGCGATCGCCGAACGTATAAAGCTGCTCGGCATATCCCAGTTCGAGGCCGGTCTGCTCACGCACCCAAGCGCGAAGTCCGCCTTCCAACGTTCTGTGATCGCGCGGGCTGAATGGCCCAAACGGCAACGCATCGGTTGCCCCCACGCTGTCGGGCTCGCCGCGCACGATAAGCGCCACGGGCTCGTTGTCACGCACGGCGACGATGGCGGCATTCAAGCCGATCTCGACTCCGGCGTGCTCGCGCTTGTCGCGAACTGTTGCTCTGATCGCCATGTCCGGCGACGGCTTTCCCCTGCCCGATAATTCCATGTTCATGGTCTTCATCCCCGTGCTCCCCACTTGCGAGGTAGAAAGGGATCGTGGCGATTTTCAGAATTACTGTTGCAAGAAAAGAGCAGTTTTCGCCGCAATTCTGACCCATTTTCAGAGATGCGCGAGGTGCTCGAAGCGCGTGAGAAACGCGTGTTGCGCCGTGTCCGTCGGCAGGGGCGTCAGCGCGCGCAACGTGTTTTCAAGGTGCGGTGAAATTTCCGGCCGACCAAAAAATTGGTCAGCTTCCGCAACCGAAAAGCCGGCAAGGCACGTTGCCTCGAAATAAGCAGCGATGCGATCCGCGTCCTTGATCTGGCGCGCAATCGTTTCGTCGCTGGCCGGCGGCAGATCGAACGCGTCGTGGATGGCGGCGAGCAACCGGTTCTCGAAGGCTTTGTAATCGAGACCGATCGCGGCTTTGAATGGCGAGATGAGATCGCCGACGACATATTCGGGCGCATCGTGCAGCAGGGCTGCCAGCCGATGGCCGCGCGTGGCAAAGCCATGCACACTTGTGGCGATGTCTTCAACGATGAGCGAATGCTGCGCGACTGAGAACGCATGCGCGCCCGACGTCTGCCCGTTCCAGCGCGCGACGCGGGCAAGCCCATGCGCGATGTCGCCGATGTCGATGTCGGCTGCTGACGGCGCCAACAGATCGAGACGCCGGCCGGACAGCATGCGCTGCCAGGCGCGCTGCGGTTTGATGTGCGAGGGAGGCGTCAATCGCGATCCTTCTGTGTCTGGAGCGTGCTTGCCTGCGCCCGCGCCGCCCGCTGCAACTTGGCGCAACAGGCATGGCGGTGGCAACCAACGAGGTGATCGTTGACCATCCCAGAAGACTGCATGAACGCGTACATGGTGGTTGGCCCGACGAAACGGAACCCGCGTGCCTTCAGAGATTTGGAAAGCGCCCTCGATGCCGGTGTCTCGGCCGGAACGTCCTTGAAGCTCTCGAAGCGGTTTGCAGGCCCCGTCGCCTCGGCATGCGCCCATACGAAGTCCACGAAATTTTCCGATCTGGAAATGTCGAGGAAGGCGCGCGCGTTCGAAATAGCCGCTTCGATCTTGGCCCGATTGCGCACGATCCCCTCGTTCCCCATCAGCCGCTCGATGTCGCGGGCCCGGTAGCGGGCGATGCGGTCGGCGTCGAAGCCGTGAAACGCGCGGCGAAAATTGTCGCGCTTTCTGAGAATGATCAGCCATGACAAGCCCGACTGGAAGCCTTCCAGTATGAGCTTTTCAAACAGGGCCCGTCCGTCCGTCAGCGGCACGCCCCATTCTTCGTCATGGTAGCGCGTGTATTCGGGGTCGGAAATGCCCGGCCAGGGGCAGCGCGGCCTGTCATTGCGATCGATCATGTCGGATGCGGCTCACCTATGCGAGAGGCAGATCGAGACTATATTGGCCCTTGGATGTGCGCATCCGCTGACCTTGTTCAAGCGAGGCGTAGCAGGCGGCGGCACCGGTTGTCATCACGGCAGGAGACACGTTTCTATGCATCTCAATTGGCAGGATTACATCGCGGGTCTGGGACAGCCTCTGAAAGAGCTGCGCGCGGGCACGCCCGATGTCATGAAAAGCTTCAGCACCATGGCGCAGGGCGCGTTGAAGCCGAATGCGCTCGATACCAAAACCAAGGAATTGATCGCGCTCGCCATCGGTGTGGCCACACGCTGCGACGATTGCATTGCGTTCCATACCAAAGCCGCGATCAATCGCGGTGCGACGCGTGACGAAGTTCTCGAAACGCTGGGCCTCGCGATCTACATGGGCGCCGGACCGTCCGTCATGTATGCCAGCCATGCGGTCGAGGCCTTCGATCAGTTGTCGGCGGCCAAGGCGGCCGCAGCGCCGGCCGCAACCGTTACGACGGTTTGATATCGGCGAGCGCGGCCAAGGGCAGCCACTGCGGCGGGTCGATGTCGATGGCGACGCCGGCGGCAGTGAGGGCGTGCCCCTTGGCGATCAGTTCGGCCGCGCGATCCAACCGCAGCAGGGCAAGGCCGCTGGTGCCGCTGACCGATCCGAGCCGGCCGATAACGATATCGCCGGCAACGACGTCCGGGCGCGTGTCGTCGAGGGGGGCTGCGCCGCGCACAGGCACGATGCGCTTGCGCACTGTCGTCTTGTGCTGCATGCGCGCGACGATCTCCTGGCCGACGTAGCAGCCCTTGGTGAATGACACGCCGGCAAGCAGATCGAAATTGGCTTCGTGCGGATAGGCATCGCCGAAATCGTAGTCGCGCCCGCCCTCCGGTACGCCGAGAGCGATGCGGTGACGCACGTAGGCGGCGTCAGGGCTTTTGACGGCAGTTGTGGCGGCGGCAACGTCTGCGGCGCGCGCGGCGTCGGCGAGAATGCGGCTGCCGAGCGCCGGATGGCGCGGGTCCGTGAATGCCACGCCGTTGGTCGTTGCCAAGGCTGGGGCCGCGTCCCGACCCCAGAGCGCCAGAACGCAATACTCGGCGGCCGCGTTCCGGATGCCGACATCGGCGCGCAACTTGTACATCGACAGCCGTTTGACGAGACCGTCCGCAGCAGCGCGCGCCACGTCCAGCAACAGCCCGTCGGCCGTGCGCACGCACAGAAATTCAAACAGGATTTTGCCTTGAGGCGACAATAATCCGGCGTGAGCTGCCGCGCCGATGGCGAGCGCTTCGATGTCGTTGGTCACCAGACCATGGAGAAAGGGGATCGCGTCGGGCCCGGTGATGGCCACGACCGCGCGGTCGTCGAGACGGGTGACGCAAGCGCCAGTCGTCATGTGCATTCTGCCTCGCGCCGGTTGCAAAGGAAGCCTGAACGGTTACGTATGCGGGGCGCGCGGGTGAGTTGCAAGCGATGGCAAGCTCGGCATTTCGAACGTCCGCGCCTAAAGGAGCGCGTAGGCCGTATTTGCAGGCCAAGCGCGCCGCATGGCACTTTTGGAATTTTAGGCCCGCATGTGGGCTGGAACCAGGGCATTCGGAACGATGAGCACAGCCTTCGACGTTTTGATCACCGGCGGCACAGTCGTCAATCATGACGGCGAGGGCGCGCGCGATCTCGGCATCACAGGCGGACGTATCGTCGCCATCGGCGCACTCTCGGGCGCCAAGGCGGCCGAGGTGGTCGATGCGCGCGGCCTGCATGTCCTGCCGGGTGTGATCGACAGTCAGGTGCACTTTCGCGAGCCCGGCCTCGTGCACAAGGAAGACCTGGAGACGGGCAGCCGCGCGGCTGTGGCCGGCGGCGTCACCGCTGTCTTCGAGATGCCCAATACCAAGCCCTTGACCACCTCGGCTGAGACGCTGGCCGAAAAGGTGCGCATGGCGCGCCATCGCATGTTCTGCGACTTTGCATTTTACGTTGGCGGCACGCGCGAAAACATCGGCGACATCTCCCGTCTCGAAGGGCTGGAAGCGTCCGCCGGCATCAAAGTGTTTATGGGTTCGTCAACGGGCGACCTTCTGGTCGACGACCACAGTTCGCTCGATGCCATCATAGCCAGACTGTCGCGCCGGGCCGCGTTTCACGCCGAGGACGAAGCGCGCCTCAAATCCCGCATGCATTTGCGCCGCCCCGGCGATGCTTCCTCGCACTATGTGTGGCGCGACGAACAGGCGGCATTGATCGCGACGACGCGGCTGGTCGAACTTGCGGAAAAGCACGGCAAGCGTGTGCACGTACTTCATGTCTCAACCGCGGAAGAGATGGCCTATCTTGCCGCTCACAAGGATTTCGCATCTGTCGAAGTGACGCCGCATCATCTGACGCTGACGGCGCCTGATTGCTACGAGCGACTTGGCACGTACGTGCAGATGAACCCGCCTGTGCGCGATGCGCGCCATCGCGACGCGATTTGGCATGGTCTCACGACCGGCGTCGTCGATGTGCTGGGCTCCGACCACGCGCCGCATACGCGCGAAGAGAAAGATCATGCCTATCCGGAGTCGCATTCCGGCATGACCGGCGTGCAGACGCTCGTGCCCATCATGCTCGATCATGTCAACGCCGGGCGGCTGACGTTGCAGCGCTTCGTCGATCTGACGAGCCATGGTCCGCAGCGCTTGTTCGGCGTCCGCGGCAAGGGCCGCATTGCCGTCGGGTACGACGCCGATCTGACGGTCGTCGACATGAAGCGGCGGCAGACCATCACCAACAGTTGGATCGAGAGCCGCGTCGGGTGGACGCCCTATGATGGCGTGACCGTGACTGGCTGGCCGGTCGGCACGATCATCCGCGGGCGCCGGGTCATGTGGGAGGGCGCGATCCTTGGTCCGGCGCACGGCGAAGCGGTGCGCTTTCTCGAGGGATACGCGGGCTGAACGCGGCGGCCGGCGCGCCGTTAACGACATTGGCCCCGCGTTTGCGAAGTGGGGGCAGTCGTAAACAACCGTGCCAGATTGACATGCTCGCCAACGCTTACAGCAAAGCCCTGTCCCCTGACGTTCCAATGAGTTGGGGGGACGCGTTCCTGGTCGCCACCAGCGCCATGAGCGCCACGTTGCCGATCGTCGCCGGGCTCTATCTCGCGAAGTCGGCGCTCGGCATCAATCTGATGACCGGACCGTCGCCGCTGCACGATCTTCTCTATTGGATCGTGCGCTAACGCGTCGCCGCTGACGCCGCGCGCGCCAATTGCATGGTCAGAAAGCAATTCGGCCGGCGCGTCACCGCACCGGCCGATTTCAAAACGTCGTCTGGCGCGTCAGTTTGCGTTCGCAACGTTCGACGGCAGCTTGCTGACGACATGCACGGTCGTGCCGACGCTTGCGATGTTCGACAGATGCACGACGTGGCCGTTCATCATGCGGAAGCAACCCGACGATGCCGCGGTGCCGATGCTCTTGACGTCGTTGGTGCCGTGAATGCGGTACAGCGAGTTGCCGAGATAAAGCGCGCGCGCGCCGAGCGGATTGCGAATGCCGCCTTCCATGAATTCAGGCAATTCGGGCTTGCGAGCCAGCATTTCGGCCGGCGGACGCCAATCGGGCCACTGCACCTTGCGCGAGATTTTTTCCGTACCCGTCCACGTGAAGCCCTGACGGCCAACCGAGATCGGATACTGGTACGCGCTCGTCGACGACAGCACGTAAAACAGCTTGCGGCGCGCCGTGTCGATAACGATCGAGCCCGAGCCGTAGCCGTTCGGGAAGGTCACGGTCGGCGGCGCAACGGCGGCGATGCTCGGCTTCGGACCACCCGACATCTGCGCCGGACCCTTGGCGACTTTGCCCGACTTCTTCTTCGACGCCGTCGCCTGTCCGAACGCCTTCTGCTTGCCCTTGCCCAACACGGCAGGGTTCGCGATTGCCGGTGCCGAGACGTCGGCCGGCGCGCCCTTGCGGCCGAACTTCTTCGGCATCTGATAGCCGTAACTGTCGTCGAAGGGGTGGAACGCCTGTGCCGCCGGCGCGCCGGCGAGCATGGCCAGGACAACGCCTGCAACTGTCATTCTCTTCATTACGCTAAACCTCTAAGTTAACTTAACGTGTGAGGCGGCCAATTAACCAGATGACGGCGCTTTTACCAAGGCCTGAGCTGATTATGGTTAGCGTCGGCGGTGCGATTGAGTTTTGGTTATCCGCGTGCGGCGCACGGCAATCTGATGGGGAGCGGGATCGAGTTATCCACAGCCCCTCACGTCGCATTCCTTGCCGATTTCGTCGCGGAATCTGGGGCTTGTACACAGCGTGCCTGATCGCGCCGGCAAAGCCGTTGATCCGCGCGCGGAGCGTCGATGCCGTATGGCGGGGCTGTCTAAGCGCATGCCATGGGAGGCGTGGTGTCGCGGGGCGGCGCTTCTGCCGCACGGGCGGGAAGGCGGCCCGCGGGAGGATTGGCTGATCGCAGCCGGCCCTCGACAGTCGGGAAAATTCGGTTGGCCCGGAGGTTCGGCAGGCTCGCGCGGGCCACGTGCGGTTGATGGACAAGTTATGGTGCCCGCCTTACGACAGATGCAGCACCGACTCGCAACGCGGGTCATTTCGAGCTTCCTGGCTGGCGTTTCGGATGCAGGCGGCCCGCGCCAAACGTGTCCAGTCTAGTGCCGTCGCGTGTCTCGACCGGCTTTCGTCAGCGTTCGTTGCGTGTCCAGCCGGTTGCACCGGCGAGGAACCGACGCCACATACCTCTCGTTGGGCTGTTGAGTATTGGCTTAACGTATCCGTGCCTAGAACTCTGTCTCGTGACACAGGGGCCTAATCGCTTGGCGTGGTCTGTTTAAATTAGGGCAGGTGAACCCGCTGGGCGCTGGTGTGCAGTGTCGGGTGGTGCGCCGCAGTCCAATGCATGTGCGATGTAGGGGCCGATGGAATTCATACCCAATCCGCTGATCATTCCGGTTGGTTTGATCATCGGCATTCTCGTTGCAGCGCCCGTTGGGCCGGTGAACGTGCTGTGCATTCAGCGCGCCATTGAACGCGGGTTCTGGGGCGGCATGGCAGCCGGCATTGGGTCGGTCCTTGGCGATGGACTGATCGCGCTGATGGCCGGACTTGGCGTCGGCGCCGTCTCAGGGGCTGTGCAAAACCATCGCGCGCTCATTCAGATCGTTGGCGCGTTCGCGCTCATCGCCTTCGGCGCCCGCATGTATTTCGCGCATCCCCGCGTCCGGCTAGCCTCCGAGCATGATGTCGCCAACGCGCGGCTCAGCGATTTCGCCTGGGACATTCCGCAGACGTTTTTCCTGACCATCACCAATCCTGGAGCGGTGCTGGGACTGTTTGCGGTTTTTGGCGGCGTTTCAACATTCGTCGAGGTTCATACCGCCGTCGACGTGCTGTTCATGGTGGCCGCGATCATGGCCGGCAGCCTGCTGTGGTGGATCGCGCTGTCGAACCTGATCAGCCGTCATCGGCACCGCATGACGGCGAGCTTCCTTGGCAAGGTCAATGCGATTGCGGGCGTGTTGCTTGCCACCTTCGGCTGCATTCTGCTGGCCGAAGTGATCTGGAAACGCGGGCAGTTTTGATCGACAGTTACTGATGCCGGCGCGACAGCGTGAATTCGCCCTCGCCGATGCGCTTTTCAAGTCCGCGCGTCAGCTTGACCACGGCATCCTCGCCATAGATCGCGACGAGATCGGTCAAGGCCGTGAACAAGGCGGCATAAGCCATCTGTTCCGGTGCAACGCCGCTATCGGTGCCTTCGTCCCATGCTGCGAGGATCAGGTCGAGCGCCAGCAAATTCGGATTTGTCTTGTCCTGCTTTTCGAAAGTTTGCATCCCGTCCCCCAACACACCACTGGCCCCACAGCCTGCATTCTCGCACGTGCATCGCGCGGCTCGGCGCAATAGAATTGCCGGCGCGGCGGTTGCCCGGTCTCTCGCGAGACACTGATCAACCTGTGTGACCTAGCACGGCCTTTTGCGAAAGGTGGTGTCAGCAACAATTCACAGTAAACTGGTGGCGCCGTGCGGTTGGGCTGTCACGCGGGCAATGGCACCCGCAGCGTCACGCGCAAAGTCAGTTCTAAAGCGACTGGCATAGCCTCTTTGCGCCGCCCTTGGGGGGCGGCGTCACGGGTAGGCCTTGATCAATCCATCCGACAGTTGCGCGCCTTCGCCCAGAAAGCGCGTGATGGCCGATTGGGCCGACGGACTGCACGTATTATAGGTGCGATTGTAGCTGCGATAGCCTTGGTTGAAGGCGCGTGCGAGGCGGGCCCGGCGTATCGCCGTCGAGCCTTCCGCATCGATCAATTCGCGCATGCGTTCGCGCCAATACTGGCCTTCGTTGGCGCCGCACAGCTCGCGCAGATAATGCACCGCGCCCAGGATTTCCGACAAGCGCATGAGCTTGTCGTCATAGGGTTTTGTGTCGGATGCGGCCGACGCCGGCGATGAGGCTGCCAACGCTCCAAGCGCAACCGCTGCAACCATCAGCAGGGCGGCTATCGGGGCTGATCGGGTCGGGCGTCGCATGTTTGAAGGCCTGTCCAGGATTTTGAGCGCGCGCTTTGAACGGCACCTCGCATAGCATGGATTCTAAGCCGTCGCGCGGCCGCCGTGCCTTGGATGGGGCAACCGTGAAAACGGTTGCCGATGCCGGCCACGGTGGCGCGATCGCGGTGCCGTGCTAATCTCAATCAGGCGCAATGATCGAGTGTCGCACATGTGTTCGCGTTACAGCCTGACATCGCCGCCGGAGGCGGTGCGCAGCCTATTCGACTTTGAGAACACCGAGGATTTTCCGCCGCGCTACAACATCGCGCCAACCGAACCGGTGCTGATCGTGCGTCTCTCGGAGATGCGGCGGCGCGAGGCGCGGCTGGTGCGCTGGGGTTTGATCCCGTCGTGGGTCAAAGATCCGCGCGAGTTCTCGACACTCATCAACGCCCGCGCGGAAACGGTGGCTGAAAAGCCGTCGTTCCGGGCGTCCATCCGCCATCGGCGCTGCCTTGTGCCGACCGATGGATTTTATGAATGGACGGGTAAAGCCGGCGCCAAGCGACCCCACCTCATTCGTCTGCGCGACACGAATGGACCGTTCGCGTTTGCCGGAATTTTTGAGACCTGGATGGGGGCGGACGGCAGCGAGATCGAGACCATGGCCATCCTGACCACGGTGGCCAACGCAGACATGGCCGCTATTCACGACCGGATGCCGGTGATCGTCGCGCCGTCCGATTATGCGCGCTGGCTCGATTGCAAGGGTGGCACGGCCGATACGATCCGCGATCTCCTCAGGCCGATTGAAGACGGTCGCCTCAGCATCGTCGAGGTCAATCCGAAGCTGAACAATCCGCGCAACGAAGGCCCGGAATTGCAGCAGCCTGTGCGGTCGACACTTCTTTAACGACTTAGCGCGTATCCGGAATAAGTCGCGCCAGCGTCGTTTGATTCGCAGTTTGAGGCGTGTTCAGCCAGCGTGGCGCACCTAAGTCCGGCTGCCGACAGTCATCTCATAGCGTTGATCTTCCCGCGCTTTCCGGCGTTGACCACGTTCCGAGGAACAGGTGGCAGCCTCTCGCCGCCGATTCGTTTTGCGGATAATGTGCGCTTGTCAAGAGTATGCCGTTATCGACGGCTAGGGCTGACAGGGCCGGGCTGGGGATAAGTCGTCGTTGCGCCATCGAAAAATGTCGAGGCGCGCGGCTTGGCCGATGTTTGCGGACGCATGAGCGGCCGCTGCGGGACGAGGAGACGGACGTTATGGGTTACAGGGGTGAAGACCTCGATCTGCGTACACCGCAGACCTGGAGTGCCACGCCAGGCGATCTCGCCAGCGTCAACGAGCCGGCGCCGATGCTGAACGGTCAGCGTGCGCCCTACCGCTCGGGACCGATCTGGGTCGATGAAACCGTGCTCGCTTGTTCCAACCACGCGTTCGATGTTGCGCTCGCCCACCGCGCGGGCGATGTGCGCCTCGAGCACCTTCTCCATGCTTTGACGCGCATCGATGCTGCCGCCGAGGCGCTCGAAGCGCGCGGCGTCAGAGTGGCCGCGCTCCGCCGTGAGAGCGCCACCATCATTGCCAGTGAAATTCCAGTCGGCCTGCCGAACGGCAAGGGCACGCCGCGCCGTTCCGAAGACTTCGCCGAGGTGCTGCGGCTTGCCGCCGCCAATGCCGCCCGCCGCAACGCGCCGGCCGGCATCGAAGATCTGCTCTATGTGCTGTTCGAACATCGCGCCGACATGCCGGGCCTCAGTCTGCTCAGCCGCCACACCATGCGCTCGGTACGCGAGACGTCAGAGCCGCTGCCGCCCCTGACGCGCTACGTCGCCGATACGCATCGCTACGCAAGCCCGAGACCGCAAAGCACGCCGGCTGTCGAGCCGCCGCGCGCTTTCCGTCCGGAGACATCGTCATCGGTCGTCGACCAGATGCAGACGTCGCGTATCGAAGCTCTCGAACAGATGGTGCGCGGGCTCGGAAACGATCTCGCACAGGAACGTCAGGTCGTGTCGGGGCTGCTGAAGGATCTCAATCGCGAAACGCTGGCAACGCGCGACGAGCACGGCCGCCTGCAAACCGGGCTCTATGACCGCTTGAACATGCTGGAACAGGCCGTCGTGCAGACGCGCGGCGGGACCGGCAACGGTGAAGGCTTCGTTGATCGCTTGCAGGCGATTGAAGACGGTCTGGATCGCCGGCTCAGCGATATGTCCGGCGCATGGTCGGTGCTGTCCGATCGTTTGCAGGCGCTTGAAGGCGCAGTGCGCGAACCGCGCTCGGTCGCCGCGCCCAAGGACTTGGCCGACTCGCTGCGCAACGCCTTCGATTTGACGCCCATTTCCAACCGCCTCGACATCATCGAGGAAGCACTTCTGTCGAGCGACACGCGCGGCATCGATGAACTGTCCGAACGCGTGAAGAGCTTACAGGCCGACATCACGCGCGCCTTGGCCGCGAACGCTCAGAACGCCGGGCGCTTCGAACAACTCGTGACGACGGTCGGTCAGCGCGGAGATATCACGGGAGCCTTGGTTCCGGCCATTGTCGAGCGTGTGCAGACGGCCATTGCCAATCCGCTGATCGAGCGCGTGCACGCCATCGCCAACGGCGCGACATCGCAGCAAGCCGAACTGCGCACCGCTCTGACGAAGTTCGACGAGCGCATGTCGGGCGTCGAGGGCGCGATCACTGCCGAGATCGAGACGGCAGCCGCCAAGCATCAGGCGTATGCCCAGGATCTGACGGAAGTGCACGACGCGCTGATGAAGCTCAATCAGAACCAGCATACGCTGGCCGGATCGATTGACCAGTGGCGCTCGGACGCCGCCGGCGACATCGCGGTGATCTCAAATCGCCTGGCGACGCTCGACGCCGACAACGAGCGGCCGATCGAAACGCTGAACGCGCTGACGACGCACATGGACACGATGAACCGCATGATGATCGAGCGCTATCATCGGCGAAACCGGTTCTGGTACTGGCTGTTTGGCACCGACGATTGGATCGGCGCGAGCTGGCCGTCACAGGCCGCCGTCATGGAAGCCGAGCGCCAGAAACTGGCAGCGGCAGCCTCACCGAAGCGCGACTAAGACCTGACGACCTAACGTACATCCTATCGAGAGCGCCCGTGTTGGCCGCACGGGCGCTATCTTTTTCCGCTTGCCCGTGGCCGTTAACGCATTCGGCACATCGCTTGCTTCGATCGTAGTTCATTGCGACGGAGTATTGCGTCATGCCTAAGCCCCAAATGTTGAATGCGCTTGCCAATGCGCCGCGGCTTGGCGCCCTGATGCGGCCGGAGGCCAACAGCTTCGGCGTGATGCGCCTCGCCATGGCGCTCGCGGTGCTCGTCTCGCATAGCTACCTGCTTCATTTCGGGACAAGTTCGGCGGAACCACTCCATCATTTGACCGGGCATTCGCTCGGCGAGCACGCAGTCCAGGTGTTCTTCTTCCTGAGCGGTATTCTGGTCGCGCAGAGTTTCGTCGCCAGCACGTCGATGGCGAGCTTCATTGCCGGCCGCGCGCTGCGCATCTTTCCCGGCTTGATCGTTTGCGTGGGGTTGACGGTCGGCATCATCGGACCGCTGATGACGCTCTGCACAGCCGAGGACTATTGGTCGTCGACCGGCTGGATCGCCTACCTCGTGCGCACGCTGTCGCTCGCAACCGGATCGGCGCCGCTGCCGGGCGTGTTCACAACAGCGCCCATGGCCGACATCGTCAACATGTCGCTCTGGACGCTGAAATACGAAGTGCTGTGTTACGCGGGACTGGCAGTCGCTGGCGTCGCAGGCCTTTTCGATGCCCGCTGGCGGGGCGTTGCCATCGCGGCGCTGGCGCTGTTCGTTGGGCTCATTTTCGTATCGTCGCCAAAGCCCATCGAAACCTATTCGACGATCGACAATATCCGCTATTTCGCGCTGTTTTTTGCAACAGGGACGCTGGCGTTTCTGGCGCGTGCACATCTGCCCATTCATGGCGCGGTGGCGGCGGTATTGTTTGCCGTATTCGTCGCTGCGATCGGAACGCGCTTTGGCGAATTGGCGACGGCGCTCTTCCTTGGCTACGCGACGCTCTATGTGGCGACGTTCACCTTCGGGCCGCTGCGCCGGCTGACTCAGCGTCACGATCTTTCATACGGCACGTACATCTATGCGTGCCCGATACAGCAGGCGCTCATCACAACGTTTCCGGATGCCGCGCCGCTGGTTATAACAGTCGGTGCGCTTGCGCTGGTTCTGCCGCTGGCGTTTCTGTCGTGGACGTTTGTCGAGCGGCCCGCACTGTCATGGCGCCATCCGATCGCGAATGCCGTCAATCGCTTGCTGATCGCGGATGCACAACCGCGTGCACCCTCGGCGCGTTAACACGTTCGTTAACGCCGCGCCGTCACGCGCATCGCTTCGACATTTCTCGCAAGACCTCTGTTGCGACTCTTGAATTGTGTCTGCGCTCGTGGTTTGATTAAAAAAGTATTAAAGCCAGTGTTGCGTTGGGGTTGCCGGTGGTCCGTCGCTATATCGTGCTGAATTGCATCGTGTCCGCAGTGAGCTACGCGCTCCTGTTCGCGGCCTTGCCGAGCACGTCGGGCCTCATTTCAGGCGCGCGGGAAAGCCTGCTGACCTACGCTCAGGATCATTCGATGCTGAGCCCCGTGTTCTTCCGCACATTGACCATTCAAGGGCACTAAGCCGCCGATTGCCGCCATCGAGCGGCGTGGACGTGCGCGCGCATCGCGTCACGATGACGTCGACCGCTATGAGTCTCGCAATATCCGCCGTTCTTATTTTTATGCGGCGTCGCGCGGTGCGGCGGCGCGTTGCAGGCGATCATTGATCGCTTCGCCAAGGCCCGTCGCCGGGATCGGCATCACTGCGATAACGGCGGCGCCCGTTGAGTCGAGCCCGCGCAGGCTGGCAAAGAGATTGGCCGCGGCCTCGATCAGATCGCCGCTGGGGCTGAGGTTGATCGCGGGGCCATCGCTCGCCGGCACGTCGCCACCGAACGCCAGCAACGCTTCGCCCGGCGCCACGTCGCGTGCCTGCAATCTCAGCCGCGCGCGCGGCGCGTAATGGCTCAGCAGTTGGCCGGGAGACGCGGGTCGCGCGCTGATGGCCGAAACGTCGCCCGGCAGTTCGCAGCCCAATACGGCTTGAACAGCATCGCGCGTTACAGCGCCCGCGCGCAGCAACAGCGGCCGCTCACCGGAAACATCGATGACGGTCGATTCAAGGCCGTGCACCGTCGGTCCGCCATCGAGGATCATGGCGACCGATGCGCCGAGATCCTCGGCGACGTGCGCGGCGAGCGTCGCGCTGACCCGGCCGGAGCGGTTGGCTGAGGGGGCCGCGAGCGGCCGGCCGCTCGCGCGTAGAAGCGCCTGCGCTATCGGGTGATCGGGCACGCGCAACGCCAGGCTCGGCAAGCCCGCCGATACGAGGTCCGCGACCGGCGCACCCTCGCGTCGCGCGACGACGAGCGTTAGCGGGCCCGGCCAGAATGCGTCCGCCAGGCGCCGCGCATCCGCCGACATCACGCCTAGACGTTCGGCAGTGTCAGTGTCGGGCACATGCGTGATCAGCGGATTGAACGTCGGCCGGCCCTTGGCGGCATAGATGCGCGCCACCGCGAGGGCATTGCCAGCGTCGGCGCCAAGGCCGTAAACCGTTTCCGTCGGAAACGCCACGAGGTCGCCCGCCTGGATGAGGCGCGCCGCGTCCGCGATCGCCTCGGCATCGGGCACGCGGATCAGAGATCGCGGCGCCGATGGTCCGGGCGATGACTGGTGGCTGGCGTTGCGATCGGGCATAGGGATGGTTAAGCCTGACGGTTACTGGATGGAGAGGGTTGAAGTCATGGCGGCGCGCTTTGGAGCAATAGACGAGCGCCTAGTGCGGCTCAAGCCGGTGCAATGGCGCAGCATCGACGTCATTGCCGGTCTGCCGGCGAGCCGGGAGTGCGGCGCATGACCTTAGACATTCTTGTCGCGGCGGCGGATCGTGTGAACGTCATCCGCATCAACCGGCCGCAAAAGAAGAACGCGCTGACCGGCGCCATGTATCGCGCCATGACGACGGCGCTGCGCGATGGAGAGCGCGATCCCGACATCGCCGTTCATGTGGTTTTCGGCGCTCAGGGCGTGTTCTCGGCGGGCAACGATCTTGGCGATTTCCTGCAATCGGCGCGCAATACCGACAGCAGCGGCGCAGGCGGCGTCTCCGACGTGCTGGATTTCATCCGCACGCTGCCGCGCCTTGAAAAGCCGCTTGTGGCGGGCGTCGATGGCCTAGCGGTCGGTGTCGGCGTCACCATGCTGCTGCATTGCGATCTCGTCTACGCCTCGCCCGCGGCGACGTTTGCCACGCCGTTTGTTGATCTCGGACTGGTGCCGGAAGCAGGATCGAGCCTGTTGATGCCGCGCGTCATGGGCCACCAGCGCGCGTTCGAGATGCTTGTGCTCGGTGCGCCGTTTTCAGCAGAGCGCGCCGAGGCGGCAGGGCTCGTCAACGCCATCGTTCCGGCAGACAACCTGGAAGAACACGTTCTCGGGCAAGCCCAACGCCTTGCCGCAAAGCCGCCGGGTGCGCTGCGCCAGTCGCGCGACCTGATGCGCGGCAATCGCGATGAGATCGTGGCCCGTGTCGATGAGGAAGCGCGGCTTTTTCAGAAGCGTCTGGCGACGCCGGAAGCCATCGAAGCATTCACGGCGTTCTTGGAGAAGCGCCGGCCAGATTTCTCCAAGTTTCGGTCGTAGAGCTGAGACCGCGCAGGTCTGCTGACTGCGGCGGGCTCGGCGCGACGGCAACGAGGAGATGACGTATGAGGGGCAACATGATGCCGCGTCTCGCAGGGGCGTTCAGCGTCTTTGGGCTGGTCGCGGCAGCGTTTATGCTCAGCGCATCGCCGTTGTCCGCGAATTGGCTGACGCACATTCTGCGCGAAGCGGGCGAGGCCGGCGGCAAAGCCGGGTCACACGTGCATCCTGTGCCTGGCGCCATGGGCCGTGCCCTACGCCATCTCGATCATGCCCCGCCCGGCTCCGCGACGGCTCTTGCCGCGCATGCGACGCCCGAAGGCCACTGGCAATTTTCCAATCGCGGCGGGCAGACGTTTACCGCCGGAACGCCAGACGAAATGCAGCGCATGCTGCCGTCGCTGGTGCCGGAGGCCGCGGCCGCGCGTGACGGCAAACTTGCTCTTTATCTGACGGAAGACAGCGCGTTCGCCGGGCGCGAGATGATTGATCAACTCCCCAAAGATGCAACGCTGCTGCTGGCGACCGACGCGGGCGCCTTGCCTTTGACGCGCGGCGGCGGCGTACACATGAGCGTGCAGATCAAGCCGAACATCACTTATGAACTCACCGACCGGCGGCTCTTCGATGAAGCTTTGGCGATGCTGTCGCGGCCGTTGAATACGTCCGGCATCCGCACGCTGGCGATGGAACCGGGCGCCGCGAAGGCGCTGTCGTCAGCGCCGCGCTTCGATCCTGAAACGAAGCAGCCGCTCGTCGATGCCATCGATCCCGACCGGATAGCCAATGCCTTGCGGGCGCTCAAAGGTCAGTCGGCGCTCGTTGTCGGGCGCATCGAGGATGGCCGCATCACGTTCCGTCCGGCAAGCGGTGGCGAGGTTACGCGCGACGTTGCGCTCCTGACCGATGCCGCTGCGGCGAACGACGTCAACCTCATACTTCTGCACGCCGACGCGCCGCGTCAGCCGGGAGGCCGCAACTGGCTGTGGCAAACGATTGAAGTCGGCGGATTGTCGGATGCCATGCGCAAAGCGACGTTCGGAGATTTCCTCGACGCGCTCGGCGCCAAGCGCGGGGCGATGCAACTCTCTGCTGCCGAAGACGGCCTGGCGCGCGTGCGCCTCACAGCCGTGCCGTCGCCGGACGCGGCGGGCATCGTTACCTCGGCGTCGGACCTGCTGTCGGAGGCCATCGGCCATGTCGCCGGCGAAGTCGTCGTCAAAGCCGTCGAGGTGCGCGCCCGCGACAAGGATCGGCAGATGGAACTCGACGGGCGACTGATCCCGGGCGTACCGGTGGCCGTACAAATCTTCTATCTGGCGGGCGTGTTCGGCGGCGTTATCGGCTGGGGGACATCGCGTGCGTGGTGGCGTCGGCTGTGGCCCGACACCGGGCGCGCCACCGGTCAGGGCTGGCTCTCGTATGTGGGGCACAGGATCGCGCGCGAACTGGTCTTTTTTGCCGGCTTCCTGCCGGTTGCGGGCAGGCCCGCTTTCGCTACCCAGGCGGCTGTCAACACCTGGGTCATGATCACGGCCCCGTTCCGCTGGCTGAGGCGCATTTTCCGCCGGGCCGAGGTATAATACAAACAAGAACACTCATTGGGGAACGCGCACGATGGCATCACTGGCCGGCAAGACACTGTTCATCACGGGCGCGAGCCGGGGCATCGGACTGGCCATCGCGCGTCGCGCCGCGCGTGATGGCGCGCGCATCGCCATCGCGGCCAAAACGGAAGATCCCAACCCCAAGCTGCCGGGAACGATCCATTCGGCGGCAGACGACATTCGCGCGGCCGGTGGTCAGGCGCTGCCGATCAGTTGCGATATTCGCGATGAGGCCGCCGTGCAGCGCGCGGTGGATCTGACGGTCGCAACTTTCGGCGGCATCGACATCTGCGTGAACAATGCCAGCGCCATCGCCTTGACGCCGATCGACAAGACCGACTTCAAGCGCGTCGACCTGATGTTTCAAGTCAACACGCGCGGCAGTCTGCTGGTGTCGAAACTCTGCCTGCCGCATCTGCGCCGCGCGACCAATCCGCATATTCTGATGCTGTCGCCGCCGCTCGACATGAAGGCGCGCTGGTTCTCAGGGCACGTCGCCTATTCGATCGCGAAATACGGCATGAGCCTCGCCGTACTCGGTCTCGCCGACGAATTGCGCAAGGAACGCATTGCGGTGAACGCGTTATGGCCGCGCACGACGATTGCGACTTCGGCAATTCAAAACATTCTCGGCGGCGACAAGCTGATGCGCATGAGCCGTACGGCGGACATCATCGCGGATGCCGCCCACCTCGTGTTCACGCAGCCCTCGCACGCCTTCTCCGGCAATTTCCTGATCGACGACACATTCCTGCACGATGTCGGCGGCGTCAGGGATTTCGAACCCTATCGCCTCGACAAGACCATGCCGTTGGCGCCGGACTTCTTTGTGCCCGCCGACAGCAAGCCGCCGCCCGGCGTCAGGATTGCCCAGCTTTCCGAACTGGCTTGAACCACGCGCTCGTTCGGTAGCGCTGCGGAATTTCGGGCGCCTCTGGCGACCAGGGATGGCAGCCGATGAGCGCGGTCACTTCGTCGAACCAGCGGTCGCGCTGCGAGGGCGGCAAGGCGATGCCGCACCACGGACAATAGTGGATGGTCAGCGACACATCGTTCTTGATGATGGCGTATTCATCGAAGCGCGGTGAATAGGCGATCACGAGGTCGGAGCATTCGCTGCGGTCGGGATGCTGGTCGCAGGTTTGCGTGGCCCGGTACGCCATGTGCACACAGGCGTAATCGGCTATTTCGACGCCCAAACGGCGGACCCGATCGGCCAGAAGTGCGTCCGAACAGGCGTGACATGCGTGCAAATGCTCGGCCCAATCCTCTAAGGTCACGGCCTCGGGCGCGTCCCGCGCAATCGGGAACGTTTCGAAATGCGCGATCAGCGCTTTAAAGGTCTCGCAGGAGAGGGCCGACATGACTGTCACTTTTTTGGTTGGGAATGGCAAAGCCGGCGTAGTATGTGGAATGCAAAAGTCCTTTGAACACTAACCGAAGTTTCCAGCCGAATGTCGACCGTTCTCATTTCGCATCCCAATTTTCTGGCGCATGATACGGGGGCTTACCATCCCGAACGGGCAGACCGCCTGCGTGCCATCGACAAGGTGCTGTCGCACGATTTCTACAAGGCGTTGGAGCGGCGCGAGGCGCCCTTGCGCGCCGATGCCGAAGAGGCCATCGGACGGGCGCATCCGGGCACGTATTTCTCGACGCTGAAAGCGATTGCGCCGGCAGAGGGGCAGCCGTCGCGCCATGTCGATGGCGATACGGTCATGTCGCCCGGCAGTTGGGATGCTGCGCTGCGCGCGGTCGGTGCCGGTCTCGATGCCGTCGATCTCGTCTTCGCCAAGACAGCGCAGAACGTGTTCTGCGAAGTGCGACCTCCCGGCCACCACGCCGAAAGCACGCGCGCGATGGGCTTTTGCCTTTTCAACAATGCCGCCATCGCGGCCCATTACGCCCGTGCGCGCCACGGCGCCGAACGTGTGGCGGTGATCGATTTCGACGTGCATCACGGCAACGGCACGCAGGAGATCTTCTGGTCCGACAAGGATCTGTTCTACGGCTCGACACATCAGATGCCGCTCTTTCCGGGCACGGGTGAATTGTCCGAGACAGGTGTCGGCAATATCTTCAATGCGCCGCTGCGCGAAGGCGATGCGCGCGAGAAATTCGAGGCGGCGTTCCGCGAGCGCATTCTCGATCCGCTGCACAACTTTGCGCCCGACCTCGTGATCTTCTCCGCCGGCTTCGATGCCCATCAGGATGATCCGCTTGGCGGCCTCAGGCTCGTTGAAGCCGATTTCCTGTGGGCAACGGAAGCCGTGTGCGAGTTGGCGCGGCGCCATTGCGGCGGCAGGGTGGTGTCGATGCTCGAAGGTGGCTATGACCTGACCGGCTTGGCGCGGTCGGTCGCCGTTCATGTCAAAACGCTCATGGAGCAAGGCGCCTGAGTGTCGCGGTTGTGCCGGCTCCGTGCGCATCAGCGGGTCATCCGACGAACCCTTTTTGCAATTCAAGAGTAGAGCGCCGATGACGACAGGCAAAGCACCCGCAAGAACGCACGCCGACATCAAAGAGATGACGTTTGAGCGCGCCTTGAAAGAGCTGGAAAGCATCGTCGGCCGGCTCGAGCGCGGCGACGTGGAGCTTGAGGAAAGCATCGCCATCTACGAGCGCGGCGAAGCGCTGCGCGAGCATTGCGATCGATTGCTGAAGCAAGCCGAAGCAAAGGTCGAGCGGTTGACGTTCGGACCGGACGGCCGGCCCAAGGCCACGGAGCCACTCGATCCCGAGCGGTGACGGCTTCAAGGCTACGCACGGCGGCTGCCAGCGGCTGACCGGCCCCGTGTCGTGTAGATCGCCGGCGCAATCGGGGTCGTTCGCCCGTATTCATGAGCCGTGATCGGCCAATTTCCCGATATGGCCCGACGCCGATGGCAGGCAAACGGTCCGGCAACCGTCCCGGCGATTATCCCGCATTCCAGCCGCAACCCCGCGCGCGGACCCGGCCGCCAGCCACGCCTCTGGCCGCACTGCCCCGGTGCGAAGATTTGGTCCCTTGCACCCGTCCGCGCGTATGACATAACCACGACAGTGCGGCGCACAAAGGGTGAAGGCTCGTGAGTAAGACCCCGCTTCTCGATACGATCCGTCTCCCGGCAGACTTGCGAAAGCTGCCCGAGGATCAACTCGTGCCGTTTGCAGCCGAGTTGCGCCAGGAAATGATCGACGCGGTGTCGGTTACCGGTGGCCACCTCGGCGCAGGCCTCGGCGTCGTCGAATTGACGGTTGCCCTGCACTATCTGTTCAACACGCCCGACGATCGCCTGATCTGGGATGTCGGCCATCAGGCCTATCCCCACAAGATCTTGACGGGCCGGCGCGATCGCATCCGCACGCTGCGTCAGCCAGGCGGGCTCTCGGGCTTCACCAAGCGTGACGAAAGCCCCTACGATCCGTTCGGCG
>JBOFCQ010000048.1:0-6928 GCA_051646145.1 Hyphomicrobium sp.
CGCCGTGATGGCGCTTGCGGCATCACTGCTTCTGCCGGGCGCGGCCGCGCTCGCCCAGTCGCACGACAAGGGTGGCGCCGTTGACGCGCGCACGCTTGCCGCCAGCAATCATCACCAGTCGCTGATCCGTGTCGACGACTCGGGCGGCATGCCGGTCAAGAAGAACATCAAGATCGGCCTTGGCAAGTCGGTGCTCGCGGAATTCCCGCGCGACATTCGCGATGTGATGGTTTCGAACCCGCAGGCGGTGGACGCCGTGGTGCTGAGCGCCAACCGCGTGTTCCTGCTCGCGCGCCGCATCGGTGAAGCCAACGCCTTCTTCTTTGACGCCAACGGCGAACAGTTCGCGACCTTCGAAATTTTCGTCGAGCGCGAAACGGCGGGTCTCGAAAGCCTGCTCAATCGCCTCATCCCAGGCGCCGCAATCAAGGTCGAGATGCTGAACCA
The DNA here is from genome assembly GCA_051646145.1 of Hyphomicrobium sp. Taxonomy (GTDB): domain Bacteria; phylum Pseudomonadota; class Alphaproteobacteria; order Rhizobiales; family Hyphomicrobiaceae; genus Hyphomicrobium_B. The sequence continues at coordinate 448 of JBOFCQ010000048.1, forward strand.
GACCGTTGTTCTGACCGGTACGGTCAAGAACCCGACGGACTCGGTGCGCGCCGCCAACATTGCCCGCCAGTTCGCGACCGTCACATATGAGACGACGTCGAAGGAAGAAGCCGACGGCGCCTCGATCAAGAAGTTCGAGAAGACCGAAGACGAAACCGTCATCAACATGCTGGCCGTTGAAGCCGAAGAGCAGGTCATGCTCAAGGTGACGGTGGCTGAAGTTCAGCGCTCCGTGCTGAAGCAGATGGGCATCAACCTCGGCGGCGTCATCAACGCTGGCAACTTCACGACAGCCCTTCTGACGCAGAACGCGCTGCCGCTGACGGCTGCCGCGGGCCTTGGCAACTTGCCGATCCCGGGCTTCTCGTCGGCCGGCGATCCCGCCGATCCCTCGATCGGCTGCCCTGTCGGCACGCTCTGCAACTACAACACCGGCAACTTCGCAGACACCTTCACCAACAACGGTCTCAATGGCCGCTGGGGCAGCGGTGGCAATCAGATCTCGCATGCGATCCGCGCACTGGAACGCAACGGCCTGATCCGCACGCTCGCCGAACCGACGCTGACGGCTGTTTCGGGTGAAGCTGCAAACTTCCTCGCCGGTGGCGAATATCCGATCCCGGTCGTCGATACGCAGGGCGGCCTGACCGTCACGTACAAGAAGTTCGGTGTCGGTCTCGCATTCACGCCGCTGGTTCTGTCGGAAGGCCGCATCAGCCTGAAGATCGAAACCGAAGTCAGCGAACTGTCGAACCAAGGCGCGGTCACGCTGTCGGGCATCTCGATCCCGGCACTGAAGAAGCGCGAAGCAAAGTCGACGGTTGAACTCCCCTCGGGCGGTACGCTCGCCATGGCGGGCCTGCTCTCCGACGACACACGCCAGAACATCGACGGCCTGCCGGGCGCAAAGGATATCCCGATCCTCGGCACGCTGTTCCGCAGCCGTGACTACATCAAGAACGAGACCGAACTCGTCGTGATCGTCACGCCTTATCTCGTGAAGCCGACCAGCCGTCAGGAACTGGCGATGCCGGGAGATGGCCTCGTGCCGGCAACCGACATGCGCGCCAACTTCCTCGGCGAAGTCAACAAGATCTACGGCAAGGGCACCGCAATGCCGGCCGGCGATCTCAAGGGCGACTACGGTTTCATCGTTGAATAATTCGAGCTCGGGACACGTATCATGATGTCGAAGACAAAGTACCCACGTGACCTCGCAGCCAGCCGTATGGGCGGTTTCAAGGTCCTCGCTATGGCAGCGGCAACGCTCGCCCTCGCAGGCTGCAAACACGCCGGCGACGGTACGCAGGTTGCGGGCTGGTCGCTCGTCGATCCGCAGCAGCGCCATCCGATCATGGTGTCGCAGCAGCCCGCGCACCTGAACGTGCACGTGTCGCGCGGATCGTCGGGATTGGACCCGGCCGAACGGGCTGAAGTCATGCAGTTCTCGAACCGCTATCGGGCCGCCGATTCCGGCAACAGCCGCCTCGTCATTCAGGCGCCAAGCGGTTCGCCGAACGAAGTCGCGGCGATGAATGCGGTGTCGGAAATTCGCGATCTGCTGATGGACAGCGGGTTCGATGAATCGTCCATCGTCGTCGAAGCCTTCAACGACGAGAGCAACAACGAACCGCCGGTGCGCATCTCCTACATGCGCTACGTGGCGGAAGCGCCTGAGTGCGGCCACGACTGGTCCGAGAACCTGGCACGCAACGTCGGCAACACGTCGTATCCGAACTTCGGCTGCGCCGGCCAGCGCAACCTCGCCGCCATGGTCGCCAATCCGGCTGACCTGCTCGGACCGAGATCGGAAGGCACGCGTCATTCCGAACGCCGCGATGCGGTGTTCCGCAAATACAGCCAGGGCGAGACGACGACGTCTCAGCGTAGCGAAGACGAAAAAGTCAAGACGGGCAAAGACAACTGAGGCTTGAGGTATAATGTCTAGACAAGCGCAAACGATGGCCGAGGGCGACGAGGAATTCGGTGCGGAGAGCGTTGGCGACGACGCCCGCGGCGCAGAACGGGCCCGTCCTATTCCGCGCATCTCGATCCAGGCTTTCTGCGACGACACGCACACGGCTGAAGTGCTGCAGTACGCCGCCGAAGACCGGCGTTTGGCGAAGGCGCACGTCAGCGTTCACATGGGCGGTATCGCGGCGGCGATTGCGCACTATGTCGACAGCCCGACGCCGAACCTGATCGTGGTCGACAGCGGCCTGCGCGGCGCACAGCTCGTCGGCGAACTCGACCGTCTCGCTGAAAGCTGCGATCCCGGCACCAAGGTCGTCGTCATCGGCCGGCACAACGACGTGCTGCTCTATCGCGAACTCTTGAAGCGCGGCGTCAGCGAATACCTCGTGACGCCCATTGAGCCGATGTCGCTGATGGAGAGCATCTCCAACCTCTACAACAACCCGGATACCGATCCGGTCGGCCACGTGTTCTCGTTCATCGGCGCCAAGGGCGGCGTTGGCTCGTCCACCATCTGCCACAACGTCGCCTGGACGCTGTCGGAAGTTCTGAAGTCGAACGTGACGATCGCCGATCTCGATCTGGCCTTCGGCACGACGGGTCTCGATTTCAATCAGGACCCGGTGCAGGGCATCGCTGAAGCACTCGCCGCGCCCGAACGTCTCGACGACCAGTTGCTCGACCGCCTGCTCACCAAATGCTCGGAGCATTTGTCGATTTTCGCGGCCCCCGTCGTGCTCGATCGCGATTACGAGATTTCGCCGGAAGCGTGCGAAATGGTGATCGACGTCGTGCGCCAGAACGTGCCGTATGTCGCCGTCGATCTGCCGCACGGCTGGTCGCCGTGGACGAAGCGGCTGCTGCTGCAATCGGACGAAGTGCTGATCACGGCCGCGCCCGACCTCGCCAACCTGCGCAACGCCAAGAATATCGTCGATCTTCTGAAGCAGTCGCGCAAGAACGACGGCCGCCCGCATCTGATCCTTAATATGACGGGCATCGCCAAGCGCCAGGAAATCACGCTGAAAGAATTCGAACAGGCGCTCGACATCAAAGCGATCGCAGTGATCGAGAACGACAGCGAGACGTTCAGCCAGGCCTCCAATAACGGCCAGATGGTCGAAGAATTGAACGCCAAGGCGAAAGCGGTCGAGAAGTTCCGCGACATCGCCATGGCGGTCACGCATCGACGCGAGATCAAGGCTGAGAAAAAGCCGACGTCTGCCCTCGCGCCTCTCCTCGAGAAGCTGAAGTTCAAGCGGTAAGGAAGTCGAAGCATGTTTGGCAGGCGTACCAACGATCCGGTCACTCCGAAGCGCATCGCACCCCAACAGGTCGCGCCCGCCGCACCGGTAGCGGAAAGCAAGACGCAGACGGCGCGGTCGAGCCAGCAGCAGGCAGCGCCGGCGGCACCGGTTCGCGCCGAGCCGGTCGAGCCGCAGCGTCGCCACTCGGAAGAGTACTACGACGTCAAGACGACCGTGTTCAACGCGCTGATCGATACCATCGATCTGACGCAGCTTGCCAAGCTCGATAGCTCGGCGGCGCGCGAAGAGATCCGCGACATCGTCAGCGAGATCATTCAGATCAAGAACGTCGTGATGTCGATTGCCGAGCAGGAAGAGCTGCTCGAAGACATCTGCAACGACGTTCTAGGTTATGGTCCGCTCGAGCCGCTGCTTGCCCGCGACGACATCGCCGACATCATGGTCAACGGCGCCGCCACGACGTTCATCGAAGTCGGCGGCAAAGTGCAGAAGACCGGCGTGCGTTTCGCCGACAACCAGCAGCTCATGAACATCTGCCAGCGCATCGTCAGCCAGGTTGGCCGGCGCGTCGATGAATCGAGCCCGATCTGCGACGCACGTCTTCCTGACGGTTCGCGCGTCAACGTCATCGCCCCGCCGCTCGCGATCGACGGCCCTGCGCTCACCATTCGTAAGTTCAAAAAGGACCGCCTGCGTCTCGAGCAGCTCGTGAAGTTCGGCTCGATCACGCAGCAAGCCAAGGTCATTCTCGAGATCATCGGCCGCGTCCGCTGCAACACCATCATCTCGGGCGGCACGGGCTCGGGCAAGACCACGCTGCTCAACTGCCTGACCGGCTCGATCGACATGGATGAGCGCATCATCACATGCGAAGACTCGGCCGAACTTCAGCTCCAGCAGCCCCACGTCGTCAGACTTGAAACGCGCCCGCCGAACCTCGAAGGCGAAGGCGAAATCAAGATGCGCGACTTGATCAAGAACTGCCTGCGTATGCGCCCAGAACGCATCATCGTCGGCGAAGTCCGCGGCCCAGAAGCCTTCGATCTTCTGCAGGCGATGAACACGGGCCACGACGGATCGATGGGAACGCTGCACGCCAACAGCCCGCGCGAAGCCATCAGCCGTCTTGAATCCATGATCATGATGGGCGGTTTCGCTTTGCCGGTGAAAACCATTCGCGAAATGATCACCGGTTCCGTGGACGTCATCGTGCAGGCGTCACGCCTTCGCGACGGCTCGCGCAAAATTACGCACATCACCGAAGTGCTCGGCATGGAAGGTGAAGTCGTGACGCTGCAGAACCTGATCGTCTACGAGATCACGGGCGAAGACGCGAACGGCAAGCTTGTTGGGCGTCATCGTTCGACGGGCATCGCGCGTCCGCGGTTCTGGGATCGCGCCGAATACTACGGCGAATCCGATCGCCTCGCGCGCGCGCTCGCTGAATCGGAAGTAAGCGACGACAACGGCAATCCGCTCGGAGAGCAGCATGCTTGATAATGCCTTGATGATGCCGGCGTTGATGGCGATTGCCGCTGCGGCCGTCGTCTTCGCGCTGCTGTTCCCCTTCATCTCGGGCGATCGCCAGAAGGACAAGCGCCTTCAGGACGTGACGGAAAACCGCGGCCGGCGTATCGCCGTGCCGACGGGCGGCAGCGACCAGGCGTCGAGCCGCAAGAAGTCGGTTGCCGACAGCTTGAAGGAAATCGAATCGCGCCAGAAGGTCAAAGAGAAGCCGACGCTGCGCGTGCGCCTCGAGCGTGCCGGCCTCGACATGACGCCCCGCGACTTCTATATCGCCAGCATCATCTGCGGTGCGTTGACGGCGATTGCCGTCATGCTCGGCACCGGTGCGCCGCTGCTTGCCGGCGTTGTCTCCGCTTTCGTCGGCGCGTTCGGTCTGCCGCGCTGGATCCTGAGCAAGATGATCAAGCGGCGTCAGCATAAATTCCTGACCGAGCTTGCCAACGCCATCGACGTCGTCGTGCGCGGCGTGAAGTCGGGCCTGCCGCTGAACGAATGCCTTCAGGTCATTTCGCGCGAAAGCCCGGAACCCATCGCCAGTGAATTTCGCGAAGTTGTCGAGCAGCAGCGCTTGGGCGTGACGCTTGGCGATGCGCTTGAGCGCCTGTGCAATCGCATGCCGCTTGCCGAAGTGCGCTTCTTGACGATCGTCATCTCGATCCAGCAGTCCGCCGGCGGCAACCTTTCTGAAGCGCTTGGCAACCTGTCTGGCGTTCTGCGTGACCGCTTCCGCATGGCGATGAAGGTTCAGGCACTGTCGGCTGAAGCGAAAGCCTCGGCGATGGTTCTTGCGTCCCTGCCGCCGGGCGTTTGCATCATGATGCATCTGACGACGCCGGAATACATCGTGCCGCTGTTCACGACGACGCTCGGCAAGTTCTTGCTGCTCGTCTCGGCGGGCTGGATGACATGCGGCATTCTCGTGATGCGCAAGATGATCAATTTCAAGTTCTAGTTTGATTGCGCGAAGTTCCGCTTCGCTCGAACGTTACTGACGTCACTTCAGCCAATTGGTGCCGACATGATGGATTTCGTCGAAACAGTCATGAACCCGCAACTGCTCGCCACGATCATGGCGGCGGTCTGCGTGTTCGCGACGGTGCTGTCCATCACCATGCCGATGCTGGCGCGCGATCGCATGAATCAGCGCATGAAGGAAATGGCGGTCGAGCGCGACCGGATGCGCACCATGCGTCTTGCCGAAATGACGGCAAAGGACCGCTCTGGCACCAAGCTGCGTCAAACGCCGAAAGGCTTCATGCAGCGCATCGTCGATCAGCTCGATCTGCGTGAGCGCTTCGACAACGAAGAGCTGCGCGAGAAACTGAAGATGGCCGGCCTCAGAGGTCAGGCGCCGATCGTGTCGTTCATGTTCTTCCGCATCGCGGCGCCGATCCTGCTGTTCCTCGGCACCCTCATCTATGTGTTCGTCATCGGCAAAGTGGAATATCCGCCGCTCATCAAGTTCCTGATGGCGGTGGCTGCGGGCTTTGCAGGCTTCTACGTGCCGAACCTGTTCATCGAAAACTTGGCGCAGAAGCGTCAGACATCGGTGAAGCAGGCATGGCCCGACGCACTCGACATGCTGCTGATCTGCGTGCAGTCGGGTATGTCGGTGGAATCGGCCTTCGGCAAGGTGGCGAAGGAAGTGGCCACGCAGTCGATCGAACTCGCGGAAGAAATGACGCTGACGACGGCCGAACTGTCGTACCTGC
>JBOFCQ010000088.1:0-3106 GCA_051646145.1 Hyphomicrobium sp.
CGTCACTGGTGCGCTGCCGGGGGCCTGCTTACATCTACCGTCATAGTTCTAGATTATTGCACTATGGAACGGTGACGGTGCCTGCCGCCGCACGTTGAAGGAGAGACCCCCATGTCGACCGCACAAAACGCCAATTCATCAAGCACGCCCGGAAGCACGGCGGCCACACCTCAGGCGCCTGATCTGCTGTCGCCGGTGCGCCTTGGAGCGCTCGATCTGGCCAATCGCGTTTTCATGGCGCCGTTGACCCGATCGCGCGCCAGCGCCGATGGCGTGCCGCAGCCGCTAGCCGCCGAGTATTATGCACAGCGCGCCACGGCCGGCATGATCATCACCGCCGCAACCCAGGTTTCCTTCGAAGGCATGGGCTATGCCCGAACCCCCGGCATTCACACGCCGGAGCAGATCGACGGCTGGCGCCGCGTGCTCGATGCCGTGCACGCCAAGGGCGGCAAAATCGCCGTGCAGCTCTGGCACGTCGGGCGCATCGCGCATCACGCCAACCGGCCCGTCCCCGCCGACATCGTGGCGCCGAGCGCGATCACTGCACCCGGCCAGATTTTCACCGACGCGCTTGGCATGGTCGACCACGATCAGCCGCGCGCACTCGAGACGCGCGAAATTGCCGCCATCACCGACAGCTTCGCGCGCGCCGCCGAAACCGCTGTGCGCATCGGCTTCGATGGCGTCGAGGTGCACTCGGCCAACGGCTATCTGCTGCATCAGTTCCTGTCGTCGAATGTCAACCAGCGCACCGATCAGTATGGCGGTTCGATCGATAATCGCGTGCGCATGCCGCTTGAGGTCATCAAGGCGGTCGCCGCCGCCGCAGGTCCTAACAAGGTCGGCGTGCGCGTATCGCCCGGCCACACCTTCAACGGCATCGAAGAGACGGATATGGCGGCGCTCTATGGTCACTATCTGCCGGCGCTCGACGCACTCGGACTTGCGTATCTGCACGTGATGCGCCCGACGTCGAATACCGCAGTGGTCGATCCGGTCACCATGGCCCGCGCACTTTACAAGGGTCGCATCCTTGCGGCTGGCAACTACTCGGTCGACGATGGCCGCGCATTGATTGCCTCCGGCGGCGCCGATGCCGTCGCGTTCGGCCGCGCCTACATCGCCAACCCCGATCTGGTTGAACGCATCCGCCAATCGGCAGCGCTGAACGAGCCTGACGCCGCGACGTTCTATACGCCCGGCGCGAAGGGCTACACCGACTATCCGCGACTGGCCGCCTGAGCCCCCCACCTCCCCTCACTCAGGTCCGGTTTCGGATAGACATCACGGCGCGCAGCTCCATAGGTCGGACCCATGCCGGCATGTGGAGCTGCGTCGCTTATTGAAGGCCAACACTTGCAGTGCCCGGATGCGTTAGTTGGTGACGCGCGCCTCGGGCCGCGACGCTTGCCCGCGAGGGCTGATCAAATGTCGCCCGCCTGCGCTTTGTACTCCAACGCTCAGGCGCCGTCCGTGTTCATCAGTACGAAGTCATCGCCCGTGCGGCTATCAGGATGCGCCGGCAATTCCGACGTGATGAGCAGCATGCCCGGATGCATCCGATCCTGAATGGCGTTGAGCATGGCCTGCTCGGCCCGTATGCGCGTGATGACGGTTTCCGACGGCTGAGCCAGATCCGCGCCCATGCGGTCATGGTGGCTGAGTGCCTGCCACGCCATGCCTTTGCGGCCCTCATGCGCGCCGGACAGCATGAACACATGACGGCCGAGCGGCTGCTCGGGCTGCGCGATGATCGCCTTGCCCGCCGCCACAACCGTGCCGTTCTCAAGCAGCGTGATGGTCATATCGCCATGGCTGACGAGAATGGTCGTTGAACTCTCTCCAACCGTGACGTCCGCTTGCCAGGGCAGCCGCTCTTTCTTGAACGACTGTTTGACGGTTGCGTATTCCTTTTGCGCGTAGTTGCCGAGAACGAGCCCAGGGTGCACGACTTCCGTTGGATCGGAATGACTGCCTGCCAGGATGATCGGCGTTCCAACCTCCGTCACCTGGAACAGCAGCTCAGAGAACTTCATCGGCAGACGGATGCATCCGTGCGACGCGGGATAGCCCGGCAGATTGCCGGCATGCAAGGCGATGCCGCTCCACGTCAGGCGGTTCATGTTTGGCATCGGCGCATCGTTGTATGTCGACGATTTGTGGTTCTTGTCCTTTTCCAGGATCATGAACACGCCGGTCGGCGTTTCGTGACCGGCTTTGCCAGTGGAACACGTCGAGACGCCGATGCGGATGCCGTTGCGATAGACATGCACGCGCTGATCGGGAATGGACACGACGATGGCAACGCGGCCCTTGGGCGAGCGCTCGGGATGCCACGTGAATTCGCCGGGCTTCAAGTCTTTGCTTTTTTTCAAGACCGGATCGGCACGTGAGACGCGCGCGTATAAGGGCACGACCGCCAGCGCAACGCTCGACATCCAAATGGCCCGGCAGACGTTGCGACGATCGATCTCTAACATACCGCTCGGTTCCCATGATGGGATTTTGCAGGCGCACAGCGCGCGCCGCGTATCGCCAAATCGTGTTGCCGCATGAGACGGCGCGGCCACCGTTCAACTGCCAGAACTATTCCCGAGGACGGACTGTACGCGGCTGAACATGCGCCTCGCTACTCAATTCTGAGCGTTGCGGCCCGCCTTATGCGGCAGTTGGAGACTGAACCTTATCCGGCAGCGGCGCTCGCGCCGTCTTTTTGCGGTGCAGCGCCAACGCACGCGCGTTTGCGGAATTTGGCCGATACGGCGCGTCAAATATCAAGGAATTCACCCGGATCGCTTAACCCAATGCGGGCGAAAAGCCGTGTCCGCGCAATTCTCGTCACCAGTCCGCGCGTTTGAGCGCTATACTCGGCACGCGGTCTTTCTTTCAATGCATTCTCATAAAGCATCGCGATGAAATTACTGGTCATTGAAGACGATCCAAAAACCGCCCTGCTGATGAGCAAGGGGCTGACGTCCGAAGGGTTCAGCGTCGAGGTTTGCCTCGACGGCGAAGACGGGCTCGAACAAGCCGCCATCGTGCAGCCTGACGCCATCATTCTCGATGTGATGCTGCCGAAGCTCGACGGCTGGGCGGTGCTGAC
>JBOFCQ010000180.1:0-3974 GCA_051646145.1 Hyphomicrobium sp.
GCGAGATCCAGCCGTTGAAGCCGGTCAAGACTGGAGACGCCGCACCGGCGCTGTTCAAGGATCAGTTCCGTGCGGACCGGCAGTTGAGTTTCGATGAAATCGAGTTGCTCGGCTGGGCAGTCGGGCAATAGCAGCGCTCGCGCAGGCACGCCGGGCCGCCCAGAGCGCGGCCTGGCTTGGGATTGAAGGGCCCGCTTGGCTTGGGTTTGGCCGGCCGGGCCCTAACGCCCCTTCTTCTTTACGTCGAGAGAATATCCTATGAAGCGGGGACACCGATTGGTGGCGACGCCCCGAGGCACTTCGTTATGCAACTCGACGCGCAGCACCTCAGAGATTTCTACCGCACGCCACTTGGCCAGGTGGTGCGGCGGCAATTGTCGTCGCGCATCCGCAAGCGCTGGCCGGCGCTCAACGGATTGACGGTCGTCGGCGCCGGGTTTGCCTCGCCCTATCTCGGCTCGTTTCGCTCGGAAGCGCGCACCATCGGCTGTTTGATGCCGGCACGGCAGGGCGCCATCGTGTGGCCGCGCGCGGCGCGCTGCCTGTCGGTGCTTGTCGAAGAAAATCACTACCCGCTGCCGGATGCGACCGTGGATCGCCTGCTCGCCGTGCACAGCCTCGAGGGCGCAACCCGGCTCGGGCCGATGTTGCGCGAGATGTGGCGTGTTCTGGCGCCCGACGGCCGGCTGCTGCTGATCGTTCCCAATCGGCGGGGTGTGTGGTCGCGCATCGACGCGACACCGTTCGGGCATGGCCTGCCGTTCAGCCGCGCACAGCTAGAGACGCAGTTGACGGACACGCTCTTCACGCCCATCGACTGGAGCGAGGCGCTCTATTTTCCGCCCGTCAACAAGCGCATGATGCTGAAGCTGGCGCCGACGATCGAGCGCACCGGCGCTCATCTGTCGATCGGCATCGCGGGCGTGATCATCGTGGAAGCACGCAAGGAGATGCTGGCGCCGATACGCGGTACGCGCGTCACCAATGAGGTGCGCGTTCTGAAACCTGTCGAGAGCGGAAACTACCGCGTGCAGGGCGACGAACGCGGGGCGTTGCTATTCTAGCGGCTGGAAACCTTGGCCGCGCTGCTTTTGGCGCGCAGCAGGAACACCGCCTTTTCGCCGAGAAGGTTCTGCGTCGACAGCGACCATTTGATTGGCAGTCGCTTGCCGGAGGCGTTGAACGCCACGGCCTGTTCGACTTCCGCGCCGACATCCGCACACAAATCGGCAAAGTCGCGAATGGTGCACAGATGTGCGTTCGGACTCATGTGCCAGCTTTCCGGCAGGTTGCGCGTCACGGGCATCCGCCCGGACAGCAGCAGTTTGGTGCGCACCTGCCAATGGCCGAAATTGGGAAATGACACGATGGCGCGCCGTCCGATGCGCAGCAAGTTTTCGAGCACGACCTTCGGCCGTTGCGTCGCCTGGATCGTGAGCGAGAGAATGGCATAGTCGAAGGCCGAATCCGGGTAATCGCCGAGATCGCGGTCGGCGTCGCCCTGGATGACGGAGAGGCCGCGCGCTACGCAGGCGTTGACCTTATCGCGCGCCAGTTCCACGCCGCGTCCGTCAACGGCCTTCATATCGGTCAGCAATTGCAGCAGTTCGCCGTCGCCGCAGCCGACGTCGAGGACGCGGCTGCCGGCCTCCACCATTTCAGCGATGAGCAGGTGATCGACGCGCGGCATGCGCAGCGTGCCGGTTCGCGTGTCGGTCATGCGGAGGCTCCGGAGACGGGCGGCAATCCGCGCTTGACGGCCGCGGCATTGATGAACCCGCGCACCGTGCGATGGAACTCCGCTTCATCGAGCAGAAACGCGTCGTGGCCCTTGTCGCTTTCGATTTCGACGAATGACACGTTGGCGGCCACCGCATTGAGCGCATGCACGATGGTGCGGCTTTCACGCGTTGGGTAGAGCCAGTCGGACGTGAACGAGACGACGCAGAAACGCGTTTTCGTTCCGCGGAAGGCATCGGCCAGCACGCCGCCGCGCTCGGCCTTTAGATCGAAATAGTCCATCGCCCGCGTGATGTAGAGATAGCTGTTGGCGTCGAAGCGATCGACGAACGTCGAGCCTTGGTACTGAAGATAGTTCTCGATCTTGAATTCAGGCTTGAACGAGAACTTCAATTCCGAACCGTCTTGCAGGCTGCGGCCGAACTTGCGGTGCAGCGCTTCTTCCGAAAGATACGTGATGTGGGCCGCCATGCGCGCGACGGCGAGGCCGTTGCGCGGTGTTTTGCCCTCTTCATAGTAGTTGCCGCCGCACCAATCGGGGTCGGCCATCACCGCTTGGCGGCCGACTTCGTGAAAGGCGATGTTCTGCGACGAATGCATGGCCGCGGTCGCGATCGGAACGGCGGCAAAGACGCGGTCCTTGAAGCGCGCCGTCCATTCCAGCACCTGCATGCCGCCCATGGAGCCGCCGACGACCGCGAAAAGCTGGTCGATGCCGAGATAATCGATCAGGCGCGCCTGCGCTTCCACCATGTCGCCAATGGTGATCACCGGGAAATCGAGGCCGTAGGGCTTGCCGGTTTTCGGGTTGATCGACGCCGGACCGGTCGAGCCCATGCAGCCGCCGAGAATATTGGCGCAAATCACGAAGAAGCGGCCTGTGTCGACCGGCTTGCCGGGCCCGACAAGCGTCTCCCACCAGCCGCGCTTGCGCGTTACCGGATGCTCGTTGGCGACATGCTGGTCGCCCGTCAGGGCGTGGCAAATGAGGATGGCGTTTGATTTGTCCGCGTTCAGTTCGCCATAGGTTTGATAGGCGATGGTGAACGGCGACAGCACCTTCTGGCAGGCGAGCTGCAGGGGGGCTGTTTCGTCAAAACGGACATAGGGGCTCGACGGCTGATGAACCTCAGTCAGTCGTGCTGCGAGAATGGCGCCGGAATCAGGTTTGGCGACGGTCATGCCTGTACGGCCCGGGCTCCGGTGATCTGAACTCTGAGAAGGGTCTAGCTAGGACTTGGGCATGGAAAGTCAACATATTCTTTGATTTCAGCAGAGCGAGCCCCTATTGATCGGGCGCCAGCGCGTACCCGCGTGTCGCACTGTTTGCGGGCTGCGGCTTTGATATGTCACGATGACCCGCCGGACGCGCGTCGCGCACCTCGTGTGCCCGCGAGCGTCCAATCCTTGACCGCGAAATCGCATCGCACCGCCCCCGAGTTTTCCATGGCACAGACCGCGCTCCGTCCCCGTCCCGGAATTATGGACATCGAGGCCTATGTGCCGGGTGAAAGCAAAGTCCCAGGCGGGCTGGTGCCGGCCAAGCTGTCGTCGAATGAGACGCCGCTCGGGCCGAGCCCGGATGCTGTTGCCGCTTATGCCGCCGCCGCCGACAGTCTGGCGCTTTATCCGGATGGCCAGGCGACGGCGCTGCGCGCGGCAATTGCCAGCCGGTATGGCCTGGACGCCTCTCGCATTGTCTGCGGTTCGGGCTCGGACGAAATCTTGTCGCTGCTGGCGCGCGGTTATCTCGGACCGGGAGATGAGGCGATTTACACCGAACACGGCTTCTTGGTGTACCGCATCGCCATTCTGACCAACGGCGCAACGCCGGTCATCGCGCCCGAGCGCGCGCTGACGGCCAGCATCGATAACATTCTGGCGCGCGTGACCGACAAGACGCGGCTGGTCTTCCTCGCCAACCCGAACAATCCGACTGGCACATACGTGCCGATCGACGAGGTTCGCCGTTTGCGTGCCGCATTGCCAGCCGGCGTGCTGCTCGTTCTGGATGCGGCGTATGCCGAGTACGTCTCGCGCAACGATTACGAGGCTGGCATCGAACTCGTGTCGACCACCGACAATACGGTGATGACGCGCACGTTCTCCAAGATACATGGCCTTGCGGCGTTGCGCATCGGTTGGGCTTATTGCCCGGCCGGCGTGGCCGACGTGCTCAATCGCATTCGCGGGCCGTTCAATCTTTCAACGGCATCCATCGCGGCGGGGGCCGC
>JBOFCQ010000179.1:0-2886 GCA_051646145.1 Hyphomicrobium sp.
TGCGGTGATCCGTGACCCGCCCTTGCGGGAAATTGTAGGTGCGGATGCGCTGCGAACGATCGCCCGAACCGACCTGCGATTTGCGCGCCTGCGAGCGCTCGCTGTCGAGCTTTTCGCGCTGCAGATCGTAGACGCGCGCTTTCAGCACCTGCATGGCCAAACGGCGGTTCTGATGCTGCGATTTTTCGGCCGAGACGACCATGATGCCCGTCGGCAAATGGGTCATGCGCACGGCGCTTTCCGTCTTGTTGACGTGCTGACCGCCAGCGCCGCCAGCGCGCATGGTATCGATGCGAATATCTTCAGGCCTTATGTCGATCTCGAGTTCTTCCGCTTCCGGCAGCACGGCGACGGTCGCGGCAGAGGTGTGGATGCGGCCGCTCGTCTCTGTGGCGGGGATGCGCTGCACGCGGTGAACGCCCGATTCAAACTTCAGCCGCGCGAAAACGCCCTGCCCCGTGACCGACGCCACGACTTCCTTGTAACCGCCGAGATCGTTCTCCGACATGGAAATGATTTCGGTTTTCCACCCGCGCAGTTCCGCGTAGCGCGTGTACATGCGGAAGAGATCGGCCGCGAACAGGGCTGCTTCATCGCCGCCCGTGCCGGCGCGCACTTCGAGGATAGCGCTCTTCTCGTCGGCGGCGTCCTTCGGCAAAAGCGCAATACGCAGTTTTGCCGTCAGGTCTTCGATGCGCGGCTGCAGCGTTGCGCGTTCGTCATGCGCCATCGCCACCATGTCGCGATCGGACGACGGATCGGCGATCATCGCCTCGATATCGGCAAGTTCGCCTTCCGCCTTGCGCAGTTCCTCGATCGACGCGACGACCGGGCTCAGATCTGAGAATTCCTTGTTGAGTTTTGCGAACTGCGCCTGCGAGACGCCGCTGTTCAGTTCGTCCTGGATGGACATCCAGCGCTCAACGAGGCGTTCGAGCTTGTCTCGTGGCAGGGCAATCATGCGCGTGTTTGGTTCTCTGCGGCACCTGGAGCGGCAACAGCCGCTGCACGCCAAACGCGCGGTCCTTCGAGAGCCGCGCCGGCGCGAGCATCATGTCCGGCAATCCAGAAAAGTGACTATTGACCGTTGACCGGCAGCTTGTCGGAGCGACGTGCCCTGGGATCTTCGACGTCGACCCAATGCTCGCCCGCGCCGGAACTGCCCGACCACAGCGATGTAACAGCGCTGGCCGCATGAGACAATGGCCCGGGCAGGTGGCTCAGCGCCATCTGCAGCAGCGACGAGTTCAGCACCAGGATCAGGAGCGCCAGGGGCAGGCTGACCGCGTAGAACGTGCGCGCCGGCAGTTCACGCGCATGCACATAGGCTTCGCGCGGCAGGCGCATGGCGTTCTCGGCGATCATCGAACGGGCGCGGCGCAGGCGTTCGCCCGTGCTTGGCCCGGCGGCGTGATCGTCGCCCTCGCCGGAAACGTGGGCCAGAAGCGTGCCGTGACGCTGGCGCAGATCCGCCTGCTGCACGGCGGCCAGCGCCTCAAGCAGTGGCCGGCCGTCGATCTGCACGAAGCCGACGTAGGTGTGCACGATGCGCACGACCTCGGGCCAGGGCGGCAGATGGCCGAAGTGGCCCGTTTCGAGCGCCAGCACGACCTGCGGATGTGTGGCGAGGTGATAAGCGGCCTGCTCCGGCGTCAACTGCAGACGCATGCGCAGGTCATAAAAGAAATGCGCGAGGCGGGCCCGGCTGTCGTCGAGCGTCGGCGGGCGCTGTCCTTGCGGCGCGGCGTTGTGGGGATGTGCGTGCTGATGCAAATGATGCGGCTGCGGCACAGCCTCGGCTGCGGCGTAATGCGTGTTGTTACGCGGATCTTGTTCGAGCGTGACATGAGACTGATCACCCATGTCCAGAGCGCGCTGCTGCGCAATCGCAAACTGCAGTCCCACAGGCGTGAGACCCGCGACGCCGCCCGAACCGGCTGCTCCACCGCTACCGCGATACACTGTCACTAAATTACCGCCCCACGCAAACGCAACGCTTAACTCAAACCCGGACGCGCGATGTTGCTCGACTGGAAATTTTCCCTGCCACGATGGCCGCCGAGATCGCGATCAAAAAATCGCGTCAACTCTTGCGTCACCATCGGCCATGCCCCCACAGCCGACAGTCGTTTTCTGCAGTGCAATGTGAGGGCAAAATCCAACGCTTGTCAAAGCCGCTTTGCGCTTGACAGCCAATTCGTCACGTTTCCAGTTCCACGCCTTGATCCTGCGCGAATGCAATCAGCGATGTGCGCGCATTCCTTGCACCATCCTTGAGCAAATCGTCGACGATAACGGTCAGTTTTTCGACATCGAGAGACAGGATCATCGCCTTGACCGGACCGATGGCGGCCGGCGCCATCGACAGCGATCGAAAGCCGAGCCCGACAAGCGCCATGGCTTCAACCGGACGGCCGGCCATTTCGCCGCAGAGTGTCAGCGGCACGCGATGCTTCTTGGCCGCTTTGACGAGCGAGCGCAGCGCTCTGAGCGCTGCCGGCGACAGGGCATCGAAACGGCTTGCGACGCGCGCGTTGGTGCGATCCGCCGCATACAGAAACTGCATCAGATCGTTCGATCCGACCGATATGAAATCGACCTTGGGCAGGAACGCGTCCAATTCGAACAGCAAAGCCGGCACTTCCAGCATGGCGCCGACATAGATCTTTGACGGCAGCGGATAGTTGTGACGCGCAAGAAATGCCGTTTCCTTGTCGATCAGCGCGCGAATGGCGTCGATCTCGGCCGCCGATGAGACCATCGGGATCATGATGCGCAGTTCCTGCGCGCCGGCCGCCTTCAGCATGGCGCGCGCCTGCACGCGGAACAGTTCTGGCCGATCGATCGCCATGCGGATGGCGCGCCAGCCCATGGCCGGGTTCTCTT
>JBOFCQ010000015.1:0-2274 GCA_051646145.1 Hyphomicrobium sp.
CGTGACCGTGATGGCGACCGGCGCGCCGTCGTCACCGCGCACCGGCTGGCCCTCGGCCGTCATCATCGAAACCGTCAGTTCGGCGGTTCCCGGCGCGCTGCCTGCCGACTGATAGAGCACGGCGATGGTATTGGACTCCGTGACGACGACGGATGGCGCACGCTGCACCACCGTGTCGTCATCGCCGCCGGCCACCGCGACGGTCTTGGCCACAGGCTTGTACCCGGCCTTGCCGTCGGACGCGGGCGCGCCGCCTGATGACCCGCCGTTGCCGCCGTCACCGTCCGCGAGCACGTCGATGGACGCGGCGAGATCTTCGATAGAGATGCCGTCCGTCGCGGCGGCATCCGTCATGCCATCGCTTGCGCGGGCTGCGTCGGTGCCGTCGGCCGCGTCCGCTGTTACGCCGGCGCCATCTGCCTCGGCGGGCGTCGCCGCCGTGACCTCGGCCGTATCCGTTTCCGCAGCGACGCTTTGCAAAAGTTCTGGCAACTGCGAACTGCCGAGCGCCTGCAGTGTCGTTGAGAGTTCGGCCCACGGCATATCGAGCGACAGGCCGCCGTTCTCATTGATGTCCAGAACCAGCGTCACGACGCCGTCGACAACCTCTTGCACGTCGGCGGCCATGTTTGAGGTGGCCGACACGTCCGGCACGAGCTGCACTTTGAGCCCGCCGTCGCCGTTGCGCAGCGCGGTGATGCTGACCGCGTTCGTTGGCAGGGATAGCGGCGGCAGCATGGCCGACGACCAGACGCGCGCGCCGTTGTCATGCTCGGCTGGGCCATCGAGCGCCGTCGTCAGCATGAACGTTTTGCCCATCAGCGCGGCGGTGAACCCGAAGTCGGCAATCCACAAGGCGGCGAAGCTGTCCTGCCCGTAAGGCACGACCTTGACGCGGCCGTTCGAGGCAGCGTGCGCCTGGCTCGCCGTGCCGAGATTGGCCAGCACGTCATTTAGCGCCTGCGTATTGCGATCGAGATCGAGTGGCGCGCCGGTTGCCGGATCTTCCGGATACGATTTGGCGTGGATGATGCGATCCTCGCCGATCCACGCGACGACGGTGTGCCCGCCCGGCAACGTCGCAGCGCTGGCATCGAAGCCGAAGTGCCCGTTGCCGTCATCATCGTTTTCAGCGCCGACCCAAACAGAATTGTCATTGGCCGCGATGTGCGACAGCAGCGATACGCTGTCGGCCAGCACCAGTGCGTTCGGCGCCACCATCGCCATGAATTTCTGCAGATAGGTGGCCCACGCCGGAACGGCCGACGACGATCCGTGATCCGCAGTGCCACCTGCAGTGCCACCCTCGCTGCCGGCCACGGGCGTGTCGCGGGTGAGCATGACGCGGCCAAGACCCGAGGCGTCATCGCTAGCGGCGATCCATGCGCTCGCGACCGTCGTAGATGAATCACGTTCGACAGGAGTGTTAGCGTTTGGCGCGATGACAGACGACGCATCGGTGGTCAGCGTTTTCGCGGCGCTGACATCCGTTGTCGCGCCATCCACGCCACCGCTCTCGGGCGTTGTATGGTCGGCGTCGGTGATGTCGCGATCATCGGTCATGGGCGCACGACGCTCCACGAACTGACGATCAGGGCGCTAAGAAACGTGCAGTGCAGAAGAGCGGCGTTGAGACCTGCGCGGGCGTTGAAGCCATCAACCGTTTCGAGCGCGCGCGTTGCCACGGCAGAATATCGCCGGCACTCACGGACAGGCTTCGAAACGAATAGGCTCGCAAACATGAGCGGCCACTCCACGCGATAGTACTTACAAATTCAAAATCAAAACGTGACAGAAACGGATCGCGCAACCCTAGTGTTTATACCACGCCGAAGCGCAACGATCACCCGGTCATTGGTGATTTAACTCTTGTCGCTCGACAACTTGAATTGAGCGCTCGACGACCTCAGTCGCCAGCGTCTTCAGACCAAGGTCTGAGGAAAATGACATTCTGTATTTCGGGCCTTCGTCGTTCGCCATGCTTACCGGACGAACGGCCAAAGCGCATCCCGCATCCCGCGCTTACCTTAAATCGGCGGACATCCAGGACCGGCGTGCCCGGTGCCATCGATGGCATGGACCTTGCGCCGCGCACCGCCGATTGGCGCATATCGGCACGGCCGAACGCTCCGCCCAGCGCGCCCGAAAGGATCACTTCGTCATGCTGTCCCTGGCAGGCATCGGCCTCGTCGCCGCAACGACGTTTTCCGACTACCCGGCTTTCGTCGGGCGCGGCGGCGTTGTCGAGGCGTACTTCGATAAAGGTCCGATCGT
>JBOFCQ010000200.1:0-38130 GCA_051646145.1 Hyphomicrobium sp.
CTGGCGCCGTTCTGGTCTGACCATGTGGAGGAGTGCTCCGACTGCGACGGAACGGGGAATGCACTCGTTGATGGCGAGGCTGAGCGCACGAAGCGCCGGATCGCAGAGCGTGAAGCTAGAACTCCAACCAGATAAGGCCAGACATGGCGAGCGTAACCGAAGAGGCTTTCAAGCTGCGTGGCATTGCCGAGGCTGGCCCCATTGGGAAACGGCACAGCAGCTTTGAGCTGTATGATCTTTTGGCGAAGTGCATGAAACTCGCAGAGCGTTGCGCGGCCAAAACAGCATTCGAGGAAATTCGCGGTCTTGTAGTGCAGCAGCCGAATGACGGAAAACGGCGCTATGTCGAGCGCGGGTCAGACGAGTACATCTTGGTGTGCCGGTTTGTATTCGACGGGCTGAAAACCGCCGCCGCCGACAGATCGAACGCATCTCGCTATGCACACTGCCTCCGTCAGGCGGCAAAGAAGGGGCTCAAGAGCGCCGAGCTGGCAAAGCACCTGTCAGAGAATGGCGGCGTCAACGCGCTGTTCTTGCGCCGGCCGCTTGAGGCAACGACCGTGACGACAAAGAGCCTGTCCTTGACGAAGGCGATCACGGTGACGAAGGGTGAGACGTTCACGCTTGAGCTAAGGCGCCGCAAGGACAACTTTTACGACGTTCTGAATTTTCAATGAAAGGCCCCATCCCGACGACGCGAGAGCGGTTATAAGTGAAATATCGAAATTGCATGACGATGCACGCCGGGACACTTAACTTAGGAAAGGCCACCGACACCCATTTCGTAGCCGGATTGCAACACGCAATCCGGCCTTTTTATTTCCAATTCAATTCTCGTTATTGCAACGGAAGCCAAATCATGGGCTAAAATAAAAGCGGGCCGGCGAGGTGCTTCGAACCACCTTGCCAGCCCTTGACTTCCACCTGACGAAACCAGGAGAAAGCCCATGGCTTCCTATCATCGGCCCCGTGTTGGGGCAACATTGCTCGCACTTCTATTCGCTGGCGGCACGGCCTACGTGCTGCTTGAAGATGTGATCCGGCACGACGCCGCGATCACAACCGACGACATTCAGACAGTTCTTGCGCTCGTCGGCACCATCGCTGCCGGCCATATGTTTTGGCCGGAACTGACGGCCCGGCGCTTTGTATCGGCCATCGGCTGCGCGCTGCTGTTCGCCGGCGGCACGTTTTACATCACAGCTGCGAGCGGCGCCCGTAATGCGCAGATCGCGGCCGAGAAAGCACTCGCCGCTGCAAAGATCAATGCAGACCGGGACACCGCCCGCGCCAAATTGGCCGACGCCGAAGCCGATCTCGAAGATCTCAAGCGGGACGCCAAGACCAAAACGGACGCGGCCGCCAAGGAGTGCGCGACCGGCAAGAAGACCCGCTGCGAAGGAGCAATCGAAACCCGTGACTATGCGTCTCGCGACGTTGAAAAAGCCGAAAGCCACGTTTTGCTGCTGACGGCAAGACTTAATGCGTTGCAGCCACATAGAGACGCATCGGCCGGCCTGTCTCACCTTGGCCGTATGTTCGCGGCCGCGCCGTTTGTGACGGCCGACGCCGACGAGATAGCGCTCGCGCTCGCGCTGTGGCTGCCCTTTGTTAAAGTCATCCTGATGGAGCTAGGCACAATTTTGTTTTCTAGCCGCGCGGTGCCAGCCAGACGGCCGACGCGACCGACACCCAGCGAGACCGCTCAGACGTCGTTTCCCGCCAACGATCTGGGGGCGATCGAGCAATGGTTGGGGCCGAGCCGCCCGCCTGAGCCGCCGAAGCCTGGCAAGCGTGTCCGCCATGCCGACCGCGAAGGCGTCGTGAAAGACTTCGTTCAGGGCTTCCGCGCGCGTCACGGCCGCGACCCTGAACCTCGAGAGGTGCGACAAGCCACTGGCCTGCCGCGCGCTTCAGCACATCGCTGGCAACGTCGGGTCGGCTGATCCGACTTTCCCCGCCGATAACCGTCAAACTCAAGGCCGTCCGACTGCTAAGTCATTGACAGCCTTGAGTTATGCCAGAATTTGTAATCAGGGGGTCGCAGGTTCAAATCCTGCAGCCGGCACCAATGAAACCAATGACTTAGTCGGTGCATACTGTCAGCACATCACAAGAACGCCGCCACCGTCATTAGTCGGACGTCCGACTTTGATCTCAGATTTCAGTCTCCACGTAGACATGCGAGTAGTCGAACGCACAGGCCAGCGCCGTGGCGTTGTTACAGCGCCAGAGCGTTATGCCCATGCCCGTGGCGGCGACGGGCAGGTTAGTGGTCAACGTGCCTTCGGCCACATGCCCGGTGTTCATGCGTTCGACCCGGTAGAAGATTTCAGAGGCGTTCGGCTCGCAGAACAGCGTCATGTCGTACATATCGACGCTCAGCGTGTTGGCCGGAAAGTTGACGCCCAGGTCAATGGTCTGCGCCGTGGTGCCGTCGCGCGTGATCACCTGCAAGTTGCTTGACGTGCTGATCTGAGCAAACCCGACGCTGTTGTTGAGCGTGTTCGGTTCGACGTTGGTCGGCGCGCCCGTGCTCGCGCTCATCCCGTAGAAACCGCGTGCACCCGCCACCGTTGCGGCGTCCGAACACCCCGCCCGCATGTTGAGGAAGAAGCCGCCGAGGCCCGCAGCGTTGCCGCGCCAGAACTGCGCCGCACCCGTTCGGCTGCCAGCAAGCGATCCCGCCGTTGCGGCCGACACCATGCCGAGGCGCCGCATGGAGGTGAACAGGTTCGTGCTCGCCCAGCTCCGGGCCGTGGCCGTGCCGGTGCCCGCCGGCGCCGGCACCCCGAACGCGAGCGGCAGCGTGGTGGCGTTACCGGCCGCGCTCCAATAGCCGACCTTCTTGTCGAACATCGACGCTTGCAGGATTGAACTGCGGCCCGCACTCCGCAGAACCGCCGGGTGGCGCCGCCCGCGCAGGATATTGAACGGCTTGATTGTGTCCGTGGGCGGCGTGCTCGGCGTGCCGGTCAGCCAGACCAGATCGCCGCCGTGGTGTTCGACGTTGGCGACGCCAGCGAACGCACCAGCGTTGTTGTATTGCACCTCTCCGCTGGTGCCCCCTGGCGCCCCACTGCCGCCTGCGTCGGTATCGTTGACCCAATTCGTACCGTTGTACTTGAGCACCTGCGTGGCTGAGGGCGACGTGATCACAACGTCCGCCAGCGCGTTGATCGAGGCCGCACCGATCCGCGCGTCCGCCGCCGCGCCGAAATCCGAAATCGTAGACGCGAGCTGTGTGCCCGTGTGATTGGCGCGTGCGCGATCCGCGTCGTGGAAGTGGAGCGCCGTATTCACGCCGTCATCAAGGGCATTGAGGTTCGCGGCGGTCATGGTCACGTCAGTGACGTTTGCTAGCGTGTGCGAGTGTGCCGTTGGCGCGTCGCCGACATACATAAAGTTCCCATCCGTGACGGCAGTATCAAACTGCGCCTTCGTCCCGGTAATTCCAACGATAGAAATTTGGTCTCCTGTGTTCGTTCCCGAACTCGTTCCGGAGAAGGTTCCGGATTGCGTCGCGAGCGTACCGAGCCCGAGCGTTGTGCGCGCAGCTGCCGCGTCGGCATCGTCCAAAATAGATAGCCCGAACGACGTCGCCTGGCTGTCGTCAAGTTTCGCGTCCAGCGCGGCCTGCAACCCCGTCACAGTCGAGATAGCCTGCGCGCCGGTGTGGTTTGCACGCGCGAGTAACGTGGCGTCGGCGCTGTTGGCCGTGGCGCCCGCGGCAATGCCGGCGAGCTTCGTGTGTTGAGCCGGAGCCATCAGCCCGGCATTGGTGCCATCGACCAGCGGCAGCGTCGCGTCGGCCCCCGTGTCGCTCGTCACGACGCCGTTGGTGGCGCTGGCCGTGTATGCAAGGTTGGTTGCCCCGCCGCCGCCGGTCGCATCAAGGATCAGCGTTCCGGCGTTATCATTATAGGTTAACGTGATATTCGTACCCGCCACAAGAAGCGCCGCCACCCGGTCGTCAACTGCCTCCGAAAAATCGGAGATCGTTGCCGCCGTCTGCGTGCCCGTGTGATTGGCTCGCGCCAGCAACGTGGCGTCGGCGCTGTTGGCCGTGGCGCCCGTGGCGACGCCGGCGAGCTTCGTGTGCTGCGCCGGGGCCATCAGCCCGGCATTGGTGCCATCGACCAGCGGCAGCGTCGCGTCGGCCCCCGTGTCGCTCGTCACGACGCCGTTGGTGGCGCTGGCCGTGTACGCAAGGTTGGTTGCGCTCGCCGCAATGACCAGGAACGGCGTTAGCAAGTCCGCCAGCGCCTCGAACGGGATGGCCGAGGGCGTTGCCGCCGTGCCCGCCGGATTGCCGATCACGGTCTCCGCCGGCAGCTGCGCGAGGTGCTGCAGCTCGACAGCGCCCGGCGCGATGCCGTCTGGACCGATCGGCGGAAACGGCGGACTTTCAGCCGCCGGCATACTGCGCAAACTGTCATGAACCGACGGCATCAGCGCTCCACCTTACCTGTCCAGCCATATTGCCACCGCATATAGGCGAGATCGGATTGCATCTGTCGCACCACCGGCGCGGTCTCGATCAGCCACCACACGACCACCGCGCACGCCGCGAGGCCGGTGCACGTCATCGTCACGGTTTTAAACGACAGCGCCTCCGGCCGCCGCGCGTCGCGTTCCAGCAGCGTTTTGACGCCATCGGCTACGCCGCGCAGCTCTTGACTGACGTGGCGCAGCTCCAGCCCTTGGCGCGCCTGCTCCACTTCGAGCTTGCCGACCCGCTCCTCGAGAACCTCATGGCTCATGATGTTTTCGGCTCCGCCATGATCGATGGTTTCGGCATCGGCGCCGGCGGCGGCGCGGCGCGCGATGGCTTCGGGCAGGTCGACTTGCCTTTGAGCTTTCGCAACGCCAGGTTGTTCGCTTCGATGGCCTGTGCCGTCGACTCCGTCAGCAGATCATCGCGCGACACGCACACATCCCGCAACGCGATCGTGACTGGCTTAACAGTCGCGACAGGAGTGCTGGAGCAGCCGGCCAGCGGCGCCAGGCCGATCAGCACCAGCACGGGCCTCGAGTGCTTCGGCCGCCAGTTCGTCGACGCTGCGGTTGATTTCTCCAATGGCATTGTTCAATTTCCTCCGTTGCCGCATGTGGTCGAGCGCGAACCCCCCCACGAGAAACGCCACAACGCC
Source organism: Hyphomicrobium sp. (assembly GCA_051646145.1). Taxonomy (GTDB): domain Bacteria; phylum Pseudomonadota; class Alphaproteobacteria; order Rhizobiales; family Hyphomicrobiaceae; genus Hyphomicrobium_B. Next base: position 5,154 of record JBOFCQ010000200.1, read on the forward strand.
TGCGATCACCAGCCCATGGCCGGCCGCACGATTGAACAATGGATTAAGCAGCAGCTTCAGGAGCGGCATCATGCGGCACCTCCCGCCGTCGCGGTCTTGCCGGTCGACGCGTCCTCCGCCCGCCAACCGCGTATGAGGCCGGATCGGTACAGCATGCCGATCACCAGATAGGCCTGCCAGACCAGCGCCACGTAGGGCCATTTCGCCGCGCAATAGGCTCCGAACGCTGCCGCCGCCTGTTCGATGCCGGCGATATCGCCGCCGGCCGGCGCCGGCGCAGCTTCAACCATCTGTTTCGACGTCTCGATGACCACCGCCCAGCCCGCATCGCGCTGATTACGCTTCGCCGCCGTCGTGATCCGCGAGCCCGCGCTGTCCAGATCCTTGGCCGTCACCGCCTCCGGCCACCGCAGACCGCGAATACGGTCGCGGCGGAACGTCTCGACAGACACCTGATCGTTTTGGTTTCCCCCGAGCAACTTGATCGTGTCGTCGGTCCACCCCACGACAAATCCGACATGACCCTGCGCCGGGTCCTTGCCGCGCGCCAGCACGCACAGCGCGCCCATGCGCGGCGCGCTGATCGGCGTGCCGATTTTTAGGTAGCTGTTGGCCAGCAGCCGGTTGGCCGGAGCGATCGCATCAATATCTATGCCGCCCTCCTCCAGCATTGCACCGGCAAAAGCCGCGCACCACGCCACCTCGTCGCTTGTCACGTCGGCGCGTCCCACCTCTCGGAAGTACCCGCGCACGCGATCGTTCGAGCGCGGCCCCTCGATCTCGCGCACACCCTGTTCGTGCCAAGCTGCCTCAAGCCAGCGCATATCACCCCCTATGGCTCGCAGACCATCGTTATCGTCGTCCCGATCGTCGACACGTTGATCGTCATTTCGAAGCCGGTGACCGTCCACTTTCCGAACGACACCGAGAAAAGCTCAACCCCTGCGCTGTTGACCAACTTCGCGATCCGGTCGGTAAAATCCGCGAAGTATTGCGCGCCGGCCGCCTCTTCGTAGGTCAGGGACTGGCCGAGCACTCGTGCCCCGTTGATCGACGCGCGATCCCAATACAAAAACGCCTGGCTAGACCGCCCGTTGCCCGCAGCATCCTTGCATTGCAATTGCACGCGTTTCGGCGGGAAACCGACGTTTATCACCCGCGTGCCCGTCGCGCCGGGTGCGATGACTTCCTGCACCAACTTGGCGCAACTGCCGTCGCGGTCGGGGATATTATGCACCCGCAGAGACATGCGCGGTTCCATAACATCTGGGTAGTCGATGATCGATTGCGGGTGGATCAGCGCGATATCAGGGTTGTCGGTCCACGTCACCGGCCGCAGCATGCGGATATTTTTTATCTCCACATTCCGGCCGATCTCCGCGCTGCCCGCCCCGACGCGGAAGAACGCCATATACGATGGCACCTCAAATCCGCCCACCACAATCCGGTTATCGAGCACAGTCTCGTTGTCGAAGATCGTATTTTGTATACCGTCGGTGCCCGAATTCGAAAGGATCAGACAGCGCGGTTGATCGGCGCCGGTCAGTTTGAAAATCTGCGGGACGCCGCCATAACCCTCGTGCAGACGCTCACTCTCGGACGTAAACCCGGCAGAGCGGTTGCCCGTGTCACGGTGCATGTTGCGATAAATATTGCCGACGAAATCGCAGCCCTTGGGCGCCAGCAGGCCAATGGCCTGACCGTCGCAATCCTCGAACATGTTGCGGATAACCTGCACGTTCTTGCACCGGTCCATCTCTCCCATTTGCGCGCCGTAGTTACGATAAATGACGTTGCGGCAGTAATTGGCCGTTATCAGCGTCCGGCCGTTGTTCGTGCCGGCCTCGCCTGGCCCGAGCTGGAACAGTGACGCGCCAGTCACGACGTTGCGCGATATCTCCTGATAGCCGGACCCACTCATAGCGCAGAACACGCGCACGCAATCTTCAGCCACGTTGTTGCGCAAGAAATTGCGATCCGAGCGCGTGCGCGTTGCGCCCGGGACATAGTCCCCCATCGTGAAATTAAAGTTCGGATTGTCCGGCTTACCGCTGTTCACGGTACGATTTTCTTCGATGTAAAAATCACGGCACCCAAGCGCCTGCACCAAGCCCGATCCTCCGAGGAACGTGCAGCCCCGCACATGCCCCCGATCGACCTGCACGAACTGCATCACCAGATCGTTTAGGCGCGTGTATCCCAATTCGTTGCGTCGATCGACGCTCGGCTCCAGCAGCAGCAGGATGTCGGCATATCCGCCGGCCGTCGTCACGGTCGGGACGGATTGATAATCATACCCCGGATATTCGATCACGACCGACGTCAAGGTGCCGCCCGAAATGGTGGCGTATCCATATGCAATCTTGTTCGGATTTCCGCCGGTGAATTTCAGCCGCACCTGGTTCGGGAGATAGGGGTGAGTGGGGTGCCCGTTCCAGCCGGAGCCGCCGCTGTTGATCGCGACGCCGGTCACCCTGCCGTCGGTCACCGTCGCCGTCAGCGATACGCCCGATATGCCGGATGCCAGCGCACCAGTCCCCATCACATAATCGGCCTCGGGGTCCGTGACGGGTGTTCCGTCCGCTTTCGACAGCCAATATTTGAATTCTCGATCCCGGCTGTCGAAAACGATGTCGTCGACAAACGTGTTTTCGTGCACGTAGTTCGGGACTGCCCCGGCGTTGGCCACTGCGCGCAACATCGGCCCGACCACTGACGGCGTGCCGAATTTGACCGCGCTCGCCCCTTTGTGGCCGCGCACCGAGAGGTTCGACACGAACGGTATCAGCGACGTATTCCATTGGATTTCGCGCGGCGGCAGCATCAACAGCAAACCGGGCAAGCCGTTGGCGCCACAGCGCCCCATCGCCGTTCCGAGCGCCACGCACCGGTTGAATGCCGCCGTGGCATCCGTGTCGGCGTCGTTGATGGCCCAATCCAGTTCGAGATAGCCGGCCTGCGGCGGAACGCCTTTACGCAACCACGCATAGGCCGGATTGTGCGTCGACGGCACGATCAGGATTTTATTGCTATCCGCCGCGATTAATGCCGCGTATGCCGAGGCATCGACCAGCATAAAGTTGCCGGCGCGGTACGGCGTTTTAAGGTAGGCATTAAAGTTCGCGGTCGTGTCCAGACTGGCCAAATGCGTCAGATCGGCCGCAACAGCCAAACCGCCCGCCGGCGTCACGGCAGCGTGGTTCGCCACAAGCTCGCGCAACACAAGATCGGCCGCGATGCGGTTATTAGTCTCCGTCAGTACCTGTTGCGCCACGGCCGCGTCGCCGGCCATCCGATTGGCGATCTCGTTGTCAATCCGGTCGTTGACGTCCTGCCCGCCCTCGATCGCCGTCAGCCACTGTTCATAGGTAATCAGCTCGCCCGGGGCCGTCGCCGGCGACACACCCACGATCCGGCCGCCGTTCACGTCGTAGCTGTTCTCGAAGTAACTGCGCTTCAGCGTGTACTGCGTGTCGCGCTCGAATTCTTGTTGGATCTCTGTTATCGCGTCTAGCTCGGCCTCCATGGCTGCGGGCGGCAGCGACCGATAGCCGTTGAACTGCGTTGTCCTGCTTATGTCGCGATCGCCTACAATCACGATCTCGTCGCCGAGTTCGGCGCCAGCCGATAGCGTGACCGCGCCGCCCGAGCCGAGCGTCGCGGTAAAGTGCACGTTCAGCAAAAGGGCGGTTACAACGCCGGTGCGGCGTCGCAACACCAGCAAGCGCGTTGCGTCCGCGCACGGGAAGTCGTACCCGAACACCGTCTGACCGGCCGCGGCCGTGTACGGTCCCGAAATGCGATCATTGACGCCGGTCGTCATAAATCCGCCCCTCTATGCCCCGGCGCATCATACCGGCTGAGGCGGCGCGATAACTTGAGATATCTAGCGGCCGACAGCGTTCTCCAGCCTCGGGCCGCGGCTCGGGCGGTTCTCCCCCGGCGCCCACCAGAAGCCGTTGCCATACTCGCGCTTACGGTTGGCGATTTTGGCCCGGAACGCCTGGCGGGCGTGCGGGTCTGCCAATTCGTGCAACTGGTCGACGACGATGCGTTCCCAGGCGGCGCGCGTGTACCACAGCGACGAGCCCGGCATGTAGCGGGAGCCGAACGCTACAGCCTCTTTTCCGGCCTTGGTGTCGTTGCCCTGCGCTAGCTCGATGATGTTGCCGATCGTCAGCTTGCGCGCGTCGTTGGCAAAGCCGACCAGCGGCCCGGCGACGGTGTCCGACAAGCCGCCACCGAAGCGGTTGACGTCGGCGAACAGAAAGTCGCCCCAGATGCCCCAGCCGCCGCCCTGCAATGAGGCCGCGCCCCAGAATTCTGGCTTGGTCATGTCGCGCGGATCGCGACCGTTCACGACTTCTTTCAGCTGAATGGCCAACGCACCGAAAATCGCGCTCGAGATCAGCAGCGCGCCGGCATACTTGGCGCCCGCGGCCCGGCCACTGCCGGCCACCGTCTGCGCGGTGCGCCCACCGTGCAGCATGACCACAGCCACGCCAAAGCTCTTGAACTGCGCGAAGCCGCGCGCCAGTTCACCGACCAGCGTTCCGGGCCGCGCGCCGCCCTTGAGAAAGACACTCGACCGCACAGTCGGCTCCGGCACTGCGTAGCGCGTCTCGCGCAGTATCATGGCGAGATATTTCTCCGCCAGCTTACTGCCGTGCGCTTTGGCGATTTCGGCAGGGCGCAGGAACGTGGCGCCGGGCTCGGGCTCATACAGCGCGCTGGCGCGTATCTGATCCCACTCGGCCGCCGTGATGCCGTGCCGCTCCAGCGTGTTGCGCAGGACGTCCGGCACTTGAGCGAGCGGCAGGCCGACGCGGTCGGCCAATTCCGCCTGCAACGCCATGCCGAACGCATGCTTGCCCGCCTGCGTCCAGGCCGACAAGCCCTGCAGGCCGATAACGCGGTCGGCCAGAAAGCCCGTCCACGTCTTTGACGACAGAGAGCCGGCATAGCGCGCTTGGCGGTGCATGGCGTGCACGGCGCTGTCTAGGATCAGCCCGGCGCGCACGGCCTCGCGCCGGTTCGCTGGCGAGAATTGAGAGACGACGCCGGAGAGCACCGACATTGTCGATTTTGGAAGACCCGCAAAACCACGCGCGGCTTTCCCGAACGCCACGTCAGTGACGGCCGACAGCGCCGCCGAGCCCAGCACCGCTGACGTCACGACGGCGCGCGCGGCGTCCAGCGTGTTTGCCATTTTGGAATTGACTGGCGTGTTGAGACCGCCGCGCTGCGCCGCCCACATTTCATCGGCCTTGAAAATGGCGGTCTGCGCCGTCACCGTTGGGCGCGCGTCGTCGGGCCACGGCACAGCGGTTTTCATATCATCGAGCAACGTGTCGATCTGCTTGGCGACGGCCTGGTCGGTTTCGACAATGGCGCGCTTGCCGCTCGTCCATGGCGCCAGGCCATCCTGCACGCGCGCAAGCTCTTCATTGAGGCGCTGCATTTTGCCCTTGTCGCGCTTCGAGGCCTTGCCGCCCCACTCGGGTTTATACTTGGAGCGGATCGCGTGCAGTTCGGCAAGAATTTCACCGTGCCGCTGTACTAGCGTTTCATATTGCGCGACCGGCTTGGTCAACTTGGCCGACAACTCGCGCAGCGTCAGCGTCTGTTCTTCGAGCGTGCGCGCGACCGGGCGCACCATGGCCGCCTGCTTCTGCACCAGCTGCTTCAAATAATTGCGCATGGCCTCCGGGTTTGGCCCCAGCCGCTCCATGGCCGCGATATCGCGCGCCATGCTGCCGACGTGCGCCATCATCGCCGCGAATGGGTCGCCCTCGCCGAAGTCGCGAGCATACGTCAGCCACGCCTTGGCGTCCTTGAAATGCAAAAAGCGGTGATCGGCGTGCTGCTTGAACATGGCACCTTTTCCAACCGCGGCGCCGGTCGGCTCGCGGTCGATCCAGCCGTCTGTGGTGATGCGATCCCAGATCGCGCGCAGACTGTCGCGCAACTCGTCGGCCGTCATCTTGGCGCCCGTGATTGGGTGGCTCATCTTGTCGAGATCGAGCAGCGGCGCGATGCGGCTGATCCAGCCCTCGCGGCCAGCGGTCAACAACGCCTCGGGGTTGTGATACTGCGGCAGGCCCCACCGCTCCAGCTTGCGGATGGCGCCGCCGGCCGCGTTGAAGCGCTGGCGCAGGTCCTCGGCAACGTCGGTCCAGGCGGCGGCCAGTGCCTTCGCCGCGTCGTCGCCGCTGCCTTGCCCGAACAGTTCCGAGACGACGTTATCCATGCGGGCGGCAACGGCCGCGCGGCGCCGGCGCAGGTCACCCGTCACGGCGCCCTTGCGCAAGTCGTGCAACAGGCCTTCCATTTTGGCATGCGCCTGGCCGAGGATTGCTAGCCGCTTGTTCTCAAGGTCTTCAAACTTCGCCTGGCCGAAGTGCTCGTGCAGCAGCACGAACGCCTCGGCCGGGTTCTGCCGCCCGTCCTTGTCGCGGTGGTTGAGGATTTCCGGCTCGACTGTCTGGCGCGCCTGCTCGGTCAGCAGCGCGCGGCGTTTGCGCTCGATGGCCTCGGCTTCCAACTCGGCGATCAGCTGCGCCTTGGCCGCGCCCTTCGAGAACAGCCGCTTGACCAGCGCGTCGTAGCGCTTTTCGAGCGCCTGGCCTTCTTCGAGCGTGATCTCTTTTTGATCGACCGCGCTTTTGATGCAATCCCGTAAGCTCATAGTTTGCAGGCCTCCGCTAGATCTCTGGCGTGGCCCGTGCGCTCCGCCTCGAACATTTCATTTGCGAACATCGCCCGGCGCGCCACGTCGCCACTTTCGATCGCTTCGAACACGTCGCGCACGTCGCGGAAGCCGAAGCCTTCGATGCCGTTGCGCAGCCGCTCCATGAACCGCACTATGGCGTCGATGATCTTGTCGACCACACCGCCGCCGGCGAGATCGCCGAAGCGCCGGCCGTTGAGCGAGTAATCGGAAAACATATTTGCGATTGTTTCCTCGCGCAGCAGACTTTCGACATAGGCCTCGCCGCGGTGCCCGTAAGCCTTGGAGTAAGCGGCCTTGTAGGTCTTGTCGATGCCGTAGGCCTGGCGCAGCCCGAGCTTTTCGGCGAAGTTGTAGAGCGTGTCGAACTCTCCGTCGCTCAGCAGATTGGACTGCCGAAGCGCGTGCACCACTTCGTGGCGCGACGTGCGCACCGGGTCGCCCGCCGACAACGCCACGTAGATCAGCCGGTCGGCGCCGTCCCACAGGCCATCGGCGCGCTGGCCATCAGCGAATACCAACTTGTCGACGACGCGCATGCGCACGTCGCGCGGCAGCATGTCGACGGTCTTCAGCAGCTCGGCCCTGATTTCCGGCATCAACTTGGCGGCGGCCGGCGTGTGGGCGTAGGGTGCAGAGCGGAGGGCAAACATAGTGTTCATGACGTCAGGCAATTTGCCTTCATCTGGTACTTTAGCAAACGCCTGTTCAAAAGCCTCCGCCATACTCGCGTTGTTAGTTGCGAACTGTTCAAAAGCCTCCGCCATACTCGCGTTGTTAGTTGCGAACTGTTCAGCCTCTTCGCGAGCGGCGCGATTTTTCCAAAACTGCTCTTTTTCCCGGTAGTACCGCGCCATTTCCATCATCCGCCGAGGCGAGTAAAATACTCCATCAACTTCGGCGTGATACTTGACAAGTTCAGGAGATCGGCGCTTCCACATGGCGTAACCGTCAGGCAACAATATGCCTGAAGGCCGCATCTCTATTCCGATTTCTTTTTCAACTGCAGCATAGAGCGCTTTAGCTACGCCCTTCCCTCTGTGTCTTGGTTTAATTTCTACCATATCGACTTCCCAGCGGCCATCGGGGCGCAGGCTAATCGACACGTCACCCAATGATGCACCCAGCTGCCTTGACGGCTGGCGCAATGCGGCAATGTCGGCGTCTGTCCCATGATAAATGCGAAAGACTTTTGTCGACGCATCGGCACCGTGGCGCTCATCCGTCGTCAGCCGCACGACGAAATCACCACTACGCATGACTTTACTGCGGTCGAATGGTTTTCCTCTGGGAAGGTCTTCATCAAATTTTGGCAGCAAATCTTTGTATTGCTTTGCGACTTGTTCGATACTCGACGCCCTGCCCATTTGTCCATCACGCGCCAATGTTTCAGCCACACTCATCAGCTCTTCTATGCGGCGTTCTGCATATCGCTTCGTGATGCGTGCAAAACTGGTCGGATCAGGAAGCCGCCGTTCTGTTTTCAACTCTGCCGGTATTGCAAATAACGCCGCCTGTCGCTCGTCGTGCAACTCCGGCTTCAAGGCGCGCTCGATATCCTCGGCGAACTCGTCTTCGAGCCGTTCCACCTGCAGGCGCGCCTCCGGTCCGCCCGGTTCGTCGAAGCCGTTGGCGCGCAGCGTCTGCTGCTCCGCTATCAGCGCTTTCAGCCCGTCGCGTTCGAGCGCGTCAGCAACACGCCGCGCGAACGCCTTGGCCGCCTGCGTCGCGGGAATGCCCTGCGTCACGCTTAAGGCCGCTTCCGACAGCCACGATGACACCGGCCCTCGGTTCAAGGCCAGCTGCTCGATCAAGCCGGAGACTGTCTCGGCCTCGGCCGCACGCGCGGCGTTGGCGGCTTCGTCCAGCTGATTGCCCGCCTCTTCGATCCGGCCCGCTTCGCGGTCCAGCATGGCGAACACTTTCTTGTCGTCGCGCAGCGCGCGCAACGCCTGGTCGAGCACCTTGGAGCGCTCTTTTAAAATCGAACGCTCGACACGCCCGGCGCCGAACAGCGTAAACTGCACATCCTCGCGAACCGGCAGGTGCAGCAGATCGCCGACCAGATAGCGCGCCTCGCGCACGTTGGCGGGCGCGGCTTCCGCCATCTCCGCCAGCATCGACGCGTGCCGCGATTTGTCCGGCACCAGGTCGCCGACGAGACTGGCATAGTTTGGCGGGATGACGCCGCCGACGACCATGCCGAAACCGTCGTCCGACAGCTTGGACAGCGCCCGCGCCTGGCGGATCGTCTCGTCGCCCACCGGCACGCTGCCGTCGATCAGATCGGGCCGCTCGCGCAGCACACGCGCCGCATCGACCGGATCGACGCGCGGGCTGTCGATCATGTTCTTTTTGGCCGCGTAGGCGCGCACCTCCGCCGGCGTCCAGCCGTCGGCCTCGCGGAACAGATAGCCCTGCAGCTCCGGCTGCTGATCGGCGAGGCGCTTGGCCAGCTCCAGCCGGTGATGCCCGTCGGCGATCACCTGCTCGCCGCTGACGCGCTCGAACACCACGACCTTACCCGAGGCCATCGGGTCCCACTTGGCGACGCCCGACAGGCGGCCCGTGGTGCCGGCCTTGTTGACCTGGCGCCGGAACTGGAACGTGTCCGCGTCGACAGCGAGCCGCTGCGGATCGAAGGCGCGGAACGCCACCGGCTTGCCGTCCTTGATGAACGTCTGCCCGCGCGCGGCGGGCGAATTGTCGGCGACCGGCATGCGGTCGGCCTCACGGGTACGGCTGGCGGCACCCGGCGGCGGCTCGCCATCGTCAAGGGAATGGCGCAGCGCCTGCGCCAGGTTGTGCAGCCCGTCCGCCTCGGCAACGCCTTCGATGCGATGGTCGAGACCGCGCTCCGCTTCGATGGCCTGGCGCGCGCCGCGCACGGCGGGCTCGTCAGAAACGCCGGCGGCCGTGGTCAATGCTTCGAGCGCATCCGGATCGCCATCCGCCGCCTTGCGCAGATCGCTGCCCTCGGGCGCGGTGCGCGCCGCCGCCTCCAGCGCGTCGGTGGCTTCGCCTTTCGTCAGGCCAAGCGCGCGCGATGTTCCGCGCACGCCGACATCGAGCCCGAAGCCGAACACGCCAGACAGCAACACCGATTTCAACGCCATGTCGGCGCCGTTCGGCAAGCCGGCCTTCTCGCGCCACGCCTGAATACTTGGTTGCTGCGCGCCTTCGATTGCCATGTTGGCGGCGCCGACCTTGGCGGCGTTCCACAGCACGGCTTTGGCGCCCGCCGCCACCTTCGCGGTCGGTCCGCCGAAGATGTTGACGAACGCCTGCGCTGGATCTGTCATCTGTCCGGCAAACCCGCCAGCCAGCGCAGCGGGGTTAAGCGGCACCTCGCCGATAAACGGCAGCGACGGCCGCGTCGTGTACGGCGAACGCTCGACCGCCGACAACGCCGCGTTTTCACGCCGGTGCATTTCGTCGAACACGGGCGCGAGATAGCCGCGCGGCGGTTTGATGACGTCGCGCTCGCCGACGTGCTGCGTCGCAAGCGCTTCGATACGCTGATCAAATTCGCGCCACGGATCGAAGCCCGGCCGCCCGCGCGGGTAGCCCCTCGGCGACAGCCGGTATGGATTTTCAAGCGCGATGCCGGTCGCGTCTTTCACGCGATCGATATGCGCGTCGTAGGCCGCCTCGGCCGCGCCCGTGTGCTCCAGCATACCGGCCTGAAACTTCGCATCCTCAAAAGCAGTCGAAAACACGTCACCAAGCGACGACGGGTCGCCCTTCGCGAATGTCTGCGTGCCGAGGCTCGGGCGTTCGTAAAACATCACTGCCCCCCGAGATAGAGATCGGGGCGGCGCTTTTTAAGCACAGGCTCAAGCGCGCGCAGATCCAGCACGTAAGGCTCGTCGCCGGCGCCCTTGATCCATCGCGGATCGCCGCCTTCGACGTCGCCCGTCGCCAGCCAGTATTTGCCATCGCCGACGGACACCAGGCGCGAGCGCTGCACGGTTGTCATCGCCATCGGCCGCCCGGCTTCATCGAGCGGCGCACCATTGGCCGCGACGAGATCGTCAAGGCGCAGCGCGTCGATCAGCTCGCGGAAACCTTGTTGCTTGACATTCGGCGGGATGACGACGGGCGGCGCATTGCTGATCCAGCCTTCGTTCTGAGAGACGACGCCGCCGAACGTCTCTTCGCCGATCGTGCGCTCGCCGAGCACTTCGCGAAAACCCTGTTGCCAGACATTGGCGTCAAACTCCGTCAAGCCAAGACGGCGCGCGCGCACTTCGTATGCCGCATTTGCCAGACTGATGGCCGCCGCCTCGGCTTTCGGCATAGCCTGCAAGGCAGTGCCTGCTGCGTTGATCGCTTCCGTGCGGGCCGCCGCGGCCGGTGGCGCCAAGCCCTTAAAGCCCTCCGTCTTGATCAGCGCCATGCCGTCCGCCGCGTCACGAGCTACGGTCGTCACGCCCGCAAGCGAAACGTGCCCGCCGAGCATGGCGACAGTCGGCGCTTCGTCAAATATTTCGGCCATTACCTCGGGCGCGCGCTTGCCAGCGGCTTCTGCCAGCGCTTGCGAAATTGCGATTGTTTGCCGACCGCCCTGAGCGGCTGCATTGGCAAGCGCGGCCTTCTCGTCCGGCCGCAAATACTTTGGCGACTGGCCGTAGAACTGGCTAATCTCTTCGGCTTGCGCCATACGCGCCTTTAACGTCACGCCAAGCGCATCGGGCGAGGATTGATCGAGCGGCGCCAGCTTCACCAGTCCGACACGATCGGCCCAGCCGAGCGGATCGGTCTTGACCTCTTTGCGCATCTCGCCGAGCAATCCTTCGGCCATTTCGAGCCGCGCGACCGCTTGCGGCGTCGCCCCGTTCGCTTTGAGCCGGGCGGTCTCCTTTTGCACGTAGGTGTCGAGTTCTGCGGGCGACGAGCGTCGCGCGGCAGATTGCCAGCCGATGGTATCTTCCGCCAGCGCCAGCGCGGCCGAGGTGTCTGGATCGGCCGCTGTCAGCACGCGCGTTTTCAGCGCCGACAATTCGGCGGGCGACGGCGCGAAGCCCTTCTCGGCCATCTTGGCAACGCCCTTGACCTCGTCGCCGAGCGCGCGCGTCATGATATTGTGTTCGGCCCGCGCCGCCCGCAGATCGCCTTCGAGGTGCCCCCGCGTCCGCTCGAAGCCGTTCAGGTCGTAGACCTTGGCCAGACCACGGCTGTGCGCAAAGTCGGCCTCGAATTCCTTGATGAACTTTTCCTTGGCATCGAGCGTCGGCAGCCGTGAGAACGCACCTGTCAGGCGCGCGGTCGCCACCGTCTCCTTGACGCCGTCCAATAGCTTGGCCGCTTGCGCAGGGCTAAACAGGCGGCTGCCATCAGGAGCGCGCCGGCCCAGCGTCTTCGTGAGTGCCGCGGCGTCGTTGGCCAGCATGGTGTCGGCTTCGCCGTCGAGGCCGCTGGCATAAGCCCGCTGGTGCATTCCCTTCAGAATGTCTTCGGCCTGCTGCTGCGCGGCCGCTTCCGCTTCGGCCGCCGCTTCGGCTGCGGCCTTGCGCGCCTGCTCGCGCGAGAACGCAAGCCTTTTTCCGTTCGCAAGCTGCACGATGCCGGGCCGCAGTTCGGCCGGCGCATGCATCAAGATCCCGGCTTGCGTCGCGCCAAGCACGCTTTGCAGTTTGGCGGCGTCGTTTCCGTGTTTCAGAAACGCCGCATCGAAGGCGCCTTCCAGCTGCTGGCGGATGCGCGTTTCGGCAACGTCGAGGCCCGCCTTGTCGAAAGCGTCGCCCCGGATCGTGTGGGTGCGCATGGTGCGGAATTCGGGATCGAGCCCGGCGACGAGCCCGGCTTCCGAGCCCTCGCGCTGCGCCGCCTTGTCGGCCATTTGCCCGATGCGGTTGCCGATCCCGGCAAACACGTCCGACACTTGACCGAGAGCCTGCTCTATCCCCGCCGACGGCAGCGGCGAGATATTGACCTCGCCACTCGATTGCCTTGTGACGTCGTTGGCAACGCGGATCTGGCCGCGCATCTGATTGTCGGCCATGACCTACCCCCGCTGCGCGATGTCGAGCCCGAAGTTAGCAGCCTGGCCGCCCGCGCGGGCTACCGAGCCTAAAAGGTTGGCACCTCCCGACGCACGGTATTGCCGCGCCCGCAAGCCGGATTGCAACTTGCGCATTTGGCCCGCTTGCCGCTCGACGCCCGTTTCATAAGCGCCCTGCTGCTCGAGGTCGTTAACGACGGCATCGGCCGACGAAATATCGAGACCTGACGCCGCAAAGGCCACGCGAGCGGAGCCCGTCTTCTGCAGCGTCTCGCGACGGATCGCCAGCGCGCGCCGTTCGGCGTCGATATATTCCTGCTCTCCCTGAAGCTGCGCCAGCTTGGCATTTGTCCGCGCCTCACCGAACGACGACAGCCCGCCCGCCAGCGTTGACAGCATCGACGCCGCGGTCGAGACCCCTTGAAGGATAGAAAGCGCGCCGGAGCCTGCCGCCGCCAGTCCGCCGAGCGACGAAGTAACGCCGGCCGCGGTGGTGATGGTGGTCCCGGCCGCCCAGGCCGCGGCCGACGTCGCCGCGCCGGCCGCCGCACCGGCACCGCCCCCCATTGCGAACAATGCGATTGCCGCTTCCATGGGCTACCCCTTCCCTGCAATTTCGAGCCGGATCGCCTTGATGTGCAGAGGCGCCGGCACGGTCTGTCGAAATTCCAATTGCGGATGCTTCGACCAGCCGCGTAGATTGTTGACCTCGATCTCGCCAGTCATCAGCCTGTCAAGTAGCGGCAATTCGGGCCGGTAATCTGCGGGCGTCAGCTGCCCCGGATCTGCGGGGCCACCGTCATGAAACGTCATTACGAGTTCACGCCACGCGCTGCCGTTTGTTCTGATCTGCAGCTGCCCGGTGTCTTTCAGAGCAAACCCGGCGGCGAAAATCCGGCCGGGCAACCGAAACGGCGGTTGTTGATTGGCCGGCTCGCGCACCTTCTGCAACGCGCCGCTGACCTCTGGAAACAACCCGACGGTGACGTCTGTTGCGGCATCGGCCGCCGCCAGCGTTATTTCGCCGAACGCCACGACGAACGGGCCGCAAAGCTCGCTCCCGGCATAGGCCCAAACCGTTCGCCCATCTAGGTGGCTCAAGCTTGTTATATTCGTCTGTGGTGTGTCGTAGAACCGACGCACCGCGCTATCGAGCGGCGTGTCGCTGCGCATTTCGATAATGTTGTCGCTGACGCCCGCCGCCGCGCGCTCTACAATGAACAGCACGTCCCCGTTCGCATGGGCCGCAACGGCCCGATAAGAGCCTGCCGGCGTGGTGTGCAGCACGCACGCCACCACCTCTTGTGATCTCAACAGACTGAGGCAAACGCGCGAACCGTTCGCGTTAATGAAAAAGAGCAGATTTGCCTCGTCTGTCGTCAACGCCTTTCGGAAAGCCACATCGATCACGTTCTCGAAAAGGTGCGGCGACAGTAGCGTTAACGGCTCCGCCTTGTAGCTCTGCTCAACGTCGTTGAATAGGAAGTCTCGGACGGTCCGGCCTCCCTGCTGCACCACGATCGTGGCGCCTTCAGCGAACGTCGCGCGCACCGATGACTTGATGCCGACGCCGGTCGCTCGAACCGCGTTGGGCGGCTGTGTCGCGTCCAGCGTCCTGCTTTCGACATACCATTCCGAACTGTCGGTGAAAAACTGTAAGTTGCGGCCGACAAACACCTGCTGAATTGTCTCGATCTGGTCGGTGTCGAGTGTGCGCACGAATGCCATATCAGCGGTGAGCGGCGGCGCGATCGCGCCCGCGACGCTGTCATCGGCTGGCCCCGGATCGTTTTTAAAGTCGAAATCGTCGATAGCCGAGGCGGCCCACGAGTGTGGCGAGGCGCGAAATCCGGCAAGCAACAGACGCCCCTGCGTGGTGCATCCGCACCGGGGCCAGCCGGTCCGTGCCCCGAAATACGGGCCGCTCGAGGCGAGCCCGGCCTGCACCTGCGATTGCACCGGCGGCGCCGCGCCGTCGTCACCCTTACGGATCGCGGTCAGAGCGGGCCACGCCCGCGAACCGTTGGCACCCACGAACGCCACGCGCAACGTCAAAGGCGTGAGCGACTGTGTGGTGATTGCGGGCGCGGCCAGACCCGGCAGCGCATCGATGGCAGCCGCAATATCGGCGGCGAACTGCGAAACGTCGGCATACGTCACCGGCGCGGTCACGAGATCGCCGACAAAGAAAACGTAACTTTGCCCGACGGAATGCGCCGGAAAGGTGATATCGGCGACCTCGTCCTGGTCTCCGCCGAATGCCGTTCCTGCCTGCAGCGCCGGGACATTATAAGCGGGCAGCGTGTCGACGTTCCACTCGACATCCGAACCCTGCCGAACGATGCGGATCGACGGGATATCCTCATGGAATAAAAAAACGGTATCGCGCGACGAGAACACCGCAATCTGATCGATCTGATGATGCGCCACCGGCACCGGTATTGACGCGACATAGCGGCGGGCTCCCGAAGCGCCGCGCTTGAAAACGTCGACATTGCGCTCGGTCAAAATCAGGTCATAGGAGACGTCTGCGCTGCGGTCGACAGGAAACACCCGCACGGGTGAAATCTCTGCTTTTTCATGCCAAAACCGCAGCCCAGAAAGAGAGAGTGCTCCGCAGCCGCCGGCGCCGCGCACCAGTACTCGCCAATACCGTGCCAGCGTCGGCACACCGTTGGCGCCACCCGGGCACTCGCCAAAGCGGCGCGTTCGGCCTGTAGGCGGCGCCAGAGCATAAGTCACGATGCTCGTCGTTCCTAATGCGCTGAGATCGGTCAGCGAGCGCTGCGTGTTGACCCAGGCCGAACCGGCGTTCGCCGTGCCTTCGCTGATAAAGTAGGCCGCTTTCAATACCTCGGCGGCACTGTCGGCCGACGTGTGCCGCGTCCACGCACCCGTCGCGACGCGGTATAAACCGTTTTTTGCCGGGTCGGCGTGGTCCTTGACCAGGACTGCGTCGTCAACAGCCGTCTGCACATCGTCGACGACCTGCAGGCCGTCAAGTTTGACGTGTTGCGTGGTCGCCAATCGCACAGTAAGCGGCGCTTGCGAGCCGCGCACGCGGACATGGCGACGCGCGGTAGCACCCGGCTCGATCCCGCCTTTTACTTCCGTCCAGGCCGCCGTGACATTCGAAAAGTACTCGACGGCCAAGATGCCGTCACGACCGGCAGTTGCGGCGAAAAATCCGATCACGTCTACGAAGCAGACCTCGAGCGATTGCCCGAGGTCGATTTCGGCAATCACAAACGGCGTTTCGCCCGTGCCAGCCGCATCACTCGTCGTGAAAAGCGTATCGTCACGCTGATCGACGAGATTTTCCGGCGTTCCGCCGTTGTGCACCGTCACCATCGCCGCCGTGATGCGGATCGGCTCGATCCGGCGGCGCGTCCGCCGGCGCAGACCGGCCGCGACCACGTCGGCGTCGGAATTCACGAGTGTGCCGGCCCGGCGCACAATGCCGCCCTGGGGCTTCACTTCGAGGTTCGTCCCGCGCGCCAGGCTGTCGTAATAATGCTTGAGGTCGTTGCGTTCCGACAAATCCGGATCGCGCACGCCCTTGCTGAAGCTGGCATGGATCGTCGCGCGCCGCGCCATTAGTACCCTCCGCGGCTAGTGCGAACATCAATCAACGGGTTTGAAAATTCCGCGACGCCGGGCGATGGTTTGGCCATATCATCGAGAGCACGCGCGGCGGCCAATAGCCCACCCTGCAGCATTTGGTGCGGCGTCCCGATCGCGTCTTCACGCAATCGGTCGCGCAGCACCCGATCCTCGCGCACTGCGTGCGCAAGTTCTGACCTAACCAGCAATCGCACCACCTCCGTCACGTAAGAGGGCCACAACCCCGGCGGAACATCCTTTGTAAACGTCAGCCACAGATCGGGCACGTCGGCCAGCACCTTGCGGTCGCCCGTTAATTCCACGCGCGTGTATGGGATACGCGCGTCGCCGCGCTCGAAGTAAGCGCGCGGCGCCCCGATCATGTCGCCCGGTAGTTCAAAAGCATAAGTCCAGTGCGCATCTGGCGAAGCCGTGAGGCGGCCGAGCTTCCGCGTGAACGTGCAGAAGCTCCACGGGTGACACGTCAAGACCAGATCCTTGGCGCCGTTGTAGGCGGCCAAATGGGTATCGGCGCCCGGCGCCGCTTCAGATCCCACCGGCTCCGATCCGTTGAGCACCAGCGCTTCGTCGATGAGTGCGATGCGCGTTGTCACGTCTCAAACCTCCGCAACTATCCTTTTGCGCGGCCCGCTGCCGGCGGCGCGGGGGCACCGCCGGCAGCCGCTGCGACGGCCACCCCGGAGTTTTGGGGGGAGAGGCGGCCGGATTGCTCAGACGATGGCGTGCATATCTTCAAAGCCGATCCTTCGAGCCCCGGCTCCGCCTCGATGTAAACGTCGGTACGCTTGCCGGGGTCGATATAACTACCGTTGACAAAGCACGGCTTGAGAACCTGATAGCGCATTGGTCAGCCTCGTTCATGAAAGTAGGGCAGGCCGAGCCTGCCCTAGACAAAGACGACGCCGTTAGATCGCGTCGGCCTGAGCGGCCCAAGACATCGGCTCCTGGTTCGTGAACCAGGCGTCGATCGTCGCCGTGGGCGTGGTGCCGCCCATCGTGAAGTTCGCCCGCAAATAGCGCTCGTTGGTCATCGGCATCGGCATGATCACGAGAGTGCCGGCGGGCGCCGCCGTCAAAGTCGCGCCCGTCGCCAGTGTGGTGGCCGATGAAAACCCAGAATTGTCGTCCGTCTGGATCGATGGCGCGAACGTCGGCGACGTTCCCGCCAGCCCGACACGAAAAGCGACGACCAGCCACATCGGCTCGCCCGGCCCGATCTTACGGTCGGAGCCGAGGTCGATGACGTCCGTCGAAACGGCGGTTGCAGTGAGGGCCTGCTGCGAAGACACTTGCAGGCGTTTATCGATAAACATGGTAATTGCTCCTGTTTGAGTGTTCAGGATGGCCGCGGCCGCGTCATGCGGCCACCATCATCACGAATTCGGCACGACCGCTTCGGTGTTCAGCAGCACGTCGCAGCGGCGCACAGGCACCTCGTCCAGCGTCATCACGCGGCGGCCGGCGACCTCCTGCATGCTAATCTGCACGTTCTTGGAGTTCTTCTGCTGCCGACGCAGGAAAGACTTGATCGTGCGGTTGCAGTAGAGCACCGGCCGGCCGGCCGAGAGCGAGGGCACCTGCTCGAATGACTGCGCGATGAGGTCGAGCAGATCGGCACCGGCCGACGCGTCCTTGGTGAGAGCGCCGACGCTGATATTGGCGATGCGGACAATGTAGCGCCAGTCGCGCACCGACAGCCCGCAGTTCCATTTGTAGTGCGAGCGGTACGCTTCCATGCGCCCGCCCTGGCCGTCGACGTTCTCGATCGTCACCTGTCCCTTGTCGGACATATCGAGACCGGCCTTAGAGCCCTTTGGATAGATGCCATGCACCGACTGATCGCCCCACACCACGAGCCAGATAGACGTGTTGTCGGAACCGGCGCCGCCGCCATGAATGACGTTATCCCCGGATTGCGAGGTCGTCGCCAGACGCGTGTTGAAGCGCGGCGCCAAGCCGGTGAAGCTCTCCGGCAGCGTCCCTTCGTTGCCATAGAACAACGTCTTGGCCAATTCCTGGCTGATCCCTTCAATGATCGGGCGCTCTTCGCTTAGACGAAATTCCATGGTGTTGCCGTTGAGATCGGCGAGCGCCTTGTCGCATTCGGCATAATTCTCGAGCATGCCGCAATTGTCCGTGACCTGTACGGTCTGCGACTTGGTCGGCTGTACGCCGCCGTACAGTTTACGCCAGGTCGGCGCCGGAATGCCGGTGCGGATCGTGGTCCGATGGCCTGTGGGCAAGTTGCCCTCAAGCCATGGCATATCGTCAAGCACTTCGTTGGTCTGGTTCATGATCTCGACAATTTTCGAGATCTTGCCGTCGGGGTCGAGGCGTTTCGCGACGTCCGCCAGCGTGGGGTTTGTCGTGGCCAATACTGCCATTGTCCTAGCTCCTGATTAGGATAATTGCCGCTGTTGCGGTTTCGACGCGTGACGCTACGGGCACTCGATTTCGTTCAGCCGGCTTTCGCCATGCTCGGGAACATGGCGCGCATTTGGCGCTCGTGTTCGCTGACCTGCTGTTGCGGCGCGTTACCGCCGCCCTGCAATCCGTGCTCGGCCGGTATGAGCTTCATAACTTTTTCAAACGCGATGACGGCATCGGCACTCGACGCCATGCTCGACAGGATCATTGCGTCTTGTTTTGTGATGTCGCCGCGCGTCTGCAGCGTTTTCACAAACTGCTCGACAGCGGCGACGCGCTGGTGCGCTTTGATCCATCGGTCTTTCTCAGGACCGTTTTTTCCAGCCAGTTTTTCGACCTCGGCATTGGCGTCGATCGGCCCGTCGATCAGCCCTGATTTCTCGAATTCCTGATAGACGTCCTGCACAATGCCGTTAAAGCGCCCCTGATCGAGACCGTGCTTGTGCGCGATCTTCTGGAACACCGGCAGCAGCGGATCGTTTTTTAGATCGCCGTAGGATTTGACGAATTCAGGCGTCGGCTCGAATTTGTAGTCGGCGTCTTTTTCCGGCGGCTTCGGGGCTTCAGCAATCTTGCTCCAGAGCTTTTCGATCGTCTCTTTGTCGCTTTTGCCGCGAAAATCGTCCGGCAGGTTTTCAGGATGAAACGGTGCCGAGGCCGCGCCCTGCGCGGGCTGTCCGCTCGCCGCCTCGGCCTCCGCGCGCGCCGCCAGTTGCCCGGACAGCGACGACGGCGAAGCCGATGGCTCGCCACCTTGCGCGCCCGCTGCAGCGCCTGCCGCTGCAGCTCCGCCTGCCGCTGGCGCAGCGCCAGATCCGCCTGCGTCCAGATTGAATGTTCGTTGAAACATCCCCTTCATAGTTGATCGCCCCCTTGCGTCGTCTGCGGTTGGCCATGGTGATGCTGCAGCATAGAAAGCAGCATGAACACGACACTATTTTCGCCCTCGCGCTTGGCTTTCAAGATCGCGAATGCTTCGGCGGTCCTGGCCGCGCGCTCCTCATCGCCGGGCGCACGCAACACCGTTTTGCGCATCAACAGATCGAGAAGGGCGCGGCCAGCCTCCGTATCAAGCGCACGCGCGACGATGGCCGCCTGCCGGTTCATTTCGGCGCGCTCGGCAGAGCCCTGCTCCTGCGCCTGCTGTGCGAATTTTTCCTTGCTGATTTCGAGATCTGACCAGCCGCTACCGGCCAGACTTTCCATGAACTGCTCGAAGGCGTCCGGCATCAGTGCGCACCCCCGTTGACCAGTTGCGCACCCGGCGCGGGGGGCGGCGCGGCCGCCTGTTGCTGCTGTGCGGCGATCGCCTTAACCACGTCCATGAATTCTTTTTGATCCGCCTTTGACGGGATGTATCGTTCATCCACGCCCATCCAGCGACCGACATCAGGCAGCAGATCCTGAACCTTTGCGAACATCGGCAAAGACTGAGGGCCAGCAAGGCCGACAATCATCTGCATCCAGTCGACGGCCCATTGCACTTTATCGGCGCGTTGTGCGGCCGCCGCCGGCGCCGTTACCGTCGTCTTGGCTAGGAGCTGGTCGATTGACAGGCGTGTTTCAACCAGCCCCTTGTTTTCGAGTATTTCGACCGTCCGCTGCGCCAACGCCGCGACCAGTTCCAGAGATATGCGCGCACTAGCCCCGCCGCGAGATTTGGCGACACGCCGCAAGCGCGCGGCGATTTCCGTCGGCGAACGCACACTATCCTGCAGTTCCGGCAGTTCGTCGTTTAAAGTGACTTTGTTGATCTGCTCGCGCTCGTCCTTGAGAACGATCGAGGCCACGTCGAAATCCTGCGGCACTGGCAACCGCTGCAGCGTCGGGCCGAGCGGCCCGCCCGTTGACCCGACCGTCCAGAATTTCAGCGGCTGAAAGACCGCGGTATCGGGATTGAACACGCCGTCGTTGCGGCGCATCCAGATACCCATCAGCGCGAAGGCGGCGGCGCGCAGCGCCAGTTCCCGCGTCTTGTTTGCCGTTTTCTGAAACGGCAGCGCGAAGTGCCCAAGGCCGCGCCCATGCGCTTCGCCCGGCACTTTGAAAAATCGCACAATCTGCCACGGATTAGTGCGGGTTTCTTCGCGCCAAATAAGCTCCTCGTTGCGGTTGTGGTCGCAGTAGACGCGCAAAACGTAGCGGTCCAGTTCGGCGTCGTAGCGTGTCGATTGCGTGATCAATATATCGGCGTTGCGGTTTTCATTGATCTTGCGGTTAAGATCGTCACCGATTTTAGCCTTCGGCCAAGCTTCCGGAATGTGGCGCGCCTTGTAGTTGCGGCGCCACCAGACGCTTTCGACCGTCCCGAACGGTCCATCCTCGCACGCGATTTCGTTGATCGGCACGGCCTGTCCGCGCACCGGCTCGCGATCCGTGCCGGACGAAAGATACATCGCGCCCGTGCCCGCAAACAAGTCTCCGAACATTTCGTGCGCAGTCACGCGCACGCGCGGCAGGACACCGTGCGCCATCTCCGTCACATGCGCCAAGGCCTCGTTGAGTTGCTTGCGCTCGTCCTGAGCTACCAGCGGCCCGGCTTCGATCTTGAAAAAGTCTTGAAAGGGCGGCATCCAATCCGCCTGCATGAGCCCCGCGAAATTAAAGGCGGCATGCAGACCGGTTCCGTCGAACAGGTGGTCGGTGCGCGAGGCACCCTCGGTGCGCGTCAAGCCATCCGCAGACCGCTGCGTCGTCGACGGCCGGTACGGCATGAAATATTTGTAGATCTCGTCAAGCTCAGAATGATAAAGGCGCGCCTTTTGAAAGGCGTCCTTCTCGTCCTGGCGCTCGTCGGCCATCGTCCGCGCCAATTCAGCCCCCGAACGTCGATTTGAGTTGATCTTCGATGTACGCGGTCAAGCTCGAACCGCCGGAGCGCAGGCGCTTCTGCCCGGCTTCGACCGCCGACAGGCGGCGACTTTCGGCATCCGTCTGCGCCCGCTGCGCGGCCTGCGCGCGGGCCAGTGCTTTAGTCTCACCGCCGCCGCCGAGCAGGCCCTTAGCCACCTTCATGGTCCCGTCTCCATTCCAAACACCCATCGGCAATGGCCTCACCAGGGACAAAGCCGCAGAGCCGCGCGAGACGCGCACCCTGCTCGTTTTCGATCCTCACGAAGCAGATTGCCCGCTGACCGACCTCTGACATCCTGCGGCGCGCGAGGCGCACGAGAGACAGCAGAGAGGCAGGCCGAAGCCCGCCCGGACGCACGACACACCACGCCTCGACACCACCGAGCGGCAGAAAGGCGCCGCCCGCCACCACGGCGGGGCTCTCCGCGCCGCTGTCTTCGAAAAGCGCGTAAGCCTCCGACGCCGACATCTGCGCCGCAAACACACGATACAGCCGCCGGGACAGCGATAACTTGAAAGGTTCCGGCGCGGCCGCCATTGCCAACAGGTGCGCGAGCGACGCGCGCTCGATGCGCGGCGTCACCACTGCCACCCCGTATCTTTGGCCTGGCCACCACCGGACGGCAGCGCCGGCGCTGTTGCGCGATCCTTCCGCCCGGCGCGCGTATTGCCGATCACGCCAAACCGGCCTTTCTTGCCGAGCATGGCGTATTGCAAGGCGTCGTGAGGGTCGGCGGTAACGCTTGTTTTGTCCGGCTTATCCGCCGTCCGCTCGGTGTTGCCGACGCGCTGCCGCGCGTACGCGTAATCACTCGCGAAGCCTTTGCGCAGAATGCGGCAGCGCGGCGAAATCATAAGCGCTGGCGTGTTACCGTCGATCATATAGGTTAGCTCGTCGCGCACGGCAGAGAGACGGGGCTCGATCTCGTTGGTTTCGGTCGGCATCACCGGATGCTGCATTTCCAGCATGACGCGCTCTGACCACGCCGTTTCGCCGGCCTCGCGATCGGCGCCAGTGAAACCGAAAGGATCGGAATAGATCGCCTCGATCTCGAGCCGTTGCACGCCGGCAAGCTCGGCCAGCTCGGCCAGCTCACGCTTCAATGCCTCGCAAAAGCGCGCAGAGCCGCACCGACCGGGGACCACTTCACCCAGCACCACCCACTGGCCTGACGGCTTCATCTGGCAAATAACGCCGGCAGGGCGCTGCAGACCGGCATCAAGTCCAATGATCAGCGGGATGTTTTTTGCCGGCCGTATCGGCTCGCGCGCCAGATGCACGTCGTCGGAATATTCCGGATAGACCGGCTCGCCGTTATCCGACGGGCCGTACTCGGCGTCGATAAACCGCTTGATCCACTTCGGTTTCGACGCATTGAGCTGCGCCTGCGTTTCGTAATACCCCGGCACCAGGTTGTGCTTGTTCTCGGCCCGCGCGCTGCGGCCGGAGGGCTGGCGGTAGAGCTTGAAGCCTTCGAGCTTTTCCTCCTCGAAACGGCGATAGAACCAGCTGTCGACGTCCGGCGCGTTGAGATCTCCGATGATGTACGACCGGAACACGTCGTCGGGCCGCAGTTGGTCGTAGCTGACGCCGGGCGGCAGATTGCCGAGCGTGTAGCCAGGAAAGCGCGCGAGCGGCGTGCGAGGGTCTATGTCCTGAATACGGGGATAGCGGCCGACACGCCCAACGCCATAAGTCAGCACATCTTCGGCCAACAGATCCATTTCGTTGAGCCAGAAGCCCGTAACCTCGAAACCGCGCATGAAGTCTTCGGCCGATTGGTCACCGATCGCCGCAAAGATTATTTCGAATTCGATCGGAACTTCGCGGCCGGCGCGCATGGTTTTGAAGTTCAGCCTATGACTGGCTGAGCGCCCACCACCGCCAGAAAATTCGCCGATGCCCTTCGGAAACCACTCTGTCCACGACTTGATCGTCGTTTTTTCGAGGCGGTCATAGGTATCGCGGATCGCCGCGAAGCGGGCGCGGATAACGCCATCGCGACAGAGCGGCATCAGTGCCGCGGCGCTCGGCATGTCGTGCATGCACGTCACGGTCTTCCCGCCGCCTTGAGGACCGAGAAGCGCGCGCACCTTCGAGGTGCGGTCGGCCAGAAACGCCGACGCAACAGGGCCCGGCGACTTGAACTGACGGCCTGGAAGCGTGACGATCATGCCGCCACACCCCCGACCCCCGGCCCGGTGTCAAAATTTCCGCACCGCCGGCGAAAACCAAGTTCCGTATGCAAGCAATCGATAAAGGGTCTAAATTTGAAAACGGTGCGGGCCACCCCCCAGAACTTGAGGGCAGGCGCGGATTTCCGGGGTACCCCCCGGGCCGCCGGCCAGATCGAAGGGCACCCCCCCTTCGGCTTGCGCGCAGGGCGTTTGCACCCTGATTTTTTATCAGGCTTCATTCGCTGAATTCTCCAAACGATTTGCGTTTGTTAGCGTTCTCGTCCGACTGCACGTCCGAGTGTCGGACGGTTTCAGCCTCGCTAACCTGTTGATATTGCTCACTCGGCTGCTGCGCCTTCATATCGAGCGTCACGACCCCGTCGCCCGCATCCGAGACGCCATCGAAATCGCCGATCATGATCAGGCCAGCGACCTTGCCGCCCGTATCCAGCGCCACCGGCTGCTTGCGCTCGACGTAGGGCAGCGCCGCAGCCTGCGCCGTCACCTGCTTGTCGAAGGCCTTCTCGAGGTCCCACACGAGGTATCCCGTGGTTACCCCCGCGGCATTCGACAGCGTTTTCAGCGCCGTCTGCCCTGGCGCCAGCTCGTCCACGACGCGCGTCAGGAACAGCGCGCGCGCCAGGTCCTCGGCCGAGCGTGAATAGATCTCACCCAGCCCAATCAGCGGCGAGCGGTAGCGCCCGAGGAAAAACTGCCGCGCCTCTTCGGTCGACCGGTTGCGCGCGCCCACAGGCCGCCCGCCCTTCGGCCCGCTCTTCCCCCGCGCCGCCGGCGCCAGCGGCAGCGCCGCGTCAGCCTCGAACAGTTCCGGCTGTTCTCCGCCGTCGATGCCGAGATCGCCCACGCCGCCCGCCAGGGCCACAGCCGTCGCCACGCCGCCGGTTTTCATGGGGTTTCACCCCAGTATTTTACCGCCTTTGCGCCGCTGGAACGGTTGCAGCTGATACCGTTCCACCACCGTTCCACCCTCAACCAGATGAAACACAATACAAATTTCACCATCTGGAACGGTGGAACGATGGAACGGTATGTTGTCTCGCGTACATGCGCGCCCGTGTAGTTATTCTCGCGCACGCCTGCACGCGCACCCATGCACGCGCGACACCGTTCCACCGTTCCACCGTTCCACTTTCCAATTTGTGTCATGGTATCAACCGATTAGCCTGGAACGCTGCCCGGAACGGCTCTTTAGCGACCGTTCCACCCCCGACCCGCAGTCCACGCGAACATTTCCGCCATGATACGGGTCGGGGTTGGCCGATAACCTGAGATTTGACGCTATTCGGCCACGATCTGGCCCCGATGCCCGCTTGAGCGCGTGGCCGTCCCAACGATATATCGCTTTGCGGCATGGTGTCACAGGCTCAAGTCTTCGCTTTCATCTTGATATGATGACGTTTTTCGCAAACTCTTGCCATCGGCTGTCATCATGCCGCCGTCGCCATAGAGCGCGTTCAGCGCGATCAGCGTGCACTTGCATTTCACGCCGTTGACGCGCGCTTGGCCGATCGTCCAGACGGCATCGCGCGGCCCCTGCCGTAGCGCCTGGCTCCACACGCCCGCGCCCGCGTGGCCCGCCCACTTGGTGGCCTCGAACAGGCGCCGCGTCAGCGGGTTGTTGTTGGGCACGGCCAGGTAATCGCCGAGGCCCGCCTTGCGCTCCAGCGTCAGACCGGCCTGGCCGAGCACATGGCGGATCTTGACGATGTCAGTTCCGAAGTGATCGTCGTCGCCCTTGAACCAGGCTTCCAGCGCCTGCCCCACAGTCGAGCGCGCGCTCGTGCGCCACGCTTCCACAGGCACCGACAGCATGTGATCGAGGCAGAGCTGCCAATTGGCCGTCGCGTCGTCGAATTCGGCCATGGTGGTGGGCGCCAGAATATCGCGCCACGCTTTAACGTCGCCATCGTGAGGTTGGGAGAGGCGCTCCGGGTTCCAGCCGCGATGCGCGATCATATCGGCGCAGGCCAACAGCGTGCCGAACGTATCCTGACCTCGCCCGTCCATGCCGCCGGCCGCCAGCTCGTCCTTGAACGCCCACCATGTTACCTCGAAGCGCTGAAACTCCTCGATCAGGCGGCGCAAAATGATGCGTCCTAGCTCGCCGAGCGCGCGCGGGTCGATCGGCGGGGGCTTCGCGCCCTCGCGCAGCTTGTGCAGCCTGAGCAGCGCGAAGCGCGAGAGGTCCTGCGGGTCCATGGGCGGCGCGTTGATCGACGAGAACAGAAACGCGCTCTTGATGGTGAATTCCGTGCCCGTGCCGCGGTCGCCGCCGCGCATGCCCTTGCCGCCGGACGAGGCTTGGCGCGCCAACTCTAACAACGGCACCGCTTTGTTGTTGTCGGCCTTGGCCTCGAATTCGTCGACCGCGACGGGCAGGCAATCCTGCTTGACGTGCTGATATATGCCGGCCGCCGTGGTGTTGGTGGTCTGGATCAGCCAATCGCCGAACAGGTGGCCCATAATCTCCTGCAGCTTCGATTTGCCGGAGCCCTTATCGCCCGTCATGTATACGGCCGAGCGCCATGGCAGCGCCGCGCCCAGAAACGCCACGCCGATCCAGCCGAGCAGCAAGTGAGGATCGACGTCGGGCCGCGACCACGACCAGGTCGAGAACAACAGCTTGAGCGTCGCGGCCGGGTCGCTATCGTCCTCGATCGGACGCGGCCAGCCCCAAGGCCCCGGCACGCGCGGCCGGGTTGGGTACACAAAGCCGTTACTTTCGCCCGGCGGCTGATCCCGGTGGTGCCCGCCCGCGATGGAAATCATGCGGTTTCCAAGGTGCACCATCAGTCCGCCCTGGCCGTCGGCCCAGCAGCCGCGGCCGCGCACCTTGTCGACCGCCGACCATGGCCCCTTGGCCGTCGCCGCCGCGATCAGGCACTCGCGCGCCTTCTCGTTCTTCCAGCCGTCGACGTCGATCGCGTCTTCGCCCTTGCCCTTCCACTTTGGCCAAGCCCAATAGAGATACAAATGGCGGCCGCGGAACAACTCCAGCGTGTCGGCTTGCCCATACGGCTTGGCGTAGCAATAGAGCTGCCCGATCGGGTCCAGAAACCAGTTTTGCACGCCATCGACGCCGAGCGGCACGACCGGGCAATCGGGCGGCAAGCCGAGCGCGTCGGGCGTCCACTGGCCGGGCGGCACGTTTTCGCGCGGCAAACCGGGTTCGGGATCATCGGCAAAACGCTTGAGAGACGGCACCGCCTCGGCGTCCGCGATCAGCGCCTGCACGCGCGCATAATTCGGCTGTGGTTTGGCGTCCGCGCTCACGACTTCCCCCGTAGTCTTTCTTGCATTGCGCTTGGCGACTGCCGTTCCGGCAGCCGGCCGCCAAGCGCGCCACCCCCGTGGCGCTAATCGTTGGTGTCTTCCTTCGGCTCGGCACGCGCGGCCTCGGCGCTCTGCTGCGCCATCTCCTCGCGCACGATGGCGCGCAGCTGTTCTTCCAGCGTTTTCGAAGCGAGCAGAGACGACCGCATTTCCGGTTTTTCTAGCCTGAACGTCTCACGCACCATTTGCGAGCACCTCCGCATTGTCCTGCAGAATGCCGTCGATGGCCCGCTCCAAACGCCGCTCGATGGCCCTCGCCTGTGCTGGTGTCGCGCAGAAGTAGGCCGCTTGAGAAATAGCGTCGATCGCTATTGCGCGCGCCCCCGCGATGCCGAACGCTTCGAGCACGTCGCCCGGCTCAATGCGTCGCGGCCCCTCGATCGCAAGCCTGTTGATCATGACGTCGCGGCGGGCGCGCTCGAGATACCAGATCGCCTTTTGCATATCCTCTGTCCAACGGCCCTTGTTCGGCGCGCGCACGATGTACTTGAACGCGTTGCCGAGGTGGAAGCCGAGCCCCCAATCCTCGATCACTTCGATCGCTTCGAGCCCGCGCCCGATGTAGTGCGCCGGCGAGTTGACTGGGTCGCTCATCGGCAGGCCCACGACGCGAGAGCCGCCGCCCCTGCATAATAGGCTAGCTCTACTTCGTTGATCGAAAACGTAGGCAGATCGATCACAAATCGGTCTATGAACGCGGCCGCGACGATTGCCACGGCGCCCTGCGCTACGATCCAGCGTAGCGCGTGAAGCACCAGTTCCACGATTTGATTTGGGTTAATCGTCATCTCTCACCCCCTCAATGCGTCGTTGACGTCTTTGCCGACCGTCGACCGTGCCACGCGCACCGTCACACCCTGCGCCGCCAGCCCTTCGACGGCGCGGTCGAGCAGCGCCTGCGCTTGCGGCTTGCCCCAGTCGTTATCGGCGCACACCACCACCTCGTCGCAGCACTTCGGCAGCGTGATCTCACCGAGGTTCGCGAGCGATCCCGCCGCCCACACACGAAAATCCGGACACGCCAGCGCGACAGACAATCCGTCCTCGACGCCCTCGACCAGCACCAGCGTCTCCAGCAGCCCGTTGGCGCTCGCTTCGCTTGCCGACAGCTTGGATTTGCCGCGCCACAGATAAATGGCCGCGCCCTTGTAGGACGGCCATATTTTGCGCGCGGGCGTCACCGGTGCCTTGCCCGCGCCGTCTGGCCGCAGATAGGTGCGATGCACGGCCACCACCGCGCCATCCGCATTGAAAAATGCCGCGATCATGGCCGGCCACTTTGTATCTGTTTCGACGTGGCGCATGTCCGGCACCCAGCCGAGACACCCCGGCATTTTGCCCAGCCGCGTCACGTCGATGCCGCGCGAACACAGATAAGTGTGCGCCGGCGACGGCACGAACGCCCGCTTGCGGCCCGCGAGATACAGCCCGAACGCATGCTTGCGGTTCTTGGCCGCCCGTTCCTGTTCTTCGCGCGCGCGCGCCTCCGCATTGGCCTTGGCGTCGCGCAATCGCGTCGCCACCGCCACCGGCGCCGCGCCTTCGATGCCGAGCCACGACCGCGCCCACGCCAGCGCGTCTTTGAATTCGAGGCCGTGCACGTACTGTATGAGCCCGAACACGTCGCCCTTGTCGCCCGTCGCGAAATCCGTCCACGCGCCTGGCGCCGTGCCGCCGAGCCCGATGCCGAACGAGGGGTTGTTGTCTTCGCGGCGCGGATTTTTTGCGAGCCACCAGCGGCCCGAGCGCCTGCCCTCCGGCGCGAGCTGTCGCGCCAGCGCCTCTATATTGACCTGCAGCATCGACTTTATCTCTGGCAGGGTCGGCGCGGTCATATGTAGTTGGCCTTCCTCGCCAACCACACCGGCATAAGCACTGACCTTGTACCGTCTGGCCCCTCGCTGCCTATTTTGATCTTACTTTTCGGCAACCATTGCTCGCGCCCGCCGTCGACAAACAAGATCGACTTTGGCCTGTTGATTTTTACGCGTCCCGTCACTTCGACCTTGCCGGCTTCGATGCCATCCGCTTCGAAGGCGTGCCTAAAAACGCCCATGAGCCACCTCCAAAATGTCATGCGATCGCGGCCTCTTCCTTGATCTTCACGCCCGAATAGTGCGGCTCTCCGCCGACGACGTGCAGGGTGACACCCGTCGCGGCCTCAAACGCCGAGTGAAAGGCGCGCGCGTCGACGGCCCGCGGTCCGGACCAGGCGCGATAATCGTCATACATCGCCGACGCGGGCACCATACCGCCCCCGATGTGCACCAAGCGCGCGGCCTTGTAGACCAGCAGACCATCCCACAGAGCACGCGACGCCGAACGGTCGGTCGGAATATCGGGCGCGGCCGGCGCGAACGCCTCGCGCTGCACGGCGCGCAGCGCTTGCACATTGCTGTCGGTGATCCTCTCGGCGACGACCGACGTCGCAGGCGCCGCCACTTGCGGCGGCCCCTGTACAGGCCCGCTGCCCGTGTAGACGTTGAGGTTGATAGGTGCGCCGTGCAGCGAATTGCTAGAGGCCTCGCGCGCCTCATGCCCGCCACCGCGCGCCGCTGTTTGCTGTTCCGGCGCGAGCGGCCGGCGCACGGAACGCGTGTCGGCCGCTCCATCGAAAGAGCTTGCCGCCGGAGGTGCGAGGGGCTGGTGTAGGCCGTCACCCCCTCGCTGCGCAGACGCAACGCCCTCCGGCGGGCTCAGTCCGCCCGGCTGACCGGGATGGTGTTCTGTTCGCGCCTCGCGCGGCTCTGGCATATGCCGCAGCTGACGCGGCGGCGGCCGCACGACGGGGTCGAGAACCGGGGCAACAATCCCCAGCATCCACGGCCCGCAGATTTCAAAAAACGTCAGCACGGCCACGACGAACAGCGAAAATCCAAAAATTACGTCGTCATTTGTGAACTGCACCGGCGCACCCCCCACGGCGACCGAGAGAAACGTGCCGATGGCGCTGAAAACCCTGACGGGCCCAGAAAATAGCGCGTTAGCATCCGAGGTCGGCGGCGCATCCGCCAGCGCCTGCGCCAATCCCGGCAGCTGTGCGTCGAGATCGACAGCTCGCTGCGCGGCCGCCTCCTCGCTGATCAGCGCCGTGCACTTCGGGCCTTTGCCATCAGGATATTGCCGCCCCTTGCGGCTGCACTCGAATGCGCGCTCAGCCGCCACAGCATCGACTGGCCGCTGCGTGCCGAGCTTGTCGCGTTCGGCGCGGGCCGCTTTCAGGGCCTGTTCGGCGGTGTTGTGCTGCCCGGCCTCACCGACCAGCTCGCCGAGCCCGCGCGACATGCGCAGCCCCATCTGCTGCCAGCCGCACCAATTGCCGACACACAGTGCGGCCACGGTCGCCGCGATCAGAAACGGCCGGCGGGCCGCATCAGATGTCGGAATGAGTGCCGCCGAATACGCGCCGAGGATCGCGATCGCGGCGAAAGCGACGCCGATCTCGAACCCGAACAGCTCGCGACCCATGTTAAAATTCATGACGGCGCCGACCAGGAACGCGGCCACCCACACCAGCAGGATCGGCTGCTCTTCGACTGCCACGAGCGCCGCGCGCCCCCAATTGCGCACGAGCCTCATGCTACCCCCATCAAATGCAATTCGATTTCATCAAGCGCGCGGTCGTGGTGCGGATCTTCCCTGACTTCCTCGACTGTGCGAACCATTTTGTGCACCATCGGCTGCGAGACGCCGGCCACGCGCGCCACCGCCTTCTGCGAGCGCTGCAACGCTGTCACCGTCATGTAAATCGCCGCGCAGCGGGCCCGCGCCCGCCGCGCGGCGCCCGGCTGAGAATGCCGCACGGCATTGCGCGCGAGACTGACGCGCAGATCGGTAGTCGACACACCCTCGGCCTCGCCGACGGCGGCCAACGCCGCCTCGAAGGCGAGACAGGTAGCCAGCGTGTCGGCGCGTCGTGCCAGCGCCGCAAAAATCTGGCTCATGGCGCACCCCGCGCCGCTGGAAACCGCACGATATTCGGGTTTTCTAAATCTGGATTATTTACCGGATTTTTCGGGGCTGACGCCGCCGTCGCGACGAGCCCGATAAACGCAACGGCCAGCGTATGCACATCGAGCGGTTGCGGCGTCCTTGTCTCGGCGCCCTCGGCGAGCGCGCGCACCGCAACGTCGCACGCCTCGGCCAGCGACACCGGCTCGCCGATGACGGCGCCCGCGTGACCTGACACCTCGGCCAGCACATAGCGCCCGTCCGGCATGATGGAAATCGTGCGCGA
Source organism: Hyphomicrobium sp. (assembly GCA_051646145.1). Classification (GTDB taxonomy): domain Bacteria; phylum Pseudomonadota; class Alphaproteobacteria; order Rhizobiales; family Hyphomicrobiaceae; genus Hyphomicrobium_B. Next base: position 36,561 of record JBOFCQ010000200.1, read on the forward strand.
GGTGCCGAGCGGATGCACGATCGGCTCGCACGACGGCAGCGCGTAGATGACCGCAAAACTCGATATCACATCGAGCGTCAGCGGCAGGCGGCGCACCTGGAACGGGTCGGCGCCGGCTTCGTAAACGGTCAAAATATCTCGCGTCACCATGCGGAGGCTCCGTTGGCGGGGTGAACTTTTGACGCAACTTGGAAACCCGCCGGAGACGGCCAGCGGGGGGGGACTACGAGGCGATCGGAAACCGTTCGCCGGTTGGCTGGCGCGCCAATTCCACGCGCAAAACTTCGCGAACGGCGCTTAACGAGCGGGGATGCGGTTTGCTTCCCCCATCTTCCCCGCGTGCCCACCGGCGCCAGCGCGTGTAGGTCGCCGGATTGATGTCGCCGCGCTGGCATAACTTGATCTGCGGCAGGTCGATCTGCTCGCGCAGCGCGTCCAGCTCCGAAAAGGACATCTCGTCGAGGTGAGTTGTCGAAAGCATATGCATTCCCGCATGCAGCATGCGTTGCTGATTGTTGTCAAGTGCACAACAGCATGTTTCCACCGGCGCGGGGTGCATCTATCGCTTGAGCATGGACCTGGATCGCCCGAAGTTGCGCGCATGGCTCACCGCCGTTCTCGAAAGCACGGGCGAGACGCCAACAGCTCTTGCGCGCAAAGCCGGGCTGGCGCAGTCGACCTTGACCCGGTTTCTGAACAGCGATGACAGCCCAAATTTGAGCTTGCGGTCGGTGGCCAAAATCGCCCATGCCGCCGGCATGGACCCACCGGGCATCGCCGCGAGTATTGCGCCGCGGGCCACACAGCCGGGCCGCGGCAACTTCTCGTCGCCCGATGCGGCGCCCTATCAGATCGACGAAACCGACACGTTTGATCTGGCCATCAAAACGCTGCTCAGCACGCGCCGGGCCGCTGATGCCTGGACGCTGTCCAGCACCGCCCTCGTCACGGCCGGCTATTTACCCGGCGACATTCTGCTGGTCGATTTGAACGCCACGCCCAAGGCGGGCGACGTCGTGTGCGCGCAGGCCTACCGCTGGAATGAGGGCCGCGCCGAGACGGTTTTCCGGATTTTCGAGCCGCCCTACCTGGTCTCGACAAGCGCCGATCCCGCCGTGCGCAAACCGCTGCTGGTTGACAACGACCGCGTTATCATCAAGGGCGTCGTGGTCGGGATGTTGCGGCGGCACGCCTAGCGGCAACCTGGCTTGCGCCGCACTCCGCGTCCAACGGACGGCATCGCTGACATCTCAGCCCCATGCGTGCGAGCACGTTAGCATCGCTAGAGTTTTCCACGACTACTGAATACATGCGTTTCGAGCCATGCGATTTGCACTTGCGCATGCGTTTTCGCATGTGTTAAGGGACATCTCGTTACCCGCAGACCCGTGCGGGACGGTGTCGCCAGGTCCCCAATCCAGCACACCGCCCCGCACGGCAACGTCAGACGCCAGGGGGCACCATGACCATCATGCAAGCCAAGCGCGCGGCCGCAATCGCCGCTCCGTCACCCTCAACCGTTTTTACGCCCGTGCGCGCCAATCTGTGGCAGATGCGGCTCGGCGATCAC
>JBOFCQ010000224.1:0-3790 GCA_051646145.1 Hyphomicrobium sp.
CGATGACGGCGCATCAGGCGGCGGAGTTCGGCCTTGTCAATCGCGTCGTTGCCGGCAATCAGGTGCTTGCCGAAGCCATGGCTATGGCGCGGGCCATCGCGGCCAAATCGAAGATGACCGTGGCGACGGGCAAGGCCGCTTTCTATCGCCAGATCGAGATGCCGCTGGCGGAGGCCTACACCTATGCCGCAAAGGTCATGATCGACAACATGATGAAAGCCGACGCCGCGGAAGGCATCTGCGCGTTCGTCGAAAAGCGGCCGCCCGTCTGGAAGGATGCCTGATCGTGCAGCCGCGCATTTCGCTGATCACGCTGGGCGTCGCCGATGTCGGACGCGCGCGCCGCTTCTACGAAGACTTGGGTTTCACAGCCGCAAGCGACAGCAACGAGAGCGTCACCTTCTTCGATGCGGGCGGCGTTGTGCTGGCGCTGTTTGGCCGAGCGGCACTGGCGGCGGATGCTGGTATCGCCGATGCGCCGGTCGCGTTCGCGGGCATCGCGTTGGCGCATAACGTCGCTGCGCCGGCCGATGTCGACAGCGCGATCAAAGCGTTCGCGGTGGCGGGCGGCACGATCATCAAAGAGCCGCAGCCGACGTTCTGGGGCGGCTATGCCGGGTATGCCGCCGATCTTGATGGCCATGTATGGGAGGTCGCCCACAATCCGTTCTGGTCGTTCGACGCGGCGGGCCGCGTGGTTCTACCGGGATCGCCAACGTGAGCCGCGAACCCTCCGGCGGCGGGGGCGCGTTCGGTGCCGACAGTACCGACAAGAGCCGCTTCGATAACGCGATGGCATCCGATGGCTCGGATGGATTGAGCGACGCCGAGATCGCTGACGTTCTAGCGCGCGCCCGGACTATCGCCGTTGTTGGCATCAGTGCCAATCCCATGCGCCCGAGCCATGAGGTTGCAGCTTTTCTGCAGCGGCGCGGCGCCGTCATCCGCCCGGTCAACCCGGGTCTTGCTGGGCAAACACTGTTAGGCAATCCGGTGGCGGCGACCCTTGCCGATGTGGGTGGCAACGTCGACATGGTCGATATCTTCCGCAACTCCGAGGCGGCAGGCGACGTCGTGCGTCAGGCCATCGATGCGCGCGACCGGCTTGGCATCGCGGTCATCTGGATGCAGCTTGGCGTCATCAACCCCGCAGCGGCGGAACAAGCGCGGCGCGCGGGGCTGACGGTGGTCATGAACCGTTGTCCGAAGATCGAAGTCGCCCGGCTCGGCCTTTAGGATCGTTAGCACCGGTCTCGGCGTTGAACCGCCGCCGTTGGGATATCGTGCCGGGCGCGTTAACCTCGCGCGCCGCGTGTGCAAGGCCTTGCAGCGCCGCCACGCAATGGCCACTTACCGTTAAGTTGCGTCCCCGCCATTCGGACGGGTGCCTCAAACATGCCGCACTTTGACCAGCGAACGCGGCTTAAGGCCAAGCGCCTGAATTGTGACCCAAAGTAAGGCTTTGACTATGATCTGAAACGCTGCCTTTGCTGTATACTCGTTGCAGCTTGAAGCATAGGCGATCGACGATGCCACAGCGCGACGATGCTCCCATCGTCGCCGTGACCGGCGAGTTGCCCTTTGCCATCGCGCCATACATCAGGCATATGCCAGTCTTGGAAAGAGGAGACGCCATGAAAACCGGCGCACTCAAATCGGTTCGACTCGATATGGATTGGTCCGTGCAGACCGTTCTGCCCATCGCCTTCGATGGTCAGGAACTCGTTCTCGAAGCGCATGCCTATCAGGGCGAAGCGGCAGAGGAACAAGCGCTTGTTCTCGTGCATCGCGATGCGAACGCCGCGGCCGGCGACGTGCCTGTGGTGCGCGTGCACTCGGGATGCGTGACGGGCGACATCTTTCATTCTTTGCGCTGCGATTGCTATCAGCAGCTTCAGGCAGCGCTGAAGGTGGTCACGACGGCGCCGCTCGGCGTCATCGTGTACGTGCCCTATCACGAAGGGCGCGGCATCGGCCTGTTCAAAAAAATTCAAGCCTATGCGCTGCAAGACCAGGGTCGCGATACGATCGAAGCCAACATTGAAGTGGGCGCGCCGGTCGACAGCCGCGATTACGAGCTGACGGCGCGCATTCTGCGCGACCTTGCCATGCCGTCCATTAAGCTGTTGTCGAACAACCCGGCGAAGGAACAATCGCTGAAGGCGCATGGCATTGATGTTGTCGAACGCGTGCCGATCGTTGTGCCGCCCAATCCGCACAACAAGCGCTATCTCGACACCAAGCGTCACCGCATGTCGCACTCGCTGTAGGCGCGCAACGCAATCCCAATGGGCTTCAGACGCGGGCCGCAATGCGTTGCGGCCCGTTTTCGTGGGCGGTCAATTGATCGTCTCGGTCGTCTTTGGGACCGTGAAACCGCCTTCCGCGACCAGACGCGCGAACAGTCCGGTTCCTTCGGCGAGCTCGGTGAAACGCCCGCGCTCGACGATGCGTCCGTGATCGAGCACCAGGATCTGGTCGGCATCCGCAACAGTCGACAAGCGATGCGCGATGACAAACGTGGTGCGGCCGTCGCGTAACGTGTCGAGCGCGCGCTTTATCTTCGCTTCCGTCTCGGCATCGAGCGCGCTGGTTGCTTCATCCAGAATGAGGATCGGCGCATCTTTCAAGATGGCGCGTGCGATGGCGATGCGCTGACGCTCGCCGCCCGAGAGGCCGGCGCCGCGCTCGCCGATCGGGAAGCCGTAGCCGCCGGGCTTCAGCGCGATGAAGTCGTGCGCTTCGGCGAGGCGCGCGGCGGCGGCGAGGTCGTCGTCCGTCGCTTCCGGGCGGCCTATGCGAATGTTCTCGGCAATCGAGCGGTTGAACAACCCCGCATCCTGGAACACGACGGCGATGGCACGGCGCAAGGACGCGCTCGATACGTTCGCTATATCGTGTCCGTCGATGAGTACACGGCCTTTGTCGGGTACGCGAAAGCGCTGCAGCAGGCTGATCGCCGTCGATTTTCCGGAGCCTGTCGGGCCGACGATGGCGATCGTCTCACCGGCCTTGACCGTGAACGACAGATCTTCGACCCCTTGGGGGCCTTTGTCATAGTGATAGCTGACATGGTCGAACACCACGTTGCCCGATACCGGCGGCAGTGCGCTGGCGTTCCTCGGTTCGAGGATGGCCTCGGCTTCATCCATCATGACGTAGAGCGCCCGCAGCGCCGGCGTGTTTTGATGAAAGCGGACGACGAAGGCCGACAACTGGTCCAGCTTGCCGATGAGCAGCGTCGAGAACGCGACGAACGATACGATTTCGCCGACGGTCAACTCCCCGCGCGCAGAGAGAATGGCGCCGACGCCGAACACCGCCACCATGGTCAGTGTCGCCGCCGCGCGCTGCAGCACCGTCAGCACACCCCACCAGGTCAGCACAGGGAATTGCGCATTGAGAAGCGAGCGCGTGAGATCGCGCATGGCCTCGACCTCGGCGCCGATGCGATTGTAGCTTTGCACGATGGCGACATTCGACACGACGTCGCCGACGCGGCTCGACACATCCTGCTCGACGCGATCGGCTCGCGCCTGTCCGGCGGACGTCTTGTTCATCACGAACACATTGAGCAGCGCGTAAGTCATGGCGAGCGCCGCGAGGATGGCGGCCATGCGGCCATCGAGACTGATGGCGGCGGGGATCATAAGCAGAATGCCGAAGATCGCGGTCATCTGCTCGCGCATGGCCCCAAGCCACAGCCAGAACAGCGAGCCTGTGCCGGCTTGTACGGTGCGTATGACGGCGCCGGCGCCGCGCTGCGCGTGATAGTGCTGCGGCAGCGTCA
>JBOFCQ010000236.1:0-2421 GCA_051646145.1 Hyphomicrobium sp.
TGAGAGCCGGCAGCGCCGGTGCCTGGATCGCGCCCGGCGGCGCATCGAACCGGGCCGATGCCGATCGCATCGCGCATCTCGCGGGCGTCGAGAATGTCCGCGGAACCAGCGGCGACGACACCATCATCGGCGACAGCAAAGCCAACGTCATTCACGGCGGAGCGGGTCGCGACGCGATCGAAGGCGGCGAGGGTGCTGACACAGTCTCATATGCGGGCGCCGTGCGCGCGGTCGCCGTCCACCTCGGGAAGATCGATCAGTCGGGTGCCGACGGCGACCGGATCCGATCGATCGAGAATGCCACGGGATCGGCGTTCGACGACCACTTGGTTGGCAGTGCCGGCGCCAATGCCTTGCTCGGCGGACGTGGCGACGACCGGCTGACGGGGGGTGCCGGCAAGGATGTCTTGAACGGCGGCGTCGGCGACGACTGGCTCTACGGCGGCAGCGGTCGCGATATCCTGACCGGCGGCGCGGGCGACGACACGTTCGTCTTCAAATCGCTGAATGACAGCCGCGGCAGCGGCATGGATCTGATTTCCGATTTCCGGCGCGGCCAGGATCACATCGATCTGTCAGATTTCGATGCGCAGACGGGGCGGGCGGGCCATCAGGATTTCTCCTTCATTGGGGACACGGGCTTTTCTCAGAAAGCCGGTCAGCTTCGGATCGAGCACGATGATTATTCGGGCTCCAAGAATGACCGGACGTTGATCGAGGGCGACACGAATGGCGATGGGCACGCCGATTTCATGCTGGCGATCAAGGGGCTCTTGGCGCTCCAGGCCAGCGATTTTCTGTTCTAAGGGCGGCGTCCGACATCGAGGCTGGCACCAAGTCCCGCCCGATGTCGCGCATTTTGCATGGGGCCGCGCGCTGTATTAGGGTGCGGCCCCATGACAAATCTTTTCGAAGCTGCTGGGCTTGAAAAAGGCGCGCCGCGCCCGCTCGCCGATACGCTGCGTCCGCAAAAACTGGCTGATGTCGTCGGCCAGGATCACCTTGTTGGTCCCGACGGCACGCTGACGCGCATGCTGCGCTCGGGCCGTTTGCCAAGCCTCATCCTGTGGGGTCCGCCCGGCTGCGGTAAAACCACGATAGCGCGCTTGCTGGCGGGTGAAACGAAGCTCTCGTTCGAACAGCTCTCGGCGATTTTTTCCGGCGTTGCCGAACTTCGCAAGGCCTTCGATCGCGCCAAAATGCTGCGCGAGCAGGGCAAGGGCACGTTGCTGTTCATCGATGAGATCCATCGCTTCAATCGCTCGCAACAGGACAGCTTCCTGCCGCACATGGAAGACGGCACCATCACGCTTGTCGGCGCGACAACGGAGAACCCGTCCTTCGAACTCAACGCCGCATTGCTGTCGCGCGCCAACGTGCTCGTTCTCAATCGTCATGACGATGCAGCGCTCGAAGATCTGCTGGTGCGCGCTGAAAAAGAGATGGGCCGCACATTGCCGCTCGACGCCGACGCCCGCGAAGCGCTGAAAGGCATGGCGGACGGCGACGGCCGGGCCATGATCAATCTGGCGGAAGACGTGTTCAGCGCGCTCGACAAGAGTGCACGGCCCATGGGACGCGACGCACTCATCAAGCTCGTGCAGCGCCGCGCGCCGCTCTACGACAAAAGCCGTGAGGGTCACTACAACCTCATTTCGGCGCTGCATAAGAGTGTGCGCGGCTCAGATCCCGACGCCGCACTCTACTATTTCTGCCGCATGCTCGATGGCGGCGAGGATCGCTTGTTTCTCGCCCGCCGCCTCGTGCGCATGGCGGTCGAGGATATCGGCCTCGCCGATCCGCAAGCGCTTGTGGTCTGCAACGCGGCGAAGGATGCCTTCGATTTCCTCGGCAGCCCCGAAGGCGAATTGGCGCTTGCCGAGGCCGTCATCTATTTGGCAACGGCGCCGAAATCGAACGCCAACTATGTGGCCTACAAAGCCGCCATGCGCGCCGCCAAGGAGTTCGGCAGTCTGGCTCCGCCCAAGACCATCCTCAATGCGCCGACGAAGCTGATGGAAGACGAAGGCTACGGCACCGACTATCAGTATGACCACGATCAGCCGGACGCGTTTTCGGGGCAGAACTATTTCCCCGACGCCTTCAAGAAGCGCCCGCAATACTACGACCCCGTAGAGCGTGGCTTCGAACGCGAATTGAAAAAGCGCCTCGAATATTGGGCAAAACTGCGCCGCGAGCGCCAAGGCCGCTAATTCAAATCCAGCACCAGCACGCGATGGATAGGCCGTTCCGCCGCCGGATTGACGTCGATCAATTCCGACGCGGCCGTTGTCACGCACGTTTGCGACATTGAAGGTCCGGCCAGCGCCTTGGCGTCCTGGCTGACGCGTGCGTGCGCCGCAGGGCGTGCGCCGTCGCACCTCATCATATCGAGCGCAACGAAGGAGATGGCCGGTGGTG
>JBOFCQ010000251.1:0-1949 GCA_051646145.1 Hyphomicrobium sp.
GGTCACGCACGCGGGTGGCGGTCGAGAGTTCGGATGATCTTCCAGCCGTCGGCAGCAATCTCATGCTGGCAAGCGTCTATCGTTTCGTGCAGGAAGGCCTGAATAACGCCGTGCGCCACGCTGGCGGCAAAGGGCAGACGGTGCTGGCGCGACGTGAAAACGATATGCTGATCCTGGAAGTTGCCGATCAAGGGCCGGGAATGGCTGAGCCGGCAGCACCTTCGTCGGGGCAAAGATTGGGGCTTATTGGGTTGCGAGAACGTATTGAAGCCCTAGGCGGCTGCTTGAAAATAGCGTCAAATGGCGCGTGCGGCACGCGCCTCACCGCGCACATTCCCCTGATGGATGGCGGCGAGGCTGGCGTCACCCAACGCTCTTCGACACAGAAGTCTTTACCGGCATGACCTCGACCCAAGTCACGCGATCGGATCAGATACGTTTGGCGGTGATCGACGATCACCCGCTGTTTCGCGAAGGCGTCATCGCCATCCTGCAGCATGAGCCGAGCATGGATGTGATCGGCCAGGGCGCAACCGCCGAACAAGCCATCCAACTGTCGCAGGATCTGCTGCCCGACATTCTGCTGCTGGATATCAATATCCCCGGCGGCGGCATCGAGGCGACGCAGGAAATCGCGCGGCTGTGCCCATTCGTCAAAGTGATCATGCTGACGGCATCGGAAAACGAACAGCATGTCTCCGCAGCGCTTGAAGCAGGCGCGCGCGGTTATGTGCTGAAGGGCATCGGGGCGCAGGAACTCGTGCGCACGATACATGCCGTGCATCTCGGCGAGAGCTATGTGACACCGCAGCTCGCCGCCCGCCTTCTGACTATGATGAAGAAGCCGGCGTCGCCCATCGCTGCAGAAGCTGATTTGCCGGGCCTGACGCGGCGCGAGGAAGAAATTCTCGATGGCGTGGCCGGCGGACGCACGAACAAGGAAATCGCGCGCACGCTCAACATCAGCGAGAAGACGGTCAAGCATTACATGACCAACATCATGCACAAGCTGCAGGTGCGCAATCGCGTGGAAGCGGCGTTGATGGCGCGCAAGAAGCTCGGCTCGCGCACCTCGTGACGCGACGCGTGCCGGGCCGTTGGGGCCATGGCGCAGAGGGTCTTGTCGGCATTTCCAGGTGCGTATTGAAGGACTGACGCGCGACCAGCCCGCCGCGCCGTCGTCAGATTGCGCCGGTCAGGGCCAGGGCGTGGATCTTGGTCAGGATGTTGGTCGCGAACATGCCGACGGTGCGCGCCGGCAAGCCGACGCTGGCGCCGGCTTCATCATCGCTCAGACCCTGCGCCAAGCGGCGCAGCAACTGCTCTTCGCGCTCTGTCAGCGGCACAATGCTCTCGTTCGGCGTGATCGGCAGCCAGGGTGAAGCGATGCCACGCCGCGCCAGCAGCCGAGCCGCCAGTGCCGGCGAGATGTAGGACTGCCCGGCAGCGACGCGCAGAATGGCCGCGATGATGTCGGATGCCGGCTGCCCCTTGACGATGTAGTCGTGGGCGCCCGCAACGAGCGCGGCACTGATGAAATGCTCATCATCCGAACTCGTCAGCATGACGGTCCTGACGGACGGTGCGTTGAAGCGGATGTGAGACGCGGCATGCAGCCCATCACCCGGCATATGCATGTCGAGCACGACAACATCCGGCAGGTCGATGGTTAGCGCCGCCGCAACATCGTCGGCCGAGCCGCCCTGGCAGGTAACAGTGATGCACTGCGAGCGTTCAAGCGCGGCGACGATCGCGCCACGAATGCGCTCGTGGTCGTCGAACACCCCGACCGCCAATTGCCGGGCGAGGTAGGACTGGTCTGTCGCGCTGGCCGGCAGGTGTGAATTCAGTGGGCCGTCTCCTGGAATGACGCAGTACAGGTCAAAACTCGAAACGTGGTCACATTAAGCATGTTTTAGCTGATGGGGTCATGATCGAAGATGCTAATG
>JBOFCQ010000252.1:0-1567 GCA_051646145.1 Hyphomicrobium sp.
ATCTCGCGGCGAAAGCGGATGACGACGGCGCTGGCGATCGGCGTCCACTTGTTGGCGAGGGCCACACGCCAAAGCCCCGAGCAGAGCATAAGGTCGGTGCGCCCGAGATCCATCAGCGTCAGATAGCGGCCGTTGTTCATATGGCGCATCAGATCGAGATCGTTCGGCCAGACGCGGAAGCGAACGGCCGATGTGCCGCCGGGCAAATGCAGGCGGGGGCGCAATCCGCTGGTCAGAAGCATCCAGATCAGCCGAAACCACAGGTTCATGAGCACTCCGACGCGTGGGAAAGGGCCTTGCAGGCGCGCCGATCCGGCAGTCCTGCCAGGCCGCTCGGCGACACCCCCGCCTATCACGGCGGAGCCTTGAAAGCGTCGAGATTAAAGTATTCCCCGGGGGGTGTAGACGGCGGTACAATCACGCAGTCGACGAATCGTCGGCGGCCGGACGCGGTTAACGTGCGGCTGGAGTGCGATCGGCGGTGCGTGACGGAAACGGCGTGGTGCGAGGCTGATGTGGTGAACGTGGTGCGGCAGGTTCTGACCTATTTGGGCGTGATGGCGGCCATCGCCGTCGCAACGCCCGCGCGCACGTATGCGGCCGACACACCGGCTGAAACGGGTGCCTCGCAACTCATTCGCGGCGATGCCGGGCAATCGGTTGCAAGCTTCACGGAAGCGCTGAAGGATACCGGGCTCGCCAATGATCGGCGGGCGACGCTGTTCAACGATCGGGCGGTCGCTTATGCCCGGCTCGGGCAGACCAAGCTGGCGCTCGAAGATTTCAACCGCGCCCTGCAGCTCTTCCCGGAATACCCGGCGGCCTACAACAACCGCGGCAACATCCTGCTGGCGTTTGGTCAGCATGCGGAGGCGATCAAGGATTTCGATCGCGCCATTCTGCTGGCGCCGACGTATGCCGCCGCCTATTCGAACCGCGCCAACGCCCGCCTGAAGCTGCGCCAAGCCGACGATGCCATCCGCGATTTCACGCGCGCCATCGAACTGATGCCAAACAGCGCGCCGCCGCTTTCCGGGCGCGGTCTCGCCCATCTCGAAACCGGCCGCCCGTATGCGGCGGTGCGTGATTTTTCGCGGGCCGTCAACGCCGACGCCCGGTTCGCCTCGGCCTATCGCAATCGCGCGGACGCACGCATCGAGCTTGGGCAGAACGATGAGGCCATCGAGGATCTGACGCGGGCCATCGCCTTCGATGTCAGCAATCCGGAACTCTATATTTCGCGCGGCTATGGCTATCTGGCCGTTGCCAATGCGCCGTCCGCGATCAAGGATTTCTCGCGCGCCGTCGAACTCGATGGCGCATCGGCGGCGGCACTCGCCGCGCGTGGCCTTGCCAACGGCATGGCGGCAGCGGTCGATGAAGCGAATGCCGATCTGGCGCGGGCAATTGAGATCGATCCGCGCGCGCCGCTGGCGTTCGCTTACCGTGCGTACATCTACAAGCAGGGTGGTCAGATCGATGTCGCCATGAAGGACATCGAAACGGCCGTGAAGCTCGATCCGACGCGCGCCGAGGTGCTGTGGGCCAAGGGCGAGCTTGAAGAAGC
>JBOFCQ010000253.1:0-6288 GCA_051646145.1 Hyphomicrobium sp.
GTGTGTCGGAGACGTTCAAAGTGCCGACGTTCGCCTATCAGGTGTCGGGCGAGTACGCGATGATCGTGCGTGCGGCCGAAGCCGGCGCGTTCGATTGCGACAAGGCCATGCTCGAAAGCCTGATGGCGTTCAAGCGCGCGGGCGCGGCGGGCGTGTTGACGTACTTCGCGCCGCGCGCCGCCAAACTTCTGATCGACGGCTAAAGCTTCGCGCCAACGCCCAAGGAGATGCGATGAAGCTCAAAGCCTACCAAAAGGGTGAACTCGTCGGCATCCTGTTTGTGCTGTTCTCAACCGCGGCGCAGATCTTTTACGTTGAGCCCTTGAAGCGCGAAATCGAATGGCGGCTTGCGGCGTTCAACATGCAGCAGAATGGCCAAGTACAGGCGCAGGCGATCTACGGCACGCGCATCGCGACGCTGAAGGCGCTGAAGGCGCCCGATGCCGACATCAAGATCGCCGAAGCCGAACGCGACGCAACGATCGCGCAATACAAGACGGCCGACGCCAACATCGCCGACTTCCTGTTCGAGAAAGAACGCATCGAAGGCCACTTGCAGATGATCGTGCTGGCGCTGTTCGCCATCGGCTCGCTGCTCGCAGGCGTCGGCCGCGCCATGGAAATGCGGGCCGCACGTCAACCGGAATCACGCCAGCCGCAATAGCGCGCCGTCATCGCCGTCTGAGCCGCGCTGCGAGCACGCGCATGACATGCAGCGCGAAGGCAGGCTCGACCGTGACGAGGTCCATGAAGCGCACGCGGGAAATGACGACAACGACGCTCGGCTCGGTGGCGAGGGCCGCAGCGCTGCGCGGTTCATCATCGATCAGCGCCATCTCGCCGAAAATGCCGCCGGGGCCGACCTTTTCAAGCACGCGCCCGTAACTCAGCACATCGATGCAGCCGGCAACGACCACGAACATGGCGTCGCCCGCCTGATGTTCGAGGAAAACCGTTTCGCCGGCATCGAACGTGCGGCGCGGCAGATCGTGCCCCGTCAGCCAATGCATCTCGTCACGTCGCGACATTCCCGCGCTCCAGCCTGCGCATGCGTGCGTTCGCCGACAGTTCCAGGCCCGAGGGCAACGGTCAACCGGCTACGACGCAGCCACGGCGCGCAGACATGGCGTGCAGGCATGGCGTGCAAGCATGGGCGGACATGGGTTAAGTGTCGGTCGAACGAGTAGAGTGGTGCTTGCTGAGTGGTCCTGGGCTTTACCTATCCGGCCACGGCGATCAGACGCTGTGCGGCGCGCGCCCGCGAAGGCTCATCGGCGAACGCGGCGGCGCGTTTCCTGCGGCACATCTTCGGTAACGCCAGCCGGCGCCGCATCATCTGCCGCCGCCGGCGCGCCATCGGCTGCGGGCTTGGCAGTGGTCGCCGGCGCTTTCTCGGCCGTCGTCTTCAGCGGCTTTTGGCATTCCGTCAGCCACACGTCGAACGTCGGATGCTCGACGCCATAAAGGCCTGGGCTCTCGGCGAACATCCACCCCGTGAAGATGCGCTTTTCAGCGCCGTCGAGTTGGACTTCCTCGACTTCGACGAACGTCGTCGTTTTCGGCAGCTCGGTTGCCGGGCGCGAATAGCACACGCGCGGCGTCACCTTCAGCGCGCCAAACACCTTGCTCTCGCCGAGCGGCACTTCAAACGTCGAGATGCGCGCCGTCACCTTGTCGAGGGCCGAGAAGACAGCGACTTGATTTTCGATGCGTTCCGCATGCGCCGGCGTGCCGAGCGCAAGCGATGCGAGGCCGGCGGCCGCGCATGCAGATCCACGGACCACCGATAAGGCGGCGCGTGGCGTGCGCGTGCGTCGATGGCATGTCTCTCGCAAAGCGTCTGTCCAGCCTCGGCTCGAAGTCACGTTCCATTCCACGGCAATGGTGGCTGAAGCAAGGCCCAGCCGGCTTCTATAGGCTTGGCATTCGCAGTTCTAAACTACGGGACGGCATCAATCCGGGCGCCAGGGCGTGTAATCGCTGGTTGTCGTGGCGCGCGCGCCGGACGCCAGGATCGAGCCGGATGGGCGATAAGCGGCGGCGGTGCCCGTCATGTTCATTTTGTGCGGCTTCTGCCACGGCTTTGGCACATAGGATTCGGCCGTCGGCAGCGTGTCGACGGTATGATGCAGCCATCCGTGCCAGTCCGGCGGCACTTGGCTCGCTTCCGACAGCGTCGGATAAATGACCCAGCGCGCCGGTACACCAAGCGGGCCGACGCCCGATCGCTGCACGAAATAGCGATTGCCGAACTCGTCGCGCCCGACTTCACGGCCCTTGCGCCACGTAAAAAACCGCGTGCCCCAGGTGTTGCCACCCCACCACGAGAAAATCTCGCTGAGTATGCTCATTGCGACTGGCCTCGCTGCGCTTGTCTCATGATCTGGATTAGACCTGAGCCGGTGCCACTGTCCAGTCACCGCGCTGCCGCGGCTGTTGAGCAACACTTGGCGGCGGGAATCGCACTAGCATCGTTTCACGTTGGCGCGCTCGGCCCCGTGAAACCGGTGTGCTCACAAGCGCCGTCTCAGCGCGCACCGGGCGCCCGGCCCGGAAATACGCGACAATTCATGACATTGCTCCACAAGTTGCCAACACCACCAGATATGGGTGTGAGTTGCGCGTGCCACCACAAGATATAGATGAGGGGCCGTGACGAACGCTTCGAATCGGCCTAGCTTCCAACTCGACCTTGGCGTGAACGCGGTGCGATCACATCCACTTGCGACACTGCCATTGGCGCGTTGGCTAGGAGCGTTCCTGCCGGGTTTGACTGTAAGTGTGGAGCGCTCTCGTACCAGTCCGTGTCTTTTGGGCCTTTCGGCCCATCGTCAATCATTCGCGTTGTGACGCCTGCGTCCAGAGCTAGGGGGCTCTGACAGCAGAAAATCGGGTGCGCTGCTTTGAAAAGCGGCGGCACACGGCGGGGGTCGTGTGCCTTGTATCCGGCGGATGAGTGGGCCGCTGCGTCGCGTTACTGAGTTGTGTCGGGCCGTGTGTCGCGTTGCCGTCAGTTGTGTTGCCGAACGTGCGTCTGGGCCGGTGTTGCCGGCTAAAAAAATCACCGCCACGGCGGCGACTTGGGATTACAGGGCCTAAGCGTCGCACCACAATAACAACCATTCGGACGCTCTAATCTCGTACTCGCGTTTAGCCAGCGTCCCCGACAACCGGGGGCCTTATGAAAATCTCGCGCCGCTTCACCAAAGCCGGTCAATCGCCTTACGCGGCCATCGCATTCCGCAAGGCAACTTCGGAAATCAAGAATCCCGATGGATCGGTTGTGTTCCGCCTCGACGGTTTCGAGGTGCCTGAGCAGTGGAGTCAGGTGGCCGCCGACATTCTGGCGCAGAAGTATTTCCGCAAGGCCGGCGTCGCCCGCCGCCTGAAGAAGTTCGAGGAGACGCAGGTGCCCTCGTGGCTGTGGCGCGCGATCCCCGACGATGCAGCACTTGCCGAACTGCCGGAAAAGGAACGCTCGGGCGGCGAAAGCGACGCGCGGCAGGTCTTCGACCGCCTTGCCGGCACCTGGACCTATTGGGGCTGGAAGGGCGGCTATTTCACCAACGAAGACGACGCGCGGACGTTCTATGACGAAATGCGCTACATGCTGGCCATGCAGATGGCGGCACCGAATTCGCCGCAGTGGTTCAACACCGGCCTGCACTGGGCCTATGGCATCGATGGCCCCGGCCAGGGCCATATGTACGTCGATCACACGACGGGCGAACTGACGTCGTCGACGTCGGCCTATGAGCATCCCCAGCCGCACGCCTGCTTCATCCAGTCGGTCAATGACGATCTGGTCAATGAAAACGGCATCATGGATCTATGGGTGCGTGAAGCGCGCCTGTTCAAGTATGGCTCCGGCACGGGCTCGAATTTCTCGTCGCTGCGCGGCTCCAACGAGCGGCTCTCGGGCGGCGGACGCTCGTCGGGCCTGATGAGCTTCCTCAAGATCGGCGACCGCGCGGCCGGCGCCATCAAGTCGGGCGGCACCACGCGCCGCGCCGCCAAGATGGTCGTCGTCGACGTCGATCATCCGGATATCGAGGAATACATCTCCTGGAAGGTCAAGGAAGAGCAGAAGGTTGCGGCCCTCGTCACCGGCTCCAAGATTTGCCAGAAGCGCCTGAAGGCGGTGATGAAGGCCTGCGTCAATTGCGAAGCTGAAGGCGATGCCTGCTTCGATCCGTTGAAGAACCCGAAGCTGAAGCTCGCCATTCGCGAAGCCAAGCGCGAGGGCGTGCCGCAGAACTACATCCTGCGCGTCGTACAGTTCGCGCGCCAGGGCTACACCGACATTGCATTCGACACCTACGACACCGATTGGGACAGCGAAGCCTACCTCACGGTATCAGGCCAGAACTCGAACAACTCGGTGCGCGTCACCGATGCGTTCCTCAACGCTGTTGCGACAGACGGCGACTGGAACCTGACGGCACGCATCACCGACAAGGTGACGAAGACCATCCGCGCCCGTGATCTTTGGGAGCAGATCGGCTTTGCCGCCTGGGCTTCGGCCGATCCGGGCATCCAGTTCCACACCACCATCAACGATTGGCACACGTGCCCGAAGTCCGGTCCGATCCGCGCATCGAACCCGTGCTCGGAGTACATGTTCCTCGACGACACGGCCTGCAACCTTGCGTCTCTGAACCTGCTGCAGTTCCGCAATGGCGACCAGTCGTTCGACATCGGCGCGTTCGAACACGCCTGCCGCTTGTGGACCATCGTGCTCGAAATCTCGGTGCTCATGGCGCAGTTCCCCTCGCGCCAGATCGCCGAACTCTCGTATCGCTATCGCACACTCGGCCTCGGCTTTGCCAACATCGGCGGCCTGCTGATGTCGGCCGGCATCTCGTATGACTCGGCTGAAGGCCGCGCCATCTGCGGCGCCATCTCTGCCATCATGACCGGCGTCGCCTATGCGACGAGCGGCGAGATGGCGCGCGAACTTGGACCGTTCCCCGGATACGCGCCCAACGCCGCCGACATGCTGCGCGTCATGCGCAACCACCGCCGCGCAGCCTATGGCCTCGCCGATGGCTATGAAAAGGTGTCGATCGCACCGGTGCCGCTCGATCTCGCTTCGTGCAAGGACAAGCGCCTCGTCGAAGCCGCACAGCGCGCCTGGGACCGCGCCATCGCACTTGGCGAAGAGCACGGCTATCGCAACGCGCAGTCGACCGTCGTCGCCCCGACCGGCACCATCGGCCTCGTTATGGATTGCGACACGACCGGCATCGAGCCCGATTTCGCGCTGGTGAAGTTCAAGAAGCTGGCCGGCGGCGGATACTTCAAGATCATCAACCGCTCGGTGCCGGAAGCCCTGCGCACGCTTGGCTATACGCCGGCCCAGATCGCCGAGATCGAGGCTTACGCTGTTGGCCACGCGTCGCTGAAGCAGGCGCCTGCCATCAACCACTCGACGCTGAAGTCGAAGGGCTTCACCGATGAGATCCTGAACAAGATCGAAGGTGGCCTGGCGTCGGCGTTCGACATCAAGTTCGTGTTCAACCGCTGGACACTCGGCGACGAGTTCCTGAACGGCACGCTCAAGATCCCGCAGGACAAGCTGGCGGATACGGGCTTTGAACTGCTGGCTTACCTCGGCTTTTCGAAGAAAGACATCGAAGCCGCGAACGAACACGTCTGCGGTGCCATGACGCTCGAAGGCGCGCCGCACATCAAGGACGAGCACCTGTCGGTGTTCGACTGCGCCAATCCGTGCGGACGCAAGGGCAAGCGCTATCTCTCGGTCGAAAGCCACATCCGCATGATGGCGGCGTCGCAGCCGTTCATCTCGGGCGCGATCTCGAAGACCATCAACATGCCGAACGACGCGACGGTCGAGGATTGCAAGCAGTCCTACATGCTGTCTTGGAAGCTGGCGCTCAAGGCCAACGCGCTCTATCGCGACGGCTCGAAGCTGTCGCAGCCGTTGAACAGTCAGGTGCTTGGCGACGATGACGAGGCCGAGGATTTGACGGCGGCCGAAATGCTGCTCGCCAATCCGGCGATGGCGGCGCGCACCGCGGCCGTCACTGAGCGCATCGTCGAGAAGATCGTCGAGCGCGTGGTCTACGTGAAGGAAACGCAGGAGCGCGAGCGCGACAAGCTGCCGGGCCGCCGCAAGGGCTACACGCAGAAGGCCAGCGTCGGCGGGCATAAAGTGTACCTGCGGACCGGCGAATACGATGACGGCCGCGTCGGCGAGATCTTCATCGACATGCACAAGGAAGGCGCCGCTTTCCGCTCGCTGATGAACAACTTCGCCATCGCCAT
>JBOFCQ010000016.1:0-11639 GCA_051646145.1 Hyphomicrobium sp.
TGACCGCTGCCGAAAGCTGCACCGGCGGCCTGATCGGCGCGCTACTGACCAGCATTGCCGGCGCATCCGACGTGTTCGACCGCGGCTTCATCACCTACTCCAACGCTGCGAAAACCGACATGCTCGGCGTCCCTGCCGCCGACATCGCGACGTTCGGTGCCGTCAGCCGCGAGGTGGCAACGGGCATGACCAAGGGCGCATTGGCCAACTCGAACGCCGATATTGCGGTCTCGGTCACCGGCATTGCCGGGCCCGGCGGTGGCAGCGATGGCAAACCGGTCGGTCTCGTCTATATTGCAGCGATCCGGCGCGGCGGCGACACGATGTGCCGCGAATACCGCTTCGGCGCCATCGGCCGCAACGACATCCGTCTTGCGTCGGTGATATCCGCGTTGGCCCTTATCAGAGAGGTCATGCCATGATCGATTGGAGATCCCGGGTGCGTGCGCGCCAGAGCATTCCCAGCGCCCTCGCGATGATCACCGCCGTGGCCGGTCTGACTGCCCCTGTCGCCACCGCCGCCGATTTCAGCGCCCGTGATGTCAGCGTCCAGATCTTCCAGGCCAAGCCCGGCGTCAAAGTCGATCTCAGCGCCCGCGATCTGACGCGCCTCGATCTCTCCGGCCTCGATTTCCGCGCCGCCGGCCTTTCGCGCAGCGATCTGTTCGGCGCTGACCTGTCCGGCGCCAATCTTTCCGGCAGCGATTTATCTGCCTCCCGCCTCGACCGCACAACGATCACCAACGCCCGCTTCGATGACGCCAATCTCGAAGGCGCGACACTGCTGCGGCCATCGGCGTTCACAAGCCTTGTGCCGCTCGCCGCAGAGGCGCCGAGCTTTCGCCGCGCCAACATGAAAGGGATGCGCGTCTTCGCGCGCCTGACACGCTCGGATCTGTCGGGCGCCGATCTCTCCGGTTCGACGTTCGCGCCGTTCGGCAAGACCGGCTTCATCGAACATATCTGGCGGTCTGAACTCTCCGGCGCCAATCTGACCGGGGCCATGCTTGCCAACGCCGATATGACGCTCGTGCTGTTGAGTTTCGCCGATCTTTCGGGCGCCAATCTGCGCGGCGCGGTGTTGCGCAACGCCGACCTGACGCAAGCCAACTTCACCGGTGCCGATCTGACCGGCGTCGATGTCGCCGGCGCCGATCTCTATGGCGCGGTTCTGAAGGGCGCGCAGGGGCTCGAAACTCTCATCGGGCTCGATCAGGCCTTGAATGCCGACAAAGCCATCCGCTGATAACGCGCCCGCGTCGCGGCGCTGGGCCGATCAGGCGTATGGTGCCCGCGCCGTGCCATAGACATGCTCCGCCCGCCGTTCGAAGGCCTCCGCGAACTTGCGGAAGGCGCCATCGAACATGCTGCCGACAAGCAGACCGAGCATCGGCGATTTGAAGGCGTAGGAAATATAGAAATCGATATCGGAGCCGCCGCCCGCGCTAGGCGCCCGATCGACAAACCGCCAGCGGTTGTCGAGATAGGAGAACGGCCCGTCGAGATAGCTGACGTCGATGGCTGACGCTGAGGGCTTCAGCAGCACGCGCGTCGTGAAGGCCTCGCTGATCGACTTGTAGCCAACAGTCATGCGCGCCGTGAGCATCGTATCGCCATCGCTGCCCGCCTCGACCGGCTGGCGCGTCAGCACAGTCAAACCGGTGCAGAGCGGCAGGAATTCCGGATAGCGCTCAACATCGGCTGCAACGGCGAACATCTGCGCGGCGCTGAAGGGCACGTGCCGTTTGGTCGAGAAGGACGGCACTGCGCGTGTTCTCCGTCAGCGGCCGACGATGCGCGCGATAATGATGACGAGGACGGCGCCGATGGTCGACACAACGATCTGCTCGCCATAGGGAATGGCGCTGACGGCATCGATCAGGCCCTGCGGCAAGCGAAGCAGGCCGGCGTTGACCAGGAAGCCACCGACGAACGCGCCGATGATGCCGACAAATAAGTTGCGGATCAGCCCGCCGCCGCCGAGCAGCAAGCCGGCAAGCCAGCCGGCGATCAGGCCGTTGATGGCCATGATGATGAAGGGGAGATAGGGCTGCAAATCAGCCATGGCGGACCCTCTCAATGCGAAACCTTGCGACTGCGGGACTGTCACGCTCCCTGGCGCAGATAGCAAGCCGTTCGTGACCGCGGCCAACGCGTATGTTGGGACAAAGCCGCATGATGGGTACAAAACCACG
Organism: Hyphomicrobium sp.; assembly: GCA_051646145.1. Classification (GTDB taxonomy): domain Bacteria; phylum Pseudomonadota; class Alphaproteobacteria; order Rhizobiales; family Hyphomicrobiaceae; genus Hyphomicrobium_B. The sequence goes on from JBOFCQ010000016.1 coordinate 2,196, forward strand.
ACGCGCCGCTTTGGCTCTGTCGCTCGGCACGCGGCGCCGAGGCACGTGCGGCCGTCAGGTTATCAATCGCGCGAGCAAGACGACGAGTATGGCGCCGATGGTCGCCGTCACGATCTGCGAGACAAGCGGCTTGGCGATGCCGAGATTGACGCCCAGCGCCCGCAGCACATAGCCGCCGACGAACGCGCCGATGACGCCCGACATCAGATATTGGATCAATCCCCCGCCACCGACGACGATGGAGGCCAGAAACCCGGCCACAATGCCGATCACGGCGAAGACAACGAGCGCGCGCGTATTCTCGTCCATCAGATCCCCCTGAACCCCGAGAGTGACATAGCAGCGTGACGTCCGCGCATACCGGCTGAGCGGCAACTCCGGCCCGACACTGAACCACACGCGGCCGACGCAAATCTATGAACGGCGATCGGCGCCCAGCTAGACGCCGCTATCACACGTGGCAGCGCGCACCGAGATACTGGCTGAGCAGGCCGTTGTACTTATCGACTTCTGCGCGCTGGGCCGGCGTGACCTTGCCGCCATTGCCGGCCTTTTCAACGAGCGACGGCACGCCGCGCGAATCCAGTCTGTTCAATTCACTGCGGATCGACTGGCATGACGCGCCCATGGGCAACGTTTTCGCGCCAGGATCGGAACCGCCCGCGCAGCCGCTGAGCGCCAGCCCGATGGCCAAAAGCCCACAGAACCCGATGCATCCCCGCATGTTCGCATCCATCATTGCCGCGCCCGCCGCCCCGTCTGCCGTTCGAAAGTCAGCCCCAGAATTCCCACGCACAGCACCAGCGATCGTTATCGCTCGGCCAGCGCATGCGGTCATCTGACGGCTGCGTAACGCCGTTTATGACCATACCGACCGGTCTATCGCAACCCCCCGTGGCGCCCGTGTGGCCGTTCTGCCTCACAGCAACCGAACTCGCGCGCCGACATGCGAGATATGCGTGATTCGACGGCCCCCTGCAGCGCTTTCCGCGCTGGAGACATGCGGACGCGCCAGCCTCGCAACACGTTGCCTGCATTCGGGAGCGTGACGCATACCGTCGCCCGCGCGGTGGCGGCGCGACGGCTCATAGCGTCTCGGCGATTACTGACCGGCGGTTGCTGCTGCAGCGGCCGGTGCCTTGGCCGCAGTCGCGGCAGCGGCTGCCGGCTGAGCTGCCGTCGCCTGCTGCTGGGCCGCGATCGGCGCGACCTGCGCCGTTGTGCCGGCGGTAGCCGGAGCGGCAGCGGCCTGAACCGGAATCTTCGGACCGCACTTGGCCTGGAATTCCATGTTGGCCTTGTTCAGTTCGGCCTGCTTAGCGAGCGACGCGCGCTTGACCTGCACGTTCGACGACTTGCCGCTCGCGGCCTTTTCCAGGCGCGCCAGGCTTTCGTCATGACGCAGCGTCTCGATCTGACTGGAGAGCTGAATGCAGGCCGGATCGACCTTCGCCATCTTGGCTTCAGCGGCCTTGTCCTGCGCCACTGACGCCGTCTGAAGCGGTGAGCCGTCGCTTGCACAGCCGCCCATGAGCGCTGCCGCCGTCACCAGTGCCGCCATTGAAGCCAATCGACCAAATACCATGATACGTCCCCACCAAGACCAGATCCCCGAAACGCATCACAAATAGGCACTATGCCCTTGGTGAGACGCTAGCGACGTGCCTGCCGCGCGAGCAAGTGGCAGCCGAGCCTGATCCACGTAGAACTGCACGTGGACGCGCGGGAAATTGTGGACGATGAGTGACTGATGCCCACCTGCTACAGTCTGAAGTTTGCGCAGGCCTGTGACCAAAAACAAGTCAATGACGCGTTCGGCCGGGCATTTTTCCTTCAGCGGTGCGCGCTTGCCCTTCGGTCGGAACACCGCTGGCGGCGGCATTGAACGCCTCGCGCAGCACCACCGTTGCTTCGCGCTCGCTCATAAAGCCTTGTAAAGCCGACGCTTTCGCGATGTGCTCGGCGATTTCACCCAGCATCCGGCCCCAGTCCGCGACGTGATCGCCGAACGCATCGGCATTGAGCGTGACCCGCAGCGCGCCGTCCGCAATCCAGGCGCGGACGAGTTCGACCGAAAGCTCGGCCTCGCTGACACCTTCGGGAATATCGAGTTCTAGGAGGTCGCGTTTGCTCATCGGGCGTTTCTCCCGGCCGCCTCATGCGGCCGACTGTGCCGGTATCCGATGCCGGCTGACGGCCGCCATCGCGCAAGACATGGGATGCATGCGACGAAAAGGCAAGCAGGTCGGCGATCAGCCGCCGGGGCGCTCATTCATGGGTCGCGTTCAGGGGAGCGTGGAATGGCATACAGAGCCGGCATGCGGGCGAGCAGCCCGTGACCAACGCGCCGCCTCACTGCGACGGCAATAGCCGATCGTTGGCGTTGACGTAGCCGAGCACGTCGCGCGCGATTTCTTCGACCATATCCGGGTGGGGCAGTTCGGGGGCGAGCAGCGCCACATCGCGCTCCAATTTGGAGCGCACGGCCTCGAGGCTTCTGATTTCGAATTCAATGAGTGTTGAACGCTCGATCAGCTGATTGCGGGCCTCGAGGCCGTGGCGGCCATAAACGGCATGATAGGCGAAGGTCCCCGTCGCGCTCAGGCAGGAAAGCAACACCAGCACCTGCGATAGAGATGGACGGTTGGTCATACGCCGATTTTTGTTTTGAACAACGCAGCACAGGGCACTTGAAGCGCTCTCGTCCGCAACCGGCGCCCGAGAACTCAATCACCCTACGCCCGGCCACTTAAAGCGAAGTAAAACGCTGTTCGCTTTTGGCGATAAAATTGCCAACGCGCATTAACCGGCACGAAGGTTCACGCGCGGCAACTTCTTCCTCATGCAGAGGCTTTGAGGATGCTACGGCCCGCATAGCGGGCAACGGCGCCAAGCTCGCCTTCAATGCGGATCAACTGATTGTATTTGGCGAGGCGATCCGAGCGCGACAGCGAGCCGGTTTTGATCTGGCCGCAGTTGGTGGCGACGGCGAGGTCGGCGATGGTTGAATCTTCCGTTTCGCCCGAACGATGCGACATCACGGCCGTGTAGCCGGCGCGTTGGGCCATGGAGACCGCATCGAGTGTTTCCGTCAGCGAGCCGATCTGATTGACCTTCACCAGGATCGAGTTGGCCGTGGCCTTGGCGATGCCGTCGGCGAGGCGCCGCGTGTTGGTGACGAAGAGATCGTCGCCGACGAGCTGGCAGCGCTTGCCGATGGCGTCCGTCAGCATCTTCCAGCCTGCCCAATCGTCTTCCGCCATGCCATCCTCGATGGAGATGATCGGATAGCGATTGACCAGATCTTCGAGGTAGCGAACGTTGGCCGCGCTATCGAGCGTCTTGCCTTCGCCTTCGAAGTGATAGGCGCCGCCCTTGTAGTATTCGGTCGAGGCGCAATCGAGCGCCAGCATGACGTCATCGCCGGGCTTGTAGCCGGCATTCTCGATGGCCCGCATGATGAACTGCAGCGCGTCGTCGGCGCTCTTCAGGTTCGGCGCGAACCCGCCCTCATCGCCAACCGAGGTGCTGTGTCCGGCGTCCTTCAGGTTCTTCTTCAAGGTATGGAAGATCTCGGCGCCCACGCGGATGGCGTCGGCCACCGTCTCGGCCGAAACCGGCATGATCATGAATTCCTGGATGTCGATCGGATTGTCGGCATGGGCGCCGCCGTTGATGATGTTCATCATCGGCACCGGCAGCACATGTGCGGTGGCGCCACCGACGTAGCGATAGAGTGGCAGATTGCAGGCATCCGCCGCGGCCTTGGCGCAGGCAAGCGAGACGCCGAGAATGGCGTTGGCGCCAAGCCGGCTCTTGTTGGGCGTGCCATCGAGATCGATCATGACGGCATCGAGGCCGCGCTGGTCTTCAGCGTCCAAGCCGGCGAGCGCATCGAAGATCTCGCCGTTGACCGCATCGACGGCCTTCTGCACGCCCTTGCCGAGATAGCGCGACTTGTCGCCATCCCTGAGTTCGTTGGCTTCATGCGCGCCCGTCGAGGCGCCCGACGGCACGGCCGCCCGCCCCTTGGAACCGTCTTCCAGCACGCAATCGACTTCCACCGTGGGGTTGCCCCGGCTGTCCAGAATTTCGCGGGCAAGCAAGTCGACGATGGCGGTCATGAGGTCCAGTCCTTCAGGAAGCAGGAGTTGCAGAGCCCGTTCGGCTCGTGGGAAGAGAGTGCAGCCTTGTAGCCTTGTTCAACGGACGTTGAAAGGTCCGGACGGGCGGGGCACACCTACCCGGCGGGAGGGCGTCGGCGCAAGTCTACGGCGGCATGGGTGGGTGCATTTCGACCCGAATTCAGGAGAGAGGCCATGACGGACGTGCAAAGCTATTCAGGCGGCTGCCATTGCGGGCGCGTGCGCTTCGACGTGAGTCTGGCGCTGGATAGCGTCATCGCCTGCAACTGCTCGATCTGCCAGAAGGCCGGATACTGGCTGGCCTTCGTGCCGGGCAGCGCCTTCAGGCTGCGCTCGGGCGACGACGCGCTCACCGACTACCAGTTCAACAAGAAGACGATCCATCACGTGTTCTGTCAGACGTGCGGCATCCATGCCTTCGCGCGCGGTAGCGCACCCGATGGTAGCGAGGTCTTCGCCGTCAACGTGCGCTGCCTCGACGGCGCCGATCTGACCCGCATCAACCCGACCGCGTTCGACGGGCGGAGCCTGTAAACAATGGCCGACGCGGCAGCCAACACGTCAGCGCTCGTGCTGTTCTCGGGCGGGCAGGATTCGACCGTGTGCCTTGCCTGGGCGCTGGCGCGCTTTGCCCATGTCGAAACCATCGGCTTCGACTATGGGCAGCGCCACAGCGTCGAACTCCAACAGCGCCGCCGCATTCTGGAGGCCTTGGCGCAATGGCCAAACACCGGCACACGTCTCGGCGCGGATCTGGTGCTCGAACTGCCCGCGCTCGCCCGCATCAGCGATACGGCGCTGACCCGCGACCAGGACATCGCGTTTGCCGCGTCCGGATTGCCAACGACATTCGTGCCCGGACGCAACCTGCTGTTTTTCACTTACGCTGCCACGCATGCCTACCGGCGCGGGATCGGGACACTCGTCGGCGGCATGTGCGAGACCGACTATTCGGGCTACCCCGATTGCCGCCATGAGACCTTGCAGGCGCTGGGCACGGCGCTGTCGCTCGGACTGGACCGGCCGGTGACCATCGCAACGCCGCTGATGTACGTCGATAAATCCGGCACGTGGGCCATGGCGGAGGCGCTCGGCGGCGAAGCACTCGTCCGGCTCATCATCGACGAGAGCCACACCTGTTACCTCGGCGTGCGCGATCAGCGCCACGCCTGGGGTTATGGCTGCGGCACCTGCCCGGCCTGCGATCTGCGCCAGAAGGGCTGGCACGCCTGGCAATCCGCCAAAGGCTGAGCCCGCCGCAACGCCCGAAAAACCCCGCAACCACCGGCACCAGCAGCCGTCCGCACCGCGTCGCGCGTCCTGTTCCAGCGGGAACTGAGGCGGGCCGCCAACGCGCGTACATCTCGTCCCATCGCCGCTGCATGAACCGACCGCCGCGCCGATACGACCAAGACAGAGACGAGATCGAGAGCGAGACACCACCGTGAAACACCTGAAGCCCAGCCAAGCTCTGAAGCCGGTGAATTTCACCGTCGGCGCAGCTCTGCTGATCATGCTGTTTCCCATCGGCGGCAAGCTGCCCGAAAAGCCCGCCGGCGTACGTACCGCCATCGAGATGATCTCGAAGAAGCCGGCTCTCCGCGCCACCGGCAACGACACCGCCATCGCCCTGTAAGCTTGATCGGGCACTGCACTAGCCCCGCGCCACGCCATCCCGCTCTGCGCGCACGCCCTTCACGCACCCCATTTGAACGGATTGAAGTTCGTCGTGCGATCGAAGGGATCGGAACGCTCAGCCTTCTTCAGGGCCGCGACGACACGCGTCGTCACCGGCAGGAACGCGACTTCCACCAGCGTCTTGGTCACGAACTGCGAGACGACGAGCGTCATCACCAGTTCGTTCGGCATGATGCCCGAGTTCCAAAAGGCCAGCGGATAGAAGAGCGCGCTGTCGACGGCTTCACCGGCAACGGTGGACGCGACGAAGCGCGTGCGCAGATGGCGGCCCTCGGTTGCGACTTTCATCTTCGCGAGAACGAACGAGTTGACGAATTCGCCGCAGAAATAGGCCAGCATCGATGCGCCCGCGATGCGCCAGGTATTGCCGAATGCGATCTCGTAGACACTCTGGTTCGGCCATGTCGGCGCCGGCGGCAAGGCGACGACCACGGCCGCCATGAGCGACGCAAAGACGAGGGCTGCAAATCCCGTCCAGATCACGCGCCGCGCGCGGGCGTATCCGTAAACCTCGGTCAGGATGTCGCCGAAGATGTAGGACACGGGAAAGAACAGCACGCCGGCCCCGAAGGTGATGGCGCCGATAATGGGCAGATCGAGGGTTGCCGCCTTCGCCGGCCCGATGAGGTTCGAGCAGACGAGCACGACGACGAACGCGACCATCACCAGATCGAAATAGCGTCTCTGCGCAGCAGCGTCCGATGCAGGGGGCATGGCCTTCAGTCTCCCTCGTGTCTCGCTGAGCTCGGTGGCGTCGCGGGCATCCTCGCCAATGGCGTTCATCACAACGCCGGTGCCCGGCGGTCGCTGGCGCGCAATTCCGTCGCAGCGCGCAACCGGGCGCAATGGCCCGCCACGCCTTGACAACAGTTACGCCGCGGCCCCACTGCTCAGATCCATGTATGCCATCAAGGAAATCTTCTACACGCTTCAGGGCGAGGGCGCGAACGCTGGAACACCGGCCGTGTTCTGCCGCTTTGCCGGCTGCAATCTGTGGAGCGGACGCGAAGACGATCGCGCCAGCGCGCAGTGCCGCTTCTGCGATACCGATTTCGTCGGCACCAACGGCCATGGCGGTGGCAAATTCGAGACGGCCGCGGCCGTGGCGGAGGCGTGCCGCAGGCCGCTCGCCGGCATCACGGGACCAAGCCTCGTCGTGCTGACCGGCGGCGAGCCGATGCTGCAGGTCGACGAGGCGCTGATCGACGCTCTGCACGACGCGGGCTTTGCGATCGCGATTGAAACCAACGGCACGCTCGCCGTGCCCGACAGCATCGACTGGGTGTGCGTCAGCCCGAAGGCCGGCACCGACCTCGTGCAGACGCGCGGCGACGAACTGAAGCTCGTCTATCCGCAGCCGACGTTGCCGCCCGATGCCGTCAGAGCGCTCGACTTCGATCACTACTTTCTGCAGCCGATGGACGGTCCGGCCCAGGCCGAGAACACGTGCGCCGCCATCGCGTATTGCAAACAGCACCCGCCGTGGCGCCTGTCCGTGCAGACGCACAAAGTGCTCGGTATTCCTTGATCGGCGGGTTTGCTTAACGCGGCAGGCCCGGCGCTTGCCGAGCAGGATCGACGCCACGGGTGCTGAGCCGCTTTACAGCCGGCCTTGCCCGGTGCGGCGGCGAGGATATTGCCTCAGACCGGCGTTTCCCCTATGCCGTCGCCATGCGCATCTACAAAGAATTCCTGTTCGAGGCGGCGCACTTTCTGCCGTCCGCACCCGCTGGCCATCCGAATTCGCGGATTCACGGCCACTCTTTCCGCGCGCGCATCGTCATCGATGGCGAGCCGGACGGCAATACCGGCTACATCTTCCATTTCGATGAACTATCGGCGCTCATCGCCGACACCGCCGACGCGCTCGATCATCGCCTGCTGAACGAGGTTGACGGGCTCGCCGCGCCAACGCTTGAACGGATCGCGATCTGGATCTGGAACCGCCTGCAGAACCGCGTGCCGGGTCTCGCTGAAGTGCAGGTCAATCGCGACAGTTGCCGCGAGGGCTGCATTTATACCGGACCGCGGCACACGGCGCCGCGCCGCGCCGGTGATCTCGCAGCGGAGTAACCGGACATGTCGGCGAACGACAAAGGCACAACGCAACTCGGCCGCCAAACCGAGATACCGGCGTCTCCCGATGCCGCCGTGCTGGAACGCGTCGCCAATCCGCATCCCGATGCGCTGTACGTCGCGCGCTTCACCGCGCCTGAATTCACATCGCTCTGTCCCGTCACTGGACAACCGGATTTCGCGCACCTCGTCATCGACTATGTGCCGAACGCGTGGCTCGTCGAAAGCAAATCGCTGAAACTTTACTTCGCCGCATTCCGCAATCACGGCGCGTTCCACGAAGATTGCACGGTGGCGATCGGCAAGCGCATCGCGCATCTGCTCGAACCGCATTTCGTGCGCATCGCCGGATACTGGTATCCGCGCGGCGGCATTCCGATCGATGTCTTCTATCAGTTCGGAACGCTTCCCGGCGGCGTGTGGTTGCCCGACACCGGCGTCGCGCCCTATCGCGGTCGCGGTTAGCATTCCAGGTTCGATTTTCAAGACCACGCGCGCATCACGTTTCTGTTCCGTGAAGTGATCGGTGTTGCGCGCTTTTTGCGCCGTTTTGACGCGACGGATCGGCAGCGCTCACGCGTTCTCCAAGCATCGGCAGCACACGTCCAACCGCTGCACCGATCAAATACGGAGATCAAACATGAAGCTTTATGTTGCCGCACTCGCGGGCTTGCTCGCTATCGCGGGCGCCGGTTCCGCTGCACAGGCCGCGCCGGCATTGTCGGGCGTCAAGGGCCAGATCGCTGCTGAAACGCTCGTGCAGAAAACGCACGGCGTGCACAGAGCCTGTGTGCGCGACTGGCGTGGCTTCCACCGCAGTCCCAACCGCTGGTCGCGCAATAGCTGCCAGCAGTTCAAGCCGTGGAAGCACCGTTCGTGGAAGCATCGCCACCACCACCAGAAGCGCCGCTGGCACTAATGGCGGCCCGTAGCGCGGCTGTGCTGTTTTCGCAAACCTGAGAATGGCATCGCGCGCGTTGCACGCGGGGAGGGCTTGCCCTCCCCGCCCTGTTTTGTGCAGAGGCTCATGAGTTGTAGACAGCGCCTCAAGCCACCGGCAATTTTGAGCGCACTTTCCGGAATTGCCGCAACTTGCCGGGCGATGGCGCCGGGTGGCATGGCGGCGCGACGGCGCTTGGCGTACATGTGATCTGCGTCAGACATATTGGCATTGGCGATCCGATCGGGTGTCGCCGCCAAAATCGCCTGGCGCGTAAAGCACCCGCCGCTTTTGAGGTCATCATGCCCCGCCCCCTGCACTTCCTGACATCGCGCCTGCTGCCGACGGTTGCCAGTGCGGTCTTCGCGCTGACGATCGCGTGCCCGCTCGCCGTCGCCGCGGATGCCGAGCGCATCGACTGCGAAAACGCCATGTCGACGTATGAGATGAATGCCTGCGCCGACAAGGAATTCGTCGCGGCGGATGCAGACCTCAACCGTGCGTATAAGGCGGCGCTGGCCGACATCCCCGAGATGGCGAGCGAGCCGCCCTACGACGCGAAAAATTGGGAACAGGCGCTGCGCA
>JBOFCQ010000260.1:0-5165 GCA_051646145.1 Hyphomicrobium sp.
ACCGATCTCAACCTGCACAAGACCATCTCCAAGCTGCTCGAGAAGCGGCGCGAAATGATCGACAGCGGCGAAGGCATCGATTGGGCGATGGCCGAGCATCTCGCTATCGGTACGCTGCTGATGGAGAAATTTCCGGTTCGTTTCTCCGGGCAGGACGTCGAGCGCGGCACCTTCTCGCAGCGCCATGCCGTGGTCATCGATCAGGAGACCGAACGCCGCTTCGCGCCGTTGAAGCACATGTCGGCCGATCAGGCGCGCTTCGAAATCATCAACTCGATGCTGTCGGAAGAAGCCGTGCTTGGGTTCGAGTACGGCTATTCGCTGGCGGAGCCCAACGCGTTGACGCTGTGGGAAGCGCAGTTCGGCGATTTCGCGAATGGCGCGCAGGTGCTGTTCGATCAGTTCCTGTCGTCGGGCGAGCGCAAGTGGCTGCGTATGTCGGGGCTCGTCTGCCTGCTGCCGCACGGCTACGAGGGCCAGGGTCCGGAGCACTCTTCCGCGCGCTTGGAGCGCTTCCTGCAGCTTTGCGCCGAAGACAATTGGCAGGTGGCGAACTGCACGTCGCCCGCCAACTATTTCCATATTCTGCGCCGCCAGTTGCACCGCAATTTCCGCAAGCCGCTGATCCTGATGACGCCGAAGTCGCTGTTGCGGCACAAGCGCGTCGTCTCGAAGCTGTCGGAGATGGCGGAGGGCACGACCTTCCATCGCCTGTTGTGGGACGATGCGCAGATGGGCAACAGCGCCCTGAAGCTGCGTCCTGACGATGAAATCAAACGTGTCGTGCTGTGTTCCGGCAAGGTCTATTACGACCTGCTCGACGCGCGCGACCAGAAGGGCCGCGACGACATCTATCTTCTGCGCGTGGAACAGCTCTACCCGTTCCCGGCGCGGGCCCTCATTCACGAGCTGCAGCGTTTCAAATTTGCTGAGATCGTTTGGTGTCAGGAAGAACCCAAGAACATGGGCGCGTGGTCGTTCATGGACCCGAACCTCGAATGGGTTCTCGAACACCTCGGCTACATCAAGCGGCGCGCGCGCTATGCGGGCCGTTCGGCGTCGGCGTCGACTGCCACCGGTCAGCTTTCGAAGCATATCCAGGAACAAAACGCGTTGGTGGCCGAAGCCTTGGGCTGACGCTTGAACGCACGCAAAGAAACATAGGCGAGGCGACACATGGGCATCGATATTCGCGTCCCAACGCTCGGTGAAAGCGTTACCGAGGCAACCGTTGGCAAATGGTTCAAGAAGCCGGGTGATCCCGTCGCCGTCGATGAGCCGCTGGTCGAACTCGAAACCGACAAGGTGACGATCGAAGTGCCAGCGCCGTCTGCCGGTGTGATGGGTGAGATCGTCGCCGCACAGGGCGCAACGGTGGCTGTCGGTTCGATCATCGCGGCGCTGCGTGAGGGCGCAAGCGGTGCTGCTGCGGCTGCTCCCGCGAGCGCGCCACCCGCCAAGTCCGCAGCCAGCGCCGCCGCGCCTGCGGCGGCCGCACCCTCCATGCCGCCGACGCCCGCCGCTCGCAAGGCCCTGGCGGAAGCCAACCTCGAACCGAGTGACGTCGTTGGCTCAGGCAAGCGCGGCCAAGTCCTGAAGAGCGACGTCGCGGCGGCCAGCGCCGCGCCACAGAAGGCGTCCGCGCCGGCACCTGCAGCCGTGCCGAATGGGTCCGTCGCCGCCCCGGTGGCCGCAGCGCCCGTGGCAGCGACCGCTGTAACCATCAAAGAAATGCGTTTGCCATCGGCTGCCAACGACGCCGCGCGCGAAGAACGCGTGCGCCTGTCGCGCCTGCGCCAGACCATTGCCCGGCGCCTGAAGGATGCGCAGAACACGGCCGCCATGCTGACGACGTTCAACGACGTCGACATGACGGCGGTGATGGCGCTGCGCAATCAATACAAGGATCTGTTTGAGAAGCGGCACGGCGTGAAGCTTGGCTTCATGGGCTTCTTCGTGCGCGCGTGCATTCAGGCGCTGCGTGACGTTCCGGCGGTCAACGCCGAAGTCGACGGCGATGAGATCATCTACAAGAACTACTATCATATCGGCGTGGCGGTCGGCACCGAGAAGGGTCTGGTCGTGCCCGTCGTGCGCGAAGCGGACAGGCTCAGCCTTGCCGAAGTCGAGCAGAAGATCGCCGACTATGGGCGGCGCGCACGTGATGGCAAACTGTCCATCGAAGACATGCAGGGCGGCACGTTTTCCATTTCGAATGGCGGCGTTTACGGCTCGCTGATGTCCACGCCGATCCTGAATGCGCCGCAGTCCGGCATTCTCGGCATGCACCGCATCGAGGAACGCCCCGTGGTCCGCAACGGTCAAGTCGTCGCCCGTCCGATGATGTATCTGGCGCTGTCCTACGATCACCGCATCGTCGATGGCAAAGAGGCCGTGACGTTCCTGGTGCGCGTCAAGGAATGCCTCGAAGATCCGCAGCGCTTCATCCTGGAACTTTGAGCATCATGGCCGGACCTTACGATCTCGTCGTCATCGGCACGGGCCCTGGCGGCTATGTCTGCGCCATTCGCGCGAGCCAGCTCGGCTTGAAAGTGGCCGTCGTCGAAAAGAGGGCGACGCATGGCGGCACGTGCCTCAACGTCGGATGCATTCCGTCGAAGGCGCTGCTGCATGCCTCGCATGCCTTCCATGAAGCCGGACACGGCTTTGCGGCCATGGGCATCGAGGTGACGCCGAAGCTCGATCTGGCAAAGATGCAGGCCTATAAGGCGACCGGCGTCAAAGGCAACGTCGAGGGCGTCGCCTATCTGTTGAAGAAGAACAAGATCGACAGCTACCACGGTGTCGGCAAGATCGACGGTCCGGGCCGTGTCGGCGTGACGTTCATCAATGGCGAGACGGCAACGCTCGAAACCAAGGCGATCGTCATCGCCACGGGGTCCGACAGCGTGCATTTGCCCGGCATCGTGATCGATGAGACGCGCGTCGTCTCGTCGACGGGGGCGCTGGAATTGGCAGCGGTTCCAGGCAAGCTCGTGGTCATTGGCGCCGGAGTGATTGGCCTCGAACTCGGCTCCGTATGGCGCCGGCTCGGCGCGGATGTCGTCGTCGTCGAATATCTCGACCGCATCCTGCCCGGCATGGATGGCGAAGTCGGCAAATCGTTCCAGCGCATCCTTGAGAAGCAAGGCATTGCCTTCAAGTTGGCGAGCAAGGTCACGGGCGTCTCGCCGGCCGGCGCAGCGCTCAGCGTGTCGGTTGAGCCGGCAGCCGGTGGCGCCTCGGAAACGATGGCCGCTGACGTCGTTCTCGTGGCGGTCGGGCGGGTGCCCTACACCGATGGCCTCGGCCTCGATGAAGCGGGCATCGCGCGCGACGCGAAGAAGCGCATCATCGTCGATGGGCATTTTCACACCAGCGTCAGCGGCGTCTACGCCATCGGCGACGTGATCGCCGGACCCATGCTGGCGCACAAGGCCGAGGATGAAGGCGTCGCGGTTGCCGAGATCATTGGCGGGCAAGCGGGGCACGTCAATTACGACGTCATCCCCAATGTCATCTATACCGAGCCCGAGGTCGCCTCCGTCGGCAAGACCGAGGAAGAGTTGAAGTCAGCCGGAACCCTTTACACGGTCGGCAAGTTTCCTTTTACGGCGAACGGGCGTGCCAAGGTCAACCGAACAACCGATGGCTTCGTGAAAATTCTGGCCGATGCTGCGACCGATCGTGTGCTGGGCGTCCACATTGTTGGTCCGCACGCGGGCGAGATCATCGCGGAAGCGGCGGTACTGATGGAGTTCGGCGGGTCGGCTGAAGATCTGGCGCGCACGTGCCACGCGCATCCAACGTTGACGGAAGCGGTGAAGGAAGCCGCGATGGCCGTTGCCAAACGCACGATCCATTTATAAGCGCGCGTTCGGCATTTGGCTGGCCTATCAGCGTGCTGGGTTGGCTGGTCCAATAACAGCCGTGCGGCGTAGCATTGACGGGACGTGCACACAGCAGGCGCCATGGAGTGGACAGCGATGACCTATGTTCTCAGTTTCCTGGCCACACTCATCGTTTTCACCGTTGTCGATTTCATCTGGCTGGGCTTCGTCGCCAAGGATTTCTATCGCGGCGCCATCGGCCACCTGATGGCCGAGAATTTCAACATCCCGGCAGCCATTGCGTTCTATGTGATCTACGTCGCCGGCATCATGATGTTCGCCGTGCAGCCGGCTGTCGCCGAAGGGGACTGGACGCGCGCGCTGAAGCTCGGGCTGATGTTCGGCTTCTTCGCGTATGCCACCTACGATCTGACGAACATGGCGACGCTGAAGGATTGGCCGCTATCGATGACGCTCGCCGACATGGCCTGGGGCTCGGTTCTGACCGGCATTGCAGCAACAGCCGGATTTGCCGTCGCATCGCGGCTATAGCGTCAGTCGTGCGTTGCTGAAAGCGGCGCTGCCGAACACCTGCCGAAAATCATTCGATCGCGGTCAACGTGTAGCCTTGCGCGCGCAGCAAATCGACGAGGCCCGTGCTTCCCGGAAGATGCAGTGCGCCAACAGCCATGAACACGCCGCCCTCGGCCAATAGCGCGTCGGCGGCTTTGGCCATGCGCGCATTGCGGTCGACCAGCAGGATGCGCTGAAAGCCGTCAAAGATCGTGGGCGGTGCGCCGGCCTTGCGGGCCAGGACTTTCTGAAATGGCATCGCGGCACCCATGCGGCGCTGCGTATAGAGCTGCAACAAGGTCTCGATCATGTCGTCGGTTCGATCTGCGTAGAGCAGCGAAACCTTCAGCATTTCGACTTGCTCGTTCTCGGGTATGCTGGCGAGCGCATTCAATTGCTCGGCCACCGTTTCAAGTCCCGTGACCGGAAGATCGCGCGCCTTGGCTTCCTCGCCGAGCCGCTTGTCGAGGACACTTTTGCCCGCGGCCATTCGCCGACGCTCGCACGGCGATACCGAGAGCAGCGTGCTGACGAACCATGGCCTGATGAGGTGCGCCATGTCCTTGGGCATGCCGGCGTCGTTGATGATCGTGCGCACCTTCTGGAAGTCCGGTTCACTCAACACGCCCTTCAGGCTTTGGCCGTCGTTGTAGAGATACAGCGTCGCTGCATCGGCCATCGCGCCGGCCAGAACCTCATCTGACAGATCAGCGATTTCGAGCACGAGCCTTTTGGACTGATCGAGCGCCGTGCGCACGGCCG
>JBOFCQ010000195.1:0-4012 GCA_051646145.1 Hyphomicrobium sp.
GCTCAGGCGCTCACCGCCGATATGCCGGCCTCGCAGCAAGGACAACAGGCCCGCTGATGGCGACCTATCTTCTCAAACGCCTGCTGCTCATCATCCCGACGCTGTTCGGCATCATGCTGTTCTCTTTCGTCATCATCCAGTTCGCGCCCGGCGGGCCGGTCGAGCGGATGATTGCCGAACTGATGGGGCATTCTTCATCCGTCGTAACCCGCATGGGCGGCGGTGGCGGCGATGGTCTTGGCGGCGGTGGCGCCTCAGCGCAGATCGGCCAAGGATCGGCCGACGCCATCACATCCAAATATCGCGGCGCGCAGGGGCTTGATCCAGCCTTCATCAAAAGCCTCGAAAAGCAGTTCGGCTTCGACAAGCCGGCCTACGAGCGCTTCTTCATGATGATGAAGAACTATCTGACGTTCGATTTCGGCAAGAGCTATTTCCGCGATGTGCCGGTCATCGATCTCATCAAGGAGAAACTGCCGGTTTCGATTTCGCTTGGGTTGTGGATGACGCTCTTGACCTACATGATCTCGATCCCGCTCGGCATACGCAAGGCTGTGAAGGACGGAACGCCCTTCGACACCTGGACCAGCGCCGTGCTCGTCGTCGGCTATGCCATTCCCGGCTTCTTGTTTGCGGTCTTGCTGCTGATCGTCTTCGCGGGCTCGTCGTTCTTTCAGTGGTTCCCTTCGCGCGGTCTCTTCTCCGACAACTGGGATGAACTCTCGCTTTTCGGCAAGATCGTCGATTACGCGTGGCATCTGACGTTGCCGATCATCGCCATGGCCATCGGCTCGTTCACCGCCATGACGTTCCTGACAAAGAATTCGTTTCTCGACGAAATCCGCAAGCAGTATGTGGTTGCCGCGCGCGCCAAGGGGCTGACTGAAAAGCAAGTCCTCTATGGCCACGTGTTCCGCAACGCCATGCTGCTCATCATTGCCGGCTTCCCGGCCGCCTTCATCGGCGCGTTCTTCTCCGGATCGCTGCTGATCGAAACCATCTTCTCGCTCGATGGCCTTGGACTATTGTCCTTCGAAATGATCGAAAAGCGCGACTACCCGGTGGTGTTTGCGTCGCTCTACATCTTCTCGCTCGTCGGACTTCTCGTCGGCATTCTTTCCGATTTCATCTACACGCTCGTCGATCCGCGTATCGATTTCGAAACGCGGGAGGTGTGATGTCCATGGATCTCAAGACCGCAACATCGCCCCCACTCACAGCGCCGTCGCTCTTTGCGCGCGCCAAATCGCTGTTCACCCTCAAGCTGTCGCCGGTCAACCGCCGCCGGCTCGAGCGCTTCAAATCGCACAAGGTCGGCTATCGCAGCTTTCAGATTTTTGCCGCCCTCTTTCTGATCACACTCTTCGCCGAGTTCATCGCCAATGACCGGCCGCTGCTCGCCAGCTACAAGGGCGAACTTCTGGTCCCCGTCCTTGTCGATTATCCGGAAGAGAAGTTCGGCGGCTTCCTTGCCGTCACGGACTACCGGACGCCCGAGATTCAGGATGAGATCCGCGCCAACGGCTGGATGCTGTGGCCGCTGATCCGCTATTCCTACGACACGATCAACAAGGACTATCCCGGTCGCATCGGCGCCAACAGCGTGTGCCTTGGATACCCGGCCCCGCCGCCCTGGGCATCGAGCGCGCCCTTCTGCGAGGCGCCGGCTGAGCAGATCGCGCGCTATCAGGCGCTTGGCAACACCAACTGGCTCGGGCTCGACAATCAGGGCCGCGACGTGCTCGCGCGCGTCATCTACGGCTTCCGCGTCTCGGTTCTGTTCGGTTTGCTGCTGACCATCGTCTCCTCGATGATCGGCGTGCTCGCCGGCGCCGTGCAGGGCTATTTCGGCGGCAAGGTCGATCTCATCTTCCAGCGTATTCTCGAGATCTGGAATTCCATTCCGGAACTTTTCGTCCTGCTCATCATCTCGTCGATGTTCATTCCGGGTTTCTGGACGCTGCTCGGCATTCTGATGCTATTTTCGTGGACGTCGCTCGTCGGCGTCGTGCGCGCCGAATTCCTGCGCGGCCGCAATCTTGAATATGTTCGCGCCGCCCGCGCGCTCGGCCTGTCGGATTGGCAGATCATGTTCAAGCACCTGCTGCCGAATGCCATGGTTGCGACGCTGACCTTCCTGCCGTTCAAGTTGTCCGGCGGTATTGCGGCGCTGACCGCGCTCGATTTTCTCGGTCTTGGCATGCCGCCTGGGTCGCCCTCGCTCGGCGAACTTCTCCTGCAAGGCAAGAAGCATCTCGAAGCGCCCTGGCTCGGCATCTCGGGCTTCATTGCCGTATCGATCATCCTCTCGCTTGCGATCTTCATCGGCGAAGCGGTGCGCGACGCGCTCGATCCGAGGAAGACGTTCAGACAAGGCAAGTCGACATGAGCGCGCCCTTGGTCTCGGTCAAAAATCTCTCGGTCACCTTCGGCGAAGGTGAGAGCGCCGCGCCTGTCGTGCGCAACGTCTCGTTCGGCATCGCCAAGGGCGAAACGGTGGCGCTTGTCGGCGAATCCGGCTCCGGCAAAACCGTCTCGGCCCTCTCGATCCTGAAGCTGCTGCCGAATTCGGCCTCGCATCCGTCGGGTGAGATCGTGTTTGGCGGCCGCGATCTGCTGCGCGCAAACGAAGACGACATGCGCACCATTCGCGGCGACAAGATCTCGATCATCTTCCAAGAGCCGATGACGACGCTCAATCCGCTGCACACCATCGAGAAGCAGGTCGGCGAAATTCTCAAACTTCACCAGGGCCTCGATGACACCGCCGCGCGCGAACGCGTCATTTCGCTGCTGCACAAGGTCGGCGTGCGCGATCCGGAAAAGCGCCTTGGCTCCTATCCGCACCAGTTGTCAGGCGGCCAGCGCCAGCGCGTGATGATCGCGATTGCGCTCGCCAACGAGCCCGATCTGCTGATTGCCGACGAACCGACGACCGCGCTCGATGTCACCATCCAGGCCCAGATCCTCGAACTGCTGAAATCGCTGCAGCAGGAAATGGGCATGGCGATGCTGCTCATCACGCACGACCTCGGCATCGTGCGGCGCATGGCCGACCGCGTCTACGTCATGCAGTCGGGCGAAATCGTCGAAACGGGCGCCACGGAAGACGTGTTCAGCACGCCGAAACACCCTTATACGCGCCATTTGATCGCCGCCGAGCCGAAGGGCATGCCGGAGGCCATCACCGCGTCGTCGCCCGTCGTCGTCGAGACGCAAGATTTGAAGGTGTGGTTCCCGATCAAGCGCGGCCTGCTCCAGCGCACGGTCGATCACATCAAGGCCGTCGATGGATTGTCGCTGAAACTGCGCGCCGGTGAAACGCTGGGCGTCGTCGGAGAATCGGGCTCCGGCAAGACCACGCTCGGCCTCGCCATCCTGCGGCTGATCTCCTCCAACGGACCGATCCTGTATGCCGGTCAGCGCATCGATGGCTACGATTCAAAAGCCATGCGGCCGCTGCGCAAGGACATGCAGGTTGTTTTCCAAGACCCCTATGGCTCCTTGTCGCCGCGCCTCACCATCAGCCAGATCATCGAGGAAGGGTTGCTGATCCAGCATCCTGAGATGTCGGACGACGCGCGCCGCGACCGCGTGTCTGCGGCTCTGAAGGAAGTTGGCCTCGACCCACTCGCGCAAGACCGCTACCCGCACGAATTTTCCGGCGGTCAGCGCCAGCGCATCGCCATTGCCCGCGCCATGGTGCTCGAACCGAAATTCGTGATGCTCGACGAGCCGACAAGCGCGCTCGACATGAGCGTGCAAGCGCAGATCGTCGATCTTCTGCGCGATCTGCAGAAGAAGCGCGGCCTCGCCTACCTCTTCATCAGCCACGATCTCAAGGTGGTGCGCACGCTCAGCAATTACCTGATCGTCATGAAAAACGGCAAGGCGGTCGAGGAAGGCCCAGCCGCCGACGTGTTCGCAAAGCCGAAGCAGGATTACACACGCGCGCTTCTCGCCGCCGCACTTGACCACCGCGTGGCCCATAAAGGCGCGCTCGCCGGGTAAC
>JBOFCQ010000272.1:0-20344 GCA_051646145.1 Hyphomicrobium sp.
GTGATCGCGGGCTACACCATTGGCATCCGCGTCGCGCGGCGCGATCTGAACATCGGCGGCGAAGGCTGAGGCGCTAACGCCCGGCGGAACGTTGTCTGCCACAACTCAATCTCATGACGGCCGGCTGTCTTCAGCCGGCCGTGTTGTTTTGGCCGGGCGGTGAGAAACGATAACCGTTGCCGGTCAGGGCCGCCCGCGCCCTGCTTTTAACGCAGCCAGCGGCGCGCTCATCCCCCGTCGGTAGACCCTCGCCCGTGATGCCGAACGCGACGAACCTTGTGCCAGGCTGATCCTCGGTATCCGCCGCTTTAAGGCTTGTTAGGTATTTATCCATAGCTTGGACATCCGAATTGCACTGTGCCGCGCGGGCCGCGGACGACTGAGTTGCGCGCCCAGCCAAGATTTGAGGTCGTCAGGTGGTTACGCCGCCCCGGAGTTATCCATCATTCGCGGCGGCACCGGCGTTATCAACGCATGAGGGCGCTGCACTGCGTCTTGATAAGGACCCGCTGACAGAATCGGAAGGTCTTGATCTCGTCGGCATCCTGTCGGCCATCGAGGAGACGGCGTACGTCTGGGACGTCGCCAGCGATCGCATCGACTGGGAAAGCAACGCATCCGACATTCTCGGCACCACCAGCACGACGCCGATCAACACCGGCCGCGATTTCCTAGCCTTGATTGCCGCCGAACACGCGGCGCGCCGGCGGGAAGCCTTCGCCGGCATTTCCGGTGAAATGGCGCGCGGCGTTCCTTATCGCCTGCAGTATCGGTTCAAGCCGGGTGGCCATCGCTCGGATCGGACCATCTGGATCGAAGATCACGGCCGCTGGTGGCCGGGCGCCGACGGCAAGCCGATCCGGGCGCGCGGCGTGCTACGCGTCATCAACGAGCGCTATTGGGAAGAGCAGCGCGCGCTCTATCGTCCCGACCACGACGAACTCACCGGACAGTTGAACCGCATTCGCCTGACGGAAGCGCTGACGTCCGTGCTTGAGCACGCCAATCGGACCGGGCAATCGGCCGCCTTCATGATGGCGGCAGTGAACAATCTCGCCGTCGTCAACGAAACCTTCGGCTTCGATATCGGCGACGAAATCATTTCGACCGTTGGCGCGAAGATCAAAGAGAAGCTGCGCGGCGGCGACATCATTGGCCGCTATTCGTCGAACAAGTTCGGCATCATCCTGCACGACTGCGGCGCGGGCGCTTTGCGCATCGCGGCCGAGCGCGTGATGAAGGGCGTGCGCGACACGATCATCAAGACGTCGTCGTGCTCGCTGACGGCCACGCTGTCGATTGGCGGCGTCATTCTGCCCGATCAGGCCGGGTCCGTTCAGGATGCGATCAACCACACGCTCTCAGCGCTCGATCGCGCCAAATCCAAACGCTTCGATTGCTTCATGCTGCACGAGCCGACGGCGCAGGCTGGCTCGCAGCGTCGCCGCAATGTTGCGATGGCCGACGAAGTGATCGACGCGCTCGACGCCAACCGCATGCGTCTCGTGCTGCAGCCGATGATCGGCGCGAAGTCGGGACGGCCCGAGATCTACGAAGCGCTGTTGCGCATGGAACGCCCCGATGGCTCGGTGGTGTCCGCTGGCGAGTTCATTCCCGTTGCCGAACAACTCGGACTGTCGCGCCTCATCGATCGGCGCGCGCTCGAACTGTCGGTCGCGTTGCTGCACCGCTATTCGGCGCTCACCTTGTCGATCAACGTCTCGAGTTTGACGTCGAGCGATCACGAGTGGCTGGTGACGTTGCAGCGGCTGACCGGTAACAATCGCTCAATCACAAGCCGCATGATCATCGAAATCACCGAGACGTCGGCCATTCACGACCTCGACCAATCGATCAATTTCGTCGATACGCTCAAGGATCTCGGCTGCCGTGTCGCGATCGACGATTTCGGCGCAGGCTACACGTCGTTCAAGAACTTGAAGCTGCTCAACGTCGATATGGTCAAGATCGACGGCGCCTTCGTGAAGAACATGGCGGCCGATACCAGCGACCAGATCTTCATCAAGACGATGATCGAACTTGCCGACACGTTCGGTATGGAAACGGTCGCGGAATGGGTTGGCGATGAGCGCTCGGCAGAAATGCTGCGCACTGCGGGCATTACGTATTTGCAGGGCTTCCACTACGGATTGCCGATCGCGCCCGATACGTACCTGACCGAGGAAGCGCGCTACGCGGCGCGCGCCTGACGCGCGAATCCAGGCGCCGCTGACTATCGCCACGGCGCGCCGCATGGCGCGCGCAAACCCATACGCTTGATGATTTTGAATGAACGAAAGCCGCCTCAGCTTTTCGGCTGGGTCAGCTTTTCGATTTTCTGCTGCATGGCCGCAAGTTGCGCCTTGAGCTCGCCGAGTTCGTCGCGCGGCGCACCGCCAGCGGTCGGCGTGCCCGGTGTTGCGACGCCCGAAAGACCGGCCTTCGTCGGATCGCCCTCGCCAGCTTTACCGGCGGCGGTGCCGAATGCGCCCCACATCGACATGGCTTTTTCGAACATCGCCATGTTCTGCTGCGCCTGCTTTTGATAGAATTCAAAAGCTGCGGTCGGATTGGTGAAAACGGTCGAGAACTGTTCCCGAAGCCGCGCCTGCTCCTTGGCGAAATGCTCCATCGAAAACTGCAGATAGCCGGGCACCATGCGCGCCATGCTGTCGTCATAGAAGCGGATGAGCTGGCGCAGGAACGGGATCGGCAGAAGCGTCTGCCCGCCTTCTCGGCCTTCCTGCTCGACGATGATCTGCGTGAGCACCTGGTGGGTGAGGTCATCGCCATTCTTGGCGTCGTAGACCACGAAATCGCGGTCGCCGCGCACCATCTTGGCGAGATCTTCGAGCGTTACGTAAGTGCTCGTTTCGGTATTGTAGAGACGACGGTTCGCATACTTCTTGATTACGACCGAGTCTCTCTTGGGTACCGTACCTTCAGCGTTGCTGAGCATCACTGCCGCGTCTCTTCATTTCGAGTGGACTGCTGTTGCTGCACTGCGGCAGCGTACCACAGCCAGTGTCATCGCCGCCAGACGTTTCTGCCAACTATTTCAGCGCACCTAGTCAACACGTCGCAATTGCTCAGTTTCGAACGCGCCTGCTAATAGTAAATCCGGATGAACTGAGTTTAATCTGCTACAAGCGGATCTCATTCCTCAACAAGCAATGTCAAAAAAGCCGAGGCCAGGGAGGGCCCACCATGAGCCAGGACGCCAACACGATCGTTATTGCAAGCGCAGCCCGCACACCGGTTGGATCGTTCAACGGCGCGTTGGCAAGCCTTCCGGCCCATGAATTGGGTAAAATCGCAATCAAAGCTGCCCTCGAGCGCGCCAAGGTTGCGCCGGGCGATGTCTCGGAAGTCATTCTTGGTCAGGTGTTGACCGCCGGCCAGGGACAGGGGCCGGCGCGTCAAGCATCGATCGGCGCCGGCATCCCGGTTGATACGCCGGCATGGGGTATGAACCAGATTTGCGGCTCGGGCCTGCGCGCCGTCGCACTCGGCATGCAGCAGATTAAGTCCGGTGACGCATCGATCATCGTTGCCGGCGGCCAGGAAAGCATGAGCCAGTCGGCCCATGCCGCGCACATGCGCGATGGCACCAAGATGGGCGACCTGAAGCTGGTCGATACCATGGTCAAGGACGGGCTGTGGGACGCCTTCAATAACTATCACATGGGCACCACGGCCGAGAACGTCGCACGGCAGTGGCAGATCACTCGCGAAGAGCAGGACAAGTTCGCCGTCGCCTCGCAGAACAAGGCCGAAGCCGCCCGCAAGGCCGGAAAATTCAAAGACGAAATCACGCCTGTCATCATCAAGACGAAGAAGGGCGAGACCGTCGTCGATACCGACGAATACATCAAGGACGGCACGACGCTTGAAGGCATCGGCAAGCTGCGTCCGGCGTTCGATCCGAAGGAAGGCTCGGTGACGGCCGCCAACGCTTCGGGCATCAACGATGGCGCGGCTGTCGTTGTGCTGATGACGGCCGCTGAGGCCGCCAAGCGCGGAATCAAGCCGCTGGCACGTATCGTGTCGTGGGCTTCGACCGGCGTTGATCCTTCGATCATGGGCACCGGCCCGATCTCGGCATCGAAGAAGGCGCTTGAGAAGGCCGGTTGGACAATCGCCGACCTCGATCTGATCGAGGCCAACGAGGCCTTCGCCGCCCAGGCCATATCGGTCAACAAGGGTCTCGGCTGGGATACGGACAAGGTCAACGTGAACGGCGGCGCCATCGCCATCGGTCACCCGATCGGCGCATCGGGCGCGCGCATCCTCAACACGCTGCTGTTCGAAATGCAGCGCCGTGACGCGAAGAAGGGTCTGGCCACGCTGTGCATCGGCGGCGGCATGGGCGTAGCGCTCTGCGTGGCGCGCGACTAACGTTGTGACATTGGATGGTCGGGCCGGAGTGCGCACGCCGCGCCGGCCCTGACGTCCAAAAGCACCGCGGTTCAATAAACAAAAAATCACAACACATCTCTCAGGGAGAAACGTTCATGGCACGAGTTGCCCTCGTTACAGGCGGCACACGCGGAATCGGTCACGCCATTTCGCTGGCATTGAAGTCGGCAGGTTATCGTGTTGCCGCCAGCTACGCCGGCAACGACGCCGCCGCGCAGGCCTTCCAAATTGAGACCGGCATTCCGGTCTACAAGTTTGACGTCGCAAGCTTTGAAGCGAGCGAGAAGGCCGTGAAGCAGATCGAAAAGGATCTCGGCCCCATCGACGTGCTGGTGAACAATGCCGGCATCACGCGCGATACCATGTTCCATAAAATGACCAAGCAGCATTGGGACGAAGTCATCGGCACCAATCTCAACGGCATCTTCAACGTGACGCGTCAGGTCTGGGAAGGCATGCGCGCCCGCAAGTTCGGCCGCGTCATCAACATCTCGTCGATCAACGGTCAGAAGGGCCAGATGGGCCAGGTGAACTATTCGGCGTCGAAGGCTGGCGACATCGGTTTCACGAAGGCTCTCGCTCAGGAAGGCGCCCGCGCCGGCATCACGGTTAACGTGATCTGCCCCGGCTATATCGCCACCGAAATGGTGAAAGCTATTCCCCAGGACGTGCTCGATAAGAGCATCCTGCCGCAGATCCCTGTCGGTCGCCTTGGCGAGCCGTCTGAGATCGCGCGTTGCGTGGCGTTCCTCGCCTCCGACGACGCCGGCTTCATCACCGGTTCGACGATCACCGCCAACGGCGGTCAGTACTTCGCTTAATTTTGCGATTGCCGAAGGCTAGTGCCCTTGGGCAGCGCTGAATGAGCCAAACGTTCAACCCGCGGTTGGAGACACTCTCCACCGCGGGTTTTTCTTTGCGCGTTGCGTGGTCGGGCAAAGTGGGCCACAACATGCCATCGGCGACGGGGGTTGCCGCAGGGAGCAGCACATTATGAAAAGCGGTCTTGGCGGCGTCATTCTGATCGCGAGCGCGCTCGCTCTTGCAGGCTGTTCGGGCAATGCGCCCGGCACGACAAGCATGTTCAAGGCACCTGCGCCCGCCGACGACATGACCATCGATCCCTACGAGCGCAACGCCATGCGCATGCGCGATTCACAGTCGACATCCCCGCCAGCAACGACGAGTTCGGTGACCACGGCTCCGCCGGCCGCGACTGTGGCCGCGCGTCCCGCCACGACACCGGCAGTGGCGCAGCCGGCCGCAGCACCTGCCGCCAAGCAGTAGGCGTCGCAAGCTTTCATCGTTCGTTGCGAATAAAACGCGCCTCGATCTCGTATCGGGGCGCTTTTGCGTTGTGCATCTTGAAGTGCACTGCGCGTGATCGTGATCGCTCGTCTAAGGCATTGCCTGGCCTAGACACACATGATTGAGCCACAGATTTCATCGAGCCGACACGCGCGCGCCTAGCGCTAGCGCGGTTCAGGCGACGGCATAGTCATGAGATCGCAGATAGCAAAACGCCCCGGGCATCAGCCCAGGGCGTTGCATGTCGCTGTTTGTTGGCAGGCAAACGACTAGCCGCGCAGGCGGGTTCTGACGATGCGGGGGAACTCGTCTTCCTGTTCCGGCGCATTGAAGCCGCTTTGCGCGCGCTGCTCGGCGATGTGCTGGCGACCTTCTTCCAGGCTCCACCAGCGCTCGCCCGATGGCGCGCCGGCAGCCGGCTGCTGCTGCGGCGCGGCCTGCTGAGGTTGAGCTTGCGGTGCCGGTTGCGTGGTGGCACGACCGTAAGCCGGTGCGTGGTTCTGCTGCAGAGCGGGCTGTGCTGCGAACCACGCTTCGATGAGGTCGAGTTCATCGGCCGACAGTGCGAGGCCCTGGCCTCGGCATTTCGAAACGACGAAGTTGCGGAAGCGGCCAGCGAACAGGCCCGCCGTTGCACCCTGCTCGAACCACGGATCGCTTTCGCTGACCACTTCGAGAATAAAGCGCAGATCATCGCGCTTCAGATCGAGACCGAACTCACGTGCGCGCTGCGAGATGTTGGCCAGCGTCTGCGCACCCTGCAAACCATTGGCCGAAATTTCCTGCGCCATCACGTCGAACAGAACACGATATTCGGCAGGTGCCAGCGCCGGGGCGCGGCACGCGTCGTGGATGCGCGCGATGGACTGCTGGATCTGCGTCGCCTGATCGGCTGTGCGCGGCTGCGTCGGCGCGGACTGTACAGTCTGTTGGCGCGGCATCATTGGCTCGCGACGAACGTCCATCGCAGGCTGCGAGGTTGTCATCTGCTGAGGCGCCGGTTGCTGCTGCGGCATGAATGATGCCTGGGCGGCGGGCTGCTGCGGCATCGCCGTCGTCATGGCGGCCGGCGCGCTGGGTGCCTGCGGAGCGGGTGCGTGAGCCGCCGTTCCCTGCTGCATCGGCTGCTGCTGGCTCGGGGCCTGCTGCGGGCGCGCCTGCATTGCATCGTTGTAATGCGCTGCCGGTTGTAGGGCGGGCGCCGCTTCGGCGGCCTGCTTGTACGGAGACGACTGCGGCGGCAGCATCGGCGGCTGGGCCAACTGCTGATAAGTCTGCTTCGTCGGCTGCTGCTGCATGGCTGCGGCACGCGGCGGCGGAGCCGGCTGGAAGGCGCGCTGCGCGGGTGCCGGCGTTTCTTCAATTAGCGCCGCCGGCAACTGCGGAATGAGCAGACCTGTCGACGTAATGTGGCGATTGGCGTCGAACACCGTATAGGGCGGGCTATCGCTCAGATGGATATCTTCCGGCAGTCCCGTCAGCAGCAATTCGCGGAAGGTGCCGAAACCGCCCCACTGCGTGCCAACGGTCTTGTCGTGACCGACGATGCGCACGGCGCGATCGGCCAGCGTCTCGAGCGGCACGGCCTGCGGGGCGCTGCGCACGAAGCCGACAACCTCGGTGAGGATCGCGCGACGCGCGGCTTCAACGTCGATCACCGGCATCTGCCGGGGCGCCGCAATCTCGCGCGTGTTGCCCTCGGGCTGCGACAGCGTCTGAGCGCTATTGAGCAGCAGAGCGATGAGATTGGATTCGCGCACTTCGCCGTCGCTGAGCGCGGTGTACGGCTGAGCCGTGTGATCATTCGCAAACACAACCGTGCGGCGCGCGTGCGCACGCAGGCGGTGCAGCACCGGCGTGAAATCGGCGTCGCCCGAGAGAATGATGAATTCGTCGAAGAACGTGTCGTGCGTGAGGATATCGCGGATATCCATCACAATACGAATGTCCGCCGAATTCTTGAGCTGCGCCGTCAGCGGCGGGCAGTCGATCACTTCGCAGCCCGACCGCAGGAAGTGATGGCGGATGAACGGGAACGAGTTCATGTCGGTCGAGTTATCGTGCGCGTTGCGCCGCGGCACGGGATTGCCGTAGCAGCGGTTCATCGCGATGCGGCGCTCAGCCGGCGGCAACAGCGAGGACGTGGGCGTAATCAATTCGCCCGACACCAGCCCTTGCAGCCAAACCGCGCTGTCCTTGGCGAAGCGCTTGGCGGCATCTTCGCTCTTTCGCTTCAACGACAGGTAGATGTTGTCGTAGTCGACGAAAACAGTTGTGAGAATGGGTCCTGAGGACTCGCGCTTCATTACCGGCAACCCCCGTTGGGCGGATGAGTGATTCGGTTGCACTGTTCATGAGTCGCGCAAGGCCAGCAAGCGGCCCCGGGTTCAGGGCTGGGGAGAAGCGAATTATGTTTGGCGATGAAGGTGATCCGGCCACGCTCCAAGGTGTGGAACCTGGGGACGTGTGCGCGCGTCAGGCCGTTTTTATCTTGGCCGTTGCCCCGGTGCCGCGCGCCGCGCACGCAGCCGCCGCAGGGCGCGTCAACCCTTGTTTTTGAGTTCTCTCAGGCGTTGAAAGACCTGCCATTCCGGTACGCGTTCGAGACCGAGGCGGGCGCGGATGGCGGCGGATTGCGTCCGCAAGAACGGATTGGCCGCTTTCTCGGCCCCGATGGTCGTTGGCACCGTGGGCTGGTTGGCGGCGCGCAGGGCGGTCACCTCGGCGACACGCGCTTTCAGCGCCTCGTTCTCGGGTTCCATCGACAACGCGAAGCGACCGTTGGCGAGCGTGTATTCGTGACCGCAGTAGACGCGCGTCGCATCCGGCAAGCCGGCGAGCTTCTGCAGACTGGTCCACATTGCCTCGGCATCGCCCTCGAACATGCGGCCGCAGCCGAGGCTGAACAGCGTGTCGCCGACGAACACGACCTCTGCGTCTGGGAAGTTGTAGGCGATGTGCCCAAGTGTGTGCCCGGGGGTTTCGATCACCCGCACGTTGAACGCACCGAACTTCAAGGGCGTGGACTCGTCCACCTCCTGATCGATGTTCGGGATGCGCGCGGCTTCCCCCGCAGGCCCGATGACCGTGCAGCCATAACGCGCCTTGAGCGCGGGAATGCCACCCGTGTGGTCGGTATGATGGTGCGTTGTGAGGACGTGGGTCAGCGTCCATCCCTCGGCGTCGAGCGCCTGGATGATGGCATTGGCGTCGGGCGCATCAATGGTGCCGGTCGCGCCTGTCGCCGGATCGTGCACGAGGACGCCGTAGTTGTCGGTGAGGCAAGGGAATTGTCGGACGATTAGGTGTGTCATGGCCCCAATGTCGTGCGCGCGAGCCGATGTGTCAAATCCGCAACGCGACGGGTTGCACATATGTAACGTTGTATTATTTTTTGTCTACTATTTCAAGTTGTTAGGTGTCCAGGGCAGGGGGCGGTCTCGACACCACTGATGATCCCGGCGCGCCGCCCCAGCCGCCCGCGGCGCTCCTTTTGAGGATTGCCCGGGGTTAGCCGATCGTCAACGCCGCGAACCGCCGTTTACCTTTCAGTAACCCGAAGCAGTTTTGGTGGACGGTGCATCGTTCGTTCGGCAAAGCCATGCCTTCTGAAAAGCCCGCCAGATTTCGCGGCGGAAGCGCGTCTCCCTCTCCGTGTTGCGTTGAGTATCCCTCGATCCATCAATCCACGAAGGACACGCGACGTGTTTCGGAAGTCGGCGACAGGTCTGGTCATTGCCGCGTGGCTGGGCGGGTGCTCGGTCAATCCGAGCCCGTTGACCGAAAGCCAACTCGTCACAACCGTCGAATTCAACACCGGCAGCGTCGCCTCATCGCAGGAAGAGATCGCAGCCCCCATCACGCTTTACGAAGCGATGGCACGTGCGCTCAAATACAATCTCGACCATCGCGTGGAAGAGGCGGAGTCCGCGGTACGCATTGCGGAACTCGACCTCTCGCACTTCAATATGCTGCCCAATCTGGTCGCCAATAGCGGCTATGCCGCGCGCGATAATTACAACGCCAGCTCAAGCTTCAATCTGGTCACCGGCAACGAGAATTTTCAGCCGTCCACCAGCCAGGAGAAGCGCATTCGCGCCGCCGATATCGGCTTTAGCTGGAACATACTCGATTTCGGTCTGTCCTACGTTCGCGCCCGGCAGGCCGCCGACAAGGTGCTTGTGCAGGAAGAGACGCGCCGTAAGGTCATGCATCGTGTCGTTGAGGATGTGCGCTCGGCGTACTGGCGCGCCATCAGCGCGGAGCGCTTGAAGACGCGCCTGTCGACGCTGGAAGTTGAAACCGAAGCGGCCCTGAAGGAAACGCGCGAACTCTATGCCGATCGCCAGACGTCGCCGATCACGGCATTGACGTATGAGCGCGAGTTGGTCGAGATTCGCCAGAAGATCGGCGAAATTCAGCGCGAGCTGAGCACTGCGAAAGCGCAGCTCGCGGCTTTGATGAACTTGACGCCTGGCACCGAATACACGCTCGCCCATGTGGAAACGAACCAGGGCAGTCTGACACTCGAAGCCAATCTCACGGAGATGATCTCGGCTGCCGTATACAACCGGCCCGAGCTGCGCGAAGTTGAATATCAGCGCCGCATCAATCTGCATGAGGCCGACGCGGCCTTGCTCGAAATGCTGCCCGGCCTACAGATCTATGCAGGGTCGAACTACGACAGTAACGACTTTCTTCTTCATAGCGACTGGGTCAACTGGGGCGCCAAGGCAAGCTGGAACCTGATGCGCATCTTCGCCTATCCGGCGCGCGAGCAGGTCATCAACGCGCAGGACGAGATGCTGCGCCAGCGCACTCTCGCGCTAACCATGGCGGTGATGACGCAAGTTCACGTGTCGCGCATTCGCTTCCTGCATGCCGCGAAGGAATTGCAGATCGCCGCCGATTATCGCGACGTGCAGCGCCGCCTGCTTGAGCAAATGCGCCTTGAGGCCTCGGCCGATCGGATCAGCCGTCAAACGCTGATCCGAGAGGAAATGAATACCCTCGTCTCTGAAGCGAAGTACGACATCGCCTATGCGGCGCTGCAGAACGCTTACGCAAATCTGTTCTCGTCGATGGGCCTTGATCCTTATGCCTGGGAAGTCAATTCCTGGCAAAGCGTCAGCGATCTTGCCGATACGCTGCGCCAGATATGGCTCGAGCGCGGCGATCTCAATGCGGGCTGGTCGAAGCGGCTGGCGTCGGCGGAGTCAAAGTAAGTGCTGCACGCAGAATTCCACAGAGTTGAGATGCAGCGGCGATCCTCAGGGCATGTGGCCTCAGCGGTAACGCTTGCGCTGTCGCTGGTGTTCGTGGCGCCGGCCCAACGCGGCATGGCGCAGGACGACGTGCGAACGGGTGAAGCGCGTGTTCCAGCGCGCGGCGTCGTGCGCGTTGTCGACAAGGCCGATATATCGACCGATCTCGCGGCGCGCGTCAGTCTGGTTGGATTTCGCTTCGGCGAAAGGTTCAAGCGCGGCGATGTGCTGATCCGCTTCGACTGCGAGCGCTACAAGGCCGAAGCGCAGTCGGCGGATGCCGTTCACCGCGAAATGAAACTGACGCTCGACAGCAATATGCATCTCGAGAAGTTCAATGCCGTCGGTAAGCACGATGTCGAGATTTCGCGTGCGCGCGTCGGCAAGGCGGAGGCGGAAGCCCGCGCGCTGAACAGCCGTTTGAAGCAATGCGAGATCGTGGCCCCCTATGACGGGCGCGTCGCGGAATTGACGATCAATGCGCACGAGCAGCCGCAGCCGGGTCGGCCATTTCTGTCGATCGTCGGCGATGGTCGGCTTGAAGTGGAACTGATCCTGCCGTCGCAGTGGCTGAGCTGGGTGAAGCCCGGCAGCGCTTTCGTCTTCCAGGTTGACGAAACGAAGACGGATTATGACTTGCGCGTCGTTCGCCTCGGCGCCGCGGTCGATGCCGTCAGTCAGATGATCAAAGTCATCGCGGAGTTCAATAGCCCGCCGTCCGACGTTCTGCCGGGTATGAGCGGAACGGCGCAGTTTACGCAACCGAATGGTTAGGTAACGGCCAGGCCATGACCGCGTCGCAGGATGATGGAGCGCAAGGACCGGTAGTGGCAGCGGCCACTAGCCCGAGCGCACAGGTGCCGGCGGCCAGCGCGTCGGCGCCGAAACCCCAGGTCGCGATCGGTGCGCGCAAAGCAAACCCTCCCGCCAACAAGCCGGCTGCCGCAGCAACAACTGCCGCGCAAGCGCCTGAAGGGCAGTCAGCGCTGCTGGCCCTGCTGAAAATCGAAGCGCAGGCGCGCGATGCGCGCAGCACGCGCGATCTGATTTTTCTGATCGCCAATGAAACACGCCGCCTAACGCGCGCGCGGCAGATCTTCGTTCTGCGGCCTGGGCTCACGGGCCGCCTGGAAGTGCAAGGCATCTCGAGCCTGCCGAATGTCGACCGCAATGCGCCGCTGGTGCGCGTCATCGAAGACGCGGTCGTGCGCGCCGCGGCCATCGAGCGTCCGGGCACGGCCGGCGGCGGGAGTGCGCTTGCCGAGGCGTGTACACTCGATCTCGCAACGCTGAGCGACCCTGCCGATACCGATCGCTATCCGTTTCGCGCCTTGCAGTGGGTGCCGTTGCGGCATGCCGATCATCCACCGCTTGGCGGTCTGTTGCTGGCGCGCGAAGATGCCTGGCGCGAGCGCGACGTCGTCGTTGCCAAGCGTTTGGCGGAAGCCTTTGCGCACGCCATTGGCGCTCTCGAAGGAAAATCGCGCCGGCAAGCTCCGTCACTGTCAAACCTGCAGATGGCGGGTGCCGTCGCGGCATTGCTGGCGCTGCTCGTTTTCATAAACGTTCCGCTGACAGCCCTGGCGCCGGTCGAAATCGTGGCGCGCGATCCCTTCGTCGTTGCGGCACCGATAGATGGCGTCATCGAAACGATCGATGTGGCGCCGAACGGTCTCGTCAAGTCGGGTGACGTGTTGGTCAAACTCGCCGATACCACGTTGCGCAATCGTTTCGATGTTGCGGCGCGCGACGTGCAGGTGTCGGAGGCGCGCCTGAAACAGGCCAATCAAATCGCATTCAACGACCGGGCCGGGATGCATGACATCGGCATCGCGCGGGCCGAACTGGAATTGAAGTTGGCCGAGCGGGATTTTGCGCGCGATATGCTGGATAAAACGCGCATTGTCGCGCAGCGCGACGGCATGGCGCTCTATTCCGACAAGCGCGAACTCGTCGGCAGGCCGGTCGCGGTGGGTGAGCGCATCCTGGAAATAGCCGACCCGGCACTCGTCGAGGCGCGCATCGCGTTGCCGGTCGCCGACGCCATTGCGCTGACCGAAGGTGCAAAAGTGAAACTGTTCCTCGACAGCGATCCGCTGCGGCCATGGCCCGCAACCGTCAGTCGCGCGGATTACCGCGCCAAGATCGGCGAAAGCGACGTTGTGTCATTTCGCGTCATGGCCGCCATCGAAAGCTCGCCCGATCGGGCCCCGCCGCGCCTCGGCGTGCGTGGTACGGCGCAGATCCTCGGCGATGACGTGCCGTTGTGGCTGTATCTCTTCCGCCGGCCGCTGACGATGCTGCGCCAGTGGATCGGGGTCTGACATGACGCCGGCACCGCGCGACATTGAACTGCCGGAAATACGCCAGGACTTGCGGCTGGAGCCGGGCGCGCCGGGAGCGGGCGGCACGCCGACTTGGCTGGTCATTGACGCCGTTCAGCATCGCTACGTGCAGATCGAACAATCCGCCTATCAGTTGATGTCGCTATGGCAGGCCGGCCTATCGTGCAGCGCCATGGCCGCTCGGATGAAATCGCAATTCGGCGAAGTCGTCAGCGAGGACGACGTGGCGAAGTTCGCGCGCTTTCTCGCCGACAATCATCTGACCGTCGAACCCGTCGAAGGAGATTGGCGCGATTTTGCGCTCGGTGCGCGGCGGCTCGATCAGGGATGGCTGCGGTGGCTCGTGCACAATTATTTGTTCGTGCGCGTGCCGCTATTCCGGCCCGAGCCTTTTCTGCGCCGCATGTTGCCGCTGGTCGCGCTTCTATACACGCGCACCATGTTCGCCATCGTGCTCGGCTCCGGATTGTCGGGGCTCTATTTCGTTTCGCGGCAGTGGGACCAGTTTCTCAGCACATTCCAGCATTTCTTCTCGTGGCACGGCGCGCTGACCTATGGCGTGGCGCTGATCGTCATCAAGAGCGCGCATGAACTGGGGCACGCCTTCACGGCCGTGCGCCAAGGCTGCCGCGTGCCG
The DNA here is from genome assembly GCA_051646145.1 of Hyphomicrobium sp. Classification (GTDB taxonomy): domain Bacteria; phylum Pseudomonadota; class Alphaproteobacteria; order Rhizobiales; family Hyphomicrobiaceae; genus Hyphomicrobium_B. The sequence continues at coordinate 13,974 of JBOFCQ010000272.1, forward strand.
AGCATGGGCATATGTTTTCTCGTCATGGTGCCGGTGCTCTATACCGACGTCACAGACATCTGGCGGCTGCGTGAGCGCAAGGGGCGCTTAGCGGTCGGCGCTGCGGGCGTCATCGTCGAACTGGCGCTTGCCTGCTTTGCGACCTTGCTGTGGGTTTTCTTGCCCGAAGGCGCGCTGAAGAGCCTGATGTTCTCCATCGCGACCATCGGCTGGGTGCTGTCGCTGATCATCAACCTCAACCCGCTCATGCGCTTCGACGGCTATTATCTCTTCGCCGATGCCATTGGCATCGACAACTTGCAAAGCCGTGCCTTCGCTTTTGCACGCTGGCGCATGCGCGAAATTCTGTTCGGACTGGCCGTGCCGCCGCCGGAGCGCGTTGAAACGCGCACAGCGCGCATTCTCATCGTCTTTGGATGGGCCGTCTGGATCTATCGCTTCATTCTGTTCACCGGCATTGCGCTGCTCGTGTATCACATGGCGTTCAAGGTGCTCGGCATCATTCTGTTCGCGATCGAGATCATCTATTTCATTCTCAAGCCCATCGTCGAGGAACTCAAGGTCTGGTGGCGCTCGCGCGATCTCTTGAAGGCTAAACGGCGGTCGTGGTTGAGCCTTGGTGTGACGGCGGCCGCCCTATGCGTGGCCATCATTCCCTGGTCGACGAGCCTCGTGGTGCCGGCCGTGATAGAGGCCGGAGCGCTGGCCCGCGTCTATCCACAGCGCACCGGAACCATCGTTGATGTTCTTGTGAAGACCGGCGCCGAGGTCAGGGCCGGCGACGCGATTGTCGTGCTCAAATCCGCCGACCTCGATTACGGCTTGTCGGTCGCAGAACGCAAGATCGCCCTGCTGCAAATGCGGCTCGCACGTCGCTCGTCCGACGATGAAGACCGCGCCAAGAGCCTGGTGATGGAGCGCGAGCTGATCAGCCTGCGATCTGAGCGCGATGGCCTTCTCAAGGAACGCGAGGAGTTGACCATCCGTGCGCCGTTCGATGGCACTGTCGTGGAAATCAACGAGCTTCTGCACAAAGGCCGGCCTATCAGTCGGGCAGAGTTTGTCTGCCTCGTGCGGGGCGGTGGCGATCTCGTTGCGCGCGGCTATATTGCTGAAAAGGATATGACGCGACTCGCTGCCGGCGCATCCGGAAACTTTGTGCCGGATGCCGCCGAGGAACGCACAGTCTTAGTGACGTTGAAAGACGTTGCCCGCTCCGGCGCGCAATCGATCGAGCTGCCGGAGCTCGCGTCGCTGCATGGTGGCCCAATCGCCGTGCGCCCGATGGCAAGCGATGGCGGCGAGCGGCGCTTGGTGCCCGTCGAAGCGCAATACCTCGCCGTTCTCGATGTCGACAAAGCAACGGCTTTGCCGCGCCACTCGCTGCGTGGTGTCATCCATATTGACGGAGAAGCGCAAAGTTTCCTCGCGCGCATGTTCCGTCAGGTTGCGTCTGTTCTCGTGCGCGAGAGCGGCTTTTAGGGCGTGCTAGAGCGCGGCGTCCTATTTCAGAAGCACTGAGAATAATCAGCCGTCGCCGTCATTTCAGTGTGGCTATTTTCGCGGTCGCACGCCCCCGTTACCCAATTCCAATGATTACCGAAGCGTGAATACGTGATCATCTAAAGTCCATCAATACGCGCATTTGAGCGGCATTTCGCGATAAATAGCATTTATTTCCCGTCATCTATTCCAAGTTTAATCACCCCGTACACCATTGAGGAACAATTTTAGGTTGTCATATCCTGGGTTTTTCCGTCCGGAGCCCAAACTGTTTCGCGAGTTTAAAAACGCCATGAACACGATTGTCCGTCGTGGCCCCATTTCCAGTGCTGAACCCGCCGGTTCGCTCGATGATCTGCTCGGAAGTCTGAAAGCGTCGGTATCATACCGCACGCTTGAGCCGCGTATGGCCTTCGATGGCGCCGCAGCGACGACGGCTGCCACGGTCGCCGATCAGCCGGATTCAGGTTCGAGCGATGCGTCCGATACGGCATCGCATGCCGCAGACAGTGACACCGCAGTGGCCGATGGCGGCAATGGCGACGCGCCCGTTGCCGACGATGCCAGCGCACCCGATGACGGCACGACCAACAGCGAAATTCTGGCCCAGGCGGACGCAGCGCCCAATTCAGCGCGCACGACGATCGTGTTCATCGATCGCAATGTCGAAAATATCGAGCAGATCATTGCCGGCATCGACGCCTCGCACGAAATCGTATTGCTGGAGACGGATGAAAGCGGGCTCGATCAGATCGCAGCGTTCCTTGCGGACCGCAATGACGTCGAGTCGATCCATATCGTCAGCCACGGCGAGACGGGCACGCTGTATCTCGGCAGCGATACCATCACATCGGCGAACCTCGATAGCTTCCAGGCCGATCTGGCCGCGATTGGCGCCGCGCTGTCCGATGACGGCGACATCCTGATCTACGGCTGCGATGTCGCGTCGGGCACGGGCGGGATGGCGTTCATCCGCTCCATCTCTGAAGCGACCGGCGCCGACGTTGCGGCCTCGATCGATAGCACGGGCGGCGACGAAGCCGGCGGCGATTGGGTTCTGGAAGCGACTGCTGGTGCGATCGACGCCAAGTCGCTCGACAATCCGATGTACGCCGGCTTGCTGTCGAAGACGAATACCGGCGCTGGCGGCAATACGTGGAACATCAGCGGTGCAACCGCCACCAATTCCACTGACGGCATCACCACAACCGTCAACGTATCGGCAAGCGGCACCGGCACGTGGAACTCGATCGCCAACAACACGTTGGCGACCGCAACAGCCGGCAACGGCCTGACCGCCGCGACATTCGACAACGGTGCTCTCGGCTCGGGGTCGTTGAACCTGCAGTGGAACACCACGGTCGCGACCGAAACAGCGACGGTCACGTTCACGTTCAGCAGCGCGGTCACCAATCCGGTTCTGCATCTCGATCGTCTCGGCGGCTTCAGTGGCGCCGTCTCGCAGTCGAACAGCAGCGTGTGGACGCTGGCGACGGCCGGCGCAACGCTGACCAAGGTTGCCGGCGTCAATCATTTCATCGTCGACAGCTTGGCTGGCACGATTTCCCGCCGCGTCGGTGATACGACGGTGTCGGCCAGCGAAGCGGATTCAAACACCGCCGAAGGCACCGCCGCCGGCAGCGTGCGCATCAACGGTACCTTCACGACGCTGACGTTCACGCTGCGCATGGCGATCCCGACAGGCGGCACGGCCATCGGCGATGGTCTCGAGATCGCGCTTGCCATCGATGCGCCGCCGATCGCGGCCAACGATACGTTCACGACGGCTCACGATGTGCCCGCAACAATCAACGTGCGCGCCAACGACAGCGATGTGCGCGGCGATGCCATTAACGTCACGCGCGTCAACGGCACGTCCATCGTCGCGGGCGGTGCGGGCGTTTCCGTCACCGGCGGCGTCGTCACGCTCAATGCCAGCGGCAATCTCGTTTTCACGCCAACGGCCAACTATTCCGGCGCCCCGAGCTTTACCTACACCATAGCTGACGCTAACGGCGGCACGGCGACGGCGACTGTTTCCGGCACAGTGACAAACGCGACGCCGGTGCTCGACCTCGATGCTTCGGGCGCGGGAACAGGCTGGACGACGACCTACACCGAGAATGGCAGCGCCATCTCCATCGCCGATCTGGACGCGGCGATCACAGATACCGACGATGCAAACATCGAATCCGGCGCGGTCACGCTGACCAACGCGCAAACCGGCGATCGTTTGCTCGTCGGCGGGTCTTCTGCGACCAGCGGCACCATCGGTTCGATTTCGTGGACGCGCACGGATACGACCGTAACGCTGACGGGCACGGCGACGAAAGCGCAGTATGCTGCGGCCATTCAGTCGATCCAGTTCGAGAATACGACGGATATGGCGGGCGCCGGTCAGACGACGCCGCGTATCATCAATGCGACCGTCAATGATGGTCACATCAATTCGGCCATCGCGGTCACAACGATCAACATCGATCTGACACCTGATCCGGTCAATGACACCGCCAGCGGTGCGGAAGACACGACGATCTCCGGCAACGTTCTCACGAACGACAGTGATCTGGGCACGACGCCGATTACCTCGGTGACCGTTGCGGCCGGTCCGACGAACGGCACGCTGACAACATTCAACACGTCGACCGGTGCGTTCGTCTATACGCCCAACGCCAACTTCAATGGCACGGACACGTTCACCTACACGCTGACCGACGCGGACGGCGACACCCGGACGGCAACCGTGACCATCACCGTCACGCCGGTCAACGATGCGCCGCTCAACACGCTTCCGGCGACCATCGGCCCTGTCGCCGAAGATGCAACGCTGGCCATAACGGGCGTCTCTGTCGCCGATATCGACAGCGCGGCCCTGACGACAACTGTGTCCATCGGCAACGGTGTGCTCAATCTCGGCGTCACCGGCGGTGCGACCGTTTCGGGTGCGGGCACTGGTGCCATCACGTTGTCCGGCACGGCGAGCCAGATCAACGCCGCGTTGGCAACGCTGACGTACACGCCGACCGCTGATTACAACGGCACGGCGACGTTCCAGATGGTGACCAGCGATGGCGCCTTGTCGGATACCGATAGCCGCACGATCACGATCTCGCCTGTTGTCGATATCGCCAACAACGCTGTCAGCACCAACGAAGACGCTGCCGTCACGTTCGCGCCGCTTGGCAACGACAGTTTCGAAAACGCGGGCGCAGTGATCACGGCGGTAGCGGGTTCCGCCATTTCGGCCGGTGGTCCCGGCGTTGCAGTGACGGGCGGCGTTGTGACGCTCGATGGCGCCGGCAATCTGACATTCACGCCAACCGCGAATTTCAATGGTCCGTCGGCGTTCACATACACCGTGACGTCAGGTGGCGTGACCGAGCAGGCGACGATCACGGTGACGGTCAACGCCATCAATGATGCGCCGACGCAGACAGTTCCCGGCGCGCAGACGACGGCTGAAGATACCGTGCGCGTCATCAGCGGCGCGAGCGTGGCGGATGTTGATGGCGGCACGCTGACGACAACGCTGACGATCCCGAACGGAACTGGCGCGCTTTCCGTCATTACCGGCGGCGGTGCAACCATCTCCGGCAATGGCACGACGAGCGTGACGGTCAGCGGTACGGCCGCGCAAATCAACGCCGCAATCGCCTCGATCACGTTCACGCCGCTTGCCGATTATAACGGCGCCGCCAACCTGACGATGGCGACGAACGACGGTACGATCACCACATCGAACGTCATCGCGATGACTGTGACACCGGTTGCCGATATCACCAACGACGCCATGTCCGTCAACGAAGATACGGCACACAGTTTCAACGCGATCACCGGCACCAACGGTGCGACGGCCGATACGTTCGAGGGTTCGCCCTCAGTCACGAGCGTAACGCAGCCCGCTAACGGCAGCGTGACGTTCGCCGCCAATGGCGCGATGACCTATACGCCCGGCAGCAATTTCTCCGGCACCGATACGTTCACCTATACCGTGACGTCCGGTGGAGTCGTCGAAACGGCAACCGTCACGATCACGGTCAATGCCGTCAACGATGCGCCGATCAATACGGTGCCTGGCGCTCAGACGACGGTGGAAGATACGGCGCTGATATTTAGCGCCGCCAACGGCAATGCGATAACCGTTGCCGACGTGGACAGCACCCTGACTTCGACGCTCACCATTGCCAATGGCACGCTGACGCTCGGATCAATCTCTGGCGTGACGGTGACGGGCAACGGCACTGGCACACTGACTGTTTCGGGATCCGCTTCGGCCATCAATGCAGCGTTGAGCGGCTTGCGGTTCCAGCCGACCGCCGATTGGAACGGTTCGACCTCGCTTTCGCTCTCGACGTCCGATGGCGTAGCGCCGGCGGCCGTCAATACAGTCGCCATCACGGCGTCGGCGGTGATCGACGTCGCCAGCGATACCGTGACGACGGCGGAAGACACAGCCCGCACCTTCAATGTTCTCGGCAACGATTCGTTCGAGGGCGCCCCTGTCGTGACATCGGTGACGCAGCCGGCCCACGGCGTCGTCAGCATCGGCTCAGGTGGCAACGTCACCTATACGCCGGCAGCGAACTACAACGGTCCCGACAGCTTCACGTATACCGTGACGTCTGGTGGCGTCACGGAAACGACGACGGTCTCGTTGACCGTCACGCCCGTGAATGACGCACCAACCGTTGGCGCGGCGTCGGCGCAGACGAGCGTCGATGGCGCAGCCGATAGCTATAACGTCGGCGCTCTGTTCGCTGATCTCGATGGCGATGCACTGACCTTCAGCGCGAGCGGGCTTCCCGCCGGCCTCACGATCAATGCGACGACCGGCTTGATTTCAGGCACAGTCGGCAATCACGCGTCGA
>JBOFCQ010000273.1:0-6285 GCA_051646145.1 Hyphomicrobium sp.
GTGTCCATGCTGTCGGCGCGCGGTAAACCCGATGCCAATGGCTATGCGCCGCCCATCGTGCCGGAAGATTTGCCGGAAGGGGCATCGTTCGCAGCGCTCGTCGCGCAGATCAAGAACAACGACATCGTCAAAGGCAAATTTCTGTCCGACGACGGTGAACTCGCCTTGCTGGTGTTGGCGCTCGATCGCAAGATCGTCGACGAACTGACGCCCAAGGTCGTCATCGGCAGTATTCGTGACGCTGCCGAGAAGGAACTGGCGGGCACGGGCATGTCGGTCAAGCTCACCGGCGCACCGGTGATGCAGCTCGAAATCCGCAATGCCGTCGAGCGCGACCGGCTCGTCTACAACGGCCTCGGCTTCCTCGCCGGATTTGTCATGGCCTATCTGTTCTTCCGCCGGCTGTCGCTGACGTTGATCGCAGTCCTTGGGCCATCGATCGCCATTCTGTGGACGCTCGGCGTGCTTGGCGGATTGGATTTCCGGCTCAATTTGTTCATCAACGTCATCACGCCGCTGATCCTGGTCTCGGGGTTCTCGGATTCGATGCATCTCGTGTTCGCGATCCGGCGCGAGATCATGTCCGGCACCGAGCGCGTCGAAGCTGCCCGCAAAGCCGTGCGAGACGTTGCACCGGCCTGTCTGCTGACGGCGATGAATGCGTGCCTTGCTCTGGCGTCCTTCTCGTTCGCGGAGTCAGCGCTGATCCGCACTTTCGGCGTGGCGGCGCTATTGGCGGTCGCGATCTCCTATATCGCGGTTGCCGTCGTGGTGCCGACGCTTGCAGCGTTGCTGATCCAGCGCGAAAGCGGTCCACCTGAACCCGACAACGAGGATGCCGGCGGTGGGATCGGCCTGCTGCATCGTGTGACGGGCAGCATCGTCGAACACGTCATCGCCCGCCCGCTCGTTTACGTGTTGTTCGGTATCGCGCTGACGGGCGCCACGGGATATGCGTATGCGCAGCTCGTTCCCATGTACCGCCTCGCCGATCAGGTGCCGGATAAGGAGCAGGCGCTCGACGCGACTGGGCGCCTCGACAAGAAACTGACGGGCGCCAACCCGGTGCATGTCATGATCAGTTGGGGCGGCACGTCTCCGCACGCAACCGCCAAAGCGTCTCTCTATGACGAGACGACGCTGCAGGTGATCGCCGACGTGCACCGCGTCGTCGAGGGCAAGGCCGGCCTTGGCAATACCTGGTCGATCGACAGTCTGCGCCGCTGGTTGAGAGAAGCGGGCGACGACAGCATCGATACGGTCAAGAAGTATGTCGGTCTGCTGCCGGAGCATCTGGTGCGCCGGTTCATCGCGGTTGAAGAGAATGCCGTGCTCGTCACGGCGCGGCTACCCGATATTGACGCCAGCCAAATCCTTCCGGTCGTTGACAAGCTCGATGCGGAGCTTGCGCCCGTGCGCGCGGCCCATCCAGGCTATGACATCGCGGTGACAGGCTTGCCGGCCATCGCAGCGCGCAATTCGGCAAAATTGATTGGCGAATTGAACTGGGGCCTGATCGGCGATATGGCCGTCATCTTCGTCTTTCTCGCTATCGCTTTGCGCTCGATGTTGGCGGGCGTGACGAGCGTGCTGCCGTCCCTGTTCCCGATCTTCGCCACTGGTGCGCTGCTGTTTGCGGCCGGCGAAGGCCTGCAGTTCGCGTCCATCATCGCCATCACGGTGGCGTTCGCGCTGGCGATCGATTCCACCATTCACTTCCTCAATCGCTTCCGGCTTGAAGAGGAACGCCTCGGCGGTGGTGCCGGCAGCGAGGTGGCCGCCCTGCGTCGCACTGTCCATCACATTGGACCGGCGGTGGTCTTGACCACGATCGTCTTGGCGCTGGGTCTCGGCGTTACGATGCTCTCGGATCTGCCGTCACTGCGCCGCTTTGGCGAACTGACCGCAATCTGCCTTCTGGCATCGTTGATCGGTCAGCTGGTTATATTGCCGGCCTCGATCGCGCTCTATCGGCGCTATATTCCGCGCAAGAGTTGAGTGGGGCGCGCCTTCCGCCTATTGTCCTCTGGCCCGAACATGCCAACACGAGGAAATCCATGGCGCGCAAGCTGATCATCATCATGGCCAACACCGATCCACGCAACGGCGAGGAATTGGGCGCGCCGATATTCCAGGCGTCGGTTGCCGCGGCCATGTCGTATCCGGTGGAAGTGATCTGCACCGGCACCGCCAGCAAGCTGATGAAGAAGGGCGTGGCGGACCGTCTCGTTTTGAAGGTCGGCGAAACGCGCTCGATCTACGACTTCATCAAGGATGCGCACGCGGCAGGCGTCAAATTCTACTGCTGCTCGCCGGGTCTCGATCTATTCGACATGCACAAGGAAGACATGATTCCTGAATGTGCCGGCATCGTTGGTGCCGCGCACTTCATCGAAGAAATCATGACCGGCGATACGCGCGTTCTCACCTATTGAATGACATCAGGCGGCGTCCGCCGGCGATGCGATACCGCCGCGGATGCGTGCCACGGCCCGCGGCAATTCGTTGAAGTGGCTGATGATGATGTCGGGCGCGAACACGGCGACCGGTGTCGTGCTGTAGCCGAAGTCGACGGCAATGACCGGTATCCCGGCGGCCTTGGCCGTTGCGATGTCCGTTTCCGTATCGCCGATCATGATCGCCTTGTCGGCCGTGCCGTTTGCGAGTGCGATCGTGGATGTGAGGTGGCGCGGGTCGGGTTTGAAGACGCCAAGGCTGTCACGCCCGGTGATGGCATTGAAGCGCGGTGTCATGTCGAGGGCTTCGAGCAGCGCACGCGCGTGCGCTTCAAGCTTGTTGGTGCACACCGCAAGCGCCGCGCCCTCGGCTCTAAACCCGTCAATCGCGGCAAGCGCGCCTTCATAAGGCCGGCTGGCATTGGCGATGTTGGCCGTGTAGTGCTGAATGAAGACGTCGAACATCGCATAAAGTTCGCTCTCGCTCAGCGTCTTGCCGTGTGCCGCCAGCGCATTCTCGATCATCTTCAGCGCGCCGTGCCCAACGAACGGCAGGATCTCGCGCGCATCGACAGGCGGCAAATTCCGGTGCGCCAGCACATGATTGGTGGCCGCAGCAAGATCAGGCGCCGTGTCGACCAGGGTTCCGTCGAGATCAAAAACCAACGTCCAGCCGTCCATTCTCACCCCTAGTCTTGTCAATCTGCGAAAAAGCCTGCGTTGACACCTACGCTAGCGTCCACGGGGCGGCGTGTCACGTGGGCGGCTTGAAAGGGGGGGTAAGGGAGCTTAGACAGTTTGCATGATGACGCGCGGCGGCGAGACTTGGCAACCGAATGCGCGGCGTTCAATGCTGCTGCAACGGGAGGATATCACGCGTGAGCACCGACCATCTCAAGCGGCTGGCTGCCGAACACGCCTTCAAGCTCGTCGAGAGCGGCATGAAACTTGGTCTTGGCACGGGTTCGACGGCCAAGCATTTCGTCGATCTCGTTGGCGCAGGCGTTGCCCAGGGGCTGAAGGTCACGTGTGTTCCGACATCGGAAGCAACCCGCGCCCAGGCCGAACGGCTCGGCATCACACTTGCGACGCTCGACGACCTGGTGGAACTGGATCTAACCGTCGATGGCGCCGACGAGATGGACGGTGATCTGAGACTGATCAAGGGCGGCGGCGGTGCGTTGCTGCGCGAGAAGATCGTTGCTGCGGCCTCGAACCGTCTCATCATCATCGCCGACTACACCAAGCGCGTCGACGTGCTCGGCACGTTCCCGCTGCCGATCGAGGTCATTCCATTCGGGCTCGCGGCAACACAACGGTTGATCGAGAGCCTGGCGTCGGACGCCGGCTGCGACGGCGAGATCTCCGTGCGCCGCGCGCCGGATGGCTCACGCTTCATCAGCGACAATGGCAATCTCATCCTCGATTGTGCCTTTGGCGCGATCGACGATCCGGAAGCCTTGGACGATGCGTTGAAGCTCGTGCCCGGCGTTGTCGAGAACGGCCTTTTCCTCGGACTTGCTGATTTGGGCATCGTTGCCGGGCCTGAGGGTGTTGAAATTCTCGCAGCCGATGATGCTGATTTCGAAGTGGAGGTCTGAGTATGAAGCTGATCCAGGTCACGATGCAGGTGTTGGCGATGGCGCTCGCGCTGTGCTCCAGTGCCATCCGTCTTGCGGCTGAAGATGCGCCGGCAGTCCCGCCCGCGCCAGACGCCGCCTCACTTGCTGCCGCCCGCGATCTCATGGATGTCACGGGCGTCACCAAGCAGATGGACGGCATGGTCGACGTGATGGTGCAGGGGTTCTCCAAGGGCGCCGGAGATCAGCAGGCCGGCGCTGCCATGACCAAGGAATTCAAGCAGCACATGGAAAAGTTCATGAGCTACAAGCAAGACATGCTGACCGACATCGCCGCGCTCTATGCGGAAACGTTCACGGCCGCCGAGATGAAGGAAGTGGCCGACTTCTATCGCTCGGGCACAGGCGCCAAGTTCATCGCGCAGATCCCGACCTTGATGCAGAAGGGCAGCCAGATCGGCATCAAGTACAGTCAGAAGGCATTTCTGCCGGCGGCAGGCGATCCCAAATGACGACGCGATTTTCCGCTGGCGCATGACATCAGGCGAGACGCATGACGGCATATGATTATGACTTCTTCGTCGTCGGCGCCGGATCTGGCGGCGTGCGCGCCGCCCGCATTGCCGCCGGTCATGGCGCACGTGTCGCGATCGCGGAAGACGATCGGTTTGGCGGCACATGCGTTATTCGCGGCTGCGTGCCGAAGAAGTTGTTCGTCTACGCCAGCCGCTTCGCCGATGCCTTCGATGATGCGCGCGGCTTTGGCTGGCGGTCTGAGCGTCCAGATTTCTCCTGGGCCGATCTCGTCGCCGCCAAGGATCGCGAAATCTCGCGTCTTGAAGGGCTTTATCGCGGCACGCTGGCGCGGGCAGGCGTCGCGAATTTCGAAGAGCGCGCGGTCGTCGCCGGGCCTCACGCCGTCAAGCTGTCAAAATCGGGCAAGGTCGTCACGGCCGCGCGCATTCTGATCGCGACCGGCGGAAAGCCATGGCGCGAGGTTGAACATGGCGGAGCAAACCTCGCGATCTCGTCGAATGAGGCCTTCGATCTGAAGCGATTGCCGAAGCGCATGGTCATTGTTGGCGGCGGCTATATCGCCGTCGAATTTGCCGGCATCTTCCATGGCGTCGGCGCCGACGTGACCCTCGTGCATCGCGGTGACAAGGTGCTGCGCGGTTTCGATGAGGATTTGCGCGACGACCTCATGACCTCGCTGAGGCAGCGCGGGATCAAGCTGGTCATGGATGACGTGCTGACCGGCATTGACCGCGCGGATGGCGGGCTTGCGGTCACATTGCGCTCGGGCAGCGAACTCTTTGCTGATGAAGTGATGCTGGCGATCGGTCGCGTGCCAAACACGGTTGGCCTTGGCCTCGAAGAAGCCGGTGTCATGTTGAAAGCAAATGGCGCCATCGTGGTCGACGATGAGAACACGTCGTCGGTACCTTCAATTTTTGCCGTCGGCGACGTCACAGACCGGGTGAACTTGACGCCCGTCGCCATCCGCGAAGGTCACGCGTTGGCCGATCGCCTGTTCGGCCACAAGTCCACACGTGTGCATTACGAGGCGATCCCAACAGCGGTCTTCTCGACGCCCGAAATCGGAACCGTCGGGCTCTCGGAGTTCGAAGCTCGAGCCAAGTTCGGCGCTGTCGATATCTACAAGACCCGGTTCCGCTCGATGAAGGCGACGATTTCGGGGCGCGACCAGCGCGTCTTGATGAAACTCGTTGTCGAGGCGCGCTCCGGCAAGGTCATCGGCGTTCACGTCCTCGGCGACGATGCGGCCGAAATCGTGCAGATGGCCGCAATTGCGGTGCGCATGGGTGCCACCAAAGCAGATTTCGACGCCACGATGGCCTTGCATCCAAGCGCCGGCGAGGAATTGGTGACCCTGCGCGAGCCATGGCAGCCGCCGGCGACGTAAAGTCCGGTGGGCGTGACGTCAGGCCGGTTGAAGTCTCCCTGCCGGCGGACTATTGCAGCGAACGGACTTTGGCATGCCTGCTGTGGGGACGCATGAGACTTTCTGGAAAAATCGCGATTGTCACCGGCGCGGGTAACGGCATCGGCAAGGCCATCGTTGAGCGCTATGCCCGCGAAGGCGCGCACGTGATCGTCACCGACATCGACGGCGTGGCAGCCGAACAAACTGTCGCTGCCATTGTGCAGGCCGGCGGCGCGGCATCGGCCATGACGGTTGACGTGTCCAAGGGGCAGGACGTCTCGGCCCTCGTGCGCCGCGTCGG
>JBOFCQ010000280.1:0-7644 GCA_051646145.1 Hyphomicrobium sp.
GCCGGACAACTTCGGGTCTTCGATGGCTCAAGCGTTCGGATGGCCAGCTTTGCGGCGGCCGTGATCGACCGAATGATGTGAACATGTGTTGGAGGTTTTGCCGCTCATGACAGCGCCCCCGTTTCAAGTCGTCGTGACGAACGACTTTGCTGCGACGCCTGAGCAGGTGTTCGACGCGTGGCTCGACCCCGTTGGCGCCGCGCATTGGATGTTTGCCGCGCCGAGTGGCGAGATGATCCGAGCGGAGATCGATCCAACGGTCGGCGGCGAATTCTGCTTCGTCGATCGGCGCGACGACGAGGACATCGAGCATCTCGGCGAATACACGGTTCTGGATCGCCCGCAGCGGCTGGCGTTCGTGTTTTCGGTGAACCGCTCCGACGATTTCAGTCGGGTCGCGATTGCGCTCGAGCCGTTGGCAAAGGGCTGCCGTTTGACGCTGACACATGAGATGGACGCGCGATTTGCGCCCTATGGCGCGCGCACGCGCGACGGCTGGACGCGGATGCTCGACGGATTGGCGCGCACGCTCGGCGAAGGCTGACGGCTGCGCGATGTCGCGCGGGGCCGCGCGCCGCGTCAGCCTATTTCAATAGACGGTTGATGTGGCCCATTTTGCGGCCCGCGCGCGCTTCGCCCTTGCCGTAGTGGTGCAGGAAAGCGCCGGGCTCGCCAGCGATGTCACGCCAGCCATGAATGTCGTCGCCGATGAGATTGATCATCTCGGCGCCGGCAGACGTCATGCGCGTCGAGCCGAGCGGCCAGCCGGCAACGGCACGGATGTGCTGTTCGAACTGCGACGTCTCGGCCCCGTCCATCGTCCAATGCCCAGAATTATGAACGCGCGGCGCCATTTCGTTGACGACCACGTCTTCCGCGGCCGTGCCGTTGGTGACGAAGAACTCGATGGCGAAAACGCCGATGTAATCGAGTGCCGTCGCCATGTCGCGTGCGATTGCGATGGCGCGCATGGCGGTATCGGGTGCGATGGCCGCGGGCGCCACCGAGCGGTGCAGGATGTGATGACGATGCTCGTTCTCGGTCACGTCGAAGGCGCGGAATTCGCCATCGGCGCCGCGCGCCGCGATGACAGAGGCTTCCGAGCGGAAGTTGACGAACGCTTCGAGAATGGCCGGCTGTCCGCGCATGGCCGCATAGGCGGCGTCGGCATCCGACAGCGTCAGGATCTTTGCTTGGCCCTTGCCGTCATAGCCAAATCGGCGCGTTTTCAGAATACACGGCGTTGAGAACGTGCCGGCAAGGGCGCGCGTGAGGTCGTCGCGCGTATCGATGGCCGTGAAATCTGCCGTCTTGGCACCGAGCTGGCGCGCCAGGGTCTTCTCGTTGATGCGGTCCTGTGCGCACGCCAAGGCCTTCGCGCCAGGGCGCACCGGCACGCGGCTTAAGAGAAATTCGACCGTCGGCACGGGAATGTTTTCGAATTCGTAGGTCGCGACATCGACCGAGCGGGCAAAGGCGTCGAGTGCGGCCTCGTCGTCATAGGCGGCGACCGTGCGCCAGGGTGTGACGTCGAACGCCGGGCTATCGGTTTCGGGCGCGTAGACATGTGCTTTGAGGCCAAGGCGCGCGGCGGCAAGCGCCAACATGCGTCCGAGTTGCCCGCCGCCCAGAATGCCGATTGTTGCGCCAGGAGCGAGCGCCGTCATGACGAGCGGGCCATCACGCGTCTGCCGGTGCGTTGGCAACGGCGGCGCTGTGGCGTGCGCGCCAGGCGTCAAGGCGCGTCGCAAGGGCCGCATCGCTGAGAGCCAGGATTTGAGCCGCCAGCAGCGCCGCGTTCTTGGCGCCGGCGTCGCCGATGGCGAGCGTGCCGACGGGAATGCCGGCTGGCATCTGCACAATCGAGTAAAGGCTATCGAGGCCGGAGAGCGCCTTGCTTTCAATGGGCACACCGAGGACAGGAAGCGGCGTCATCGCCGCCGTCATGCCCGGCAAATGCGCCGCGCCGCCCGCGCCCGCGATGATGACCTTGAGGCCCGCGGCCTTTGCGCCTTTGGCATACGCAACCATGCGGTCGGGCGTGCGATGCGCGGAGATGATCTTGGTTTCGTGCGGCACGCCGAGTTCGGTGAGAATGTCGGCGGCGCGCTTCATCGTCGGCCAGTCGGATTGACTGCCCATGATGATCCCCACGAGTGGCTGCGCGTGCGCCATGATCTAAGCCGGGTTCCAGAGTGCTCCGACAAGCGGAAAACGGCGGATTTATAGGACCGGGCGCGGCATGACAAGCGCTCAATCACGACGTGCTGAGTTTAGCTGTTAACCTTGTAGGCGTGCGCGGACTGCCGATAAGGGGCGCAGTGCAATGCGCGCTGGTTTGCGCGGCGACGTTTTACAGCCGGTGCGCCACGCGCCGATGCTACGCGAGGATGTCGCTTGCTGCTGTCAGGCGATGATGTCGGGCAAGAGCTGGTCCTCGATCGCCGTGATGCGATCCTTGAGCGCCAGCTTCTTCTTTTTCAAGCGTTTGACGAGCAACTGGTCGGCAAGCGGATTTCCCTCGACAGAGACAATCTCCGCGTCGAGCACGCGGTGCTCGGACCGTAATTTTGCCAGTTCTTCTCGAAGCTCGCGCTCGTCGCGCCGCTGCATGTTCGGATACCTGCCCCCTCGTTCCGATCAAGCCCGTTTGTCGACCATTCGTCGGCGATGCGCAACAGGCAAACGCGGCGTTACCACCAAATATGGCAAAACACTGAAAATACTGTTGAATATAGCCAGTATTTAACGTGATTTCATAGCGGTTTGCACCGTGAAAAACTTGGCTAACGGGCGTTTCTACCGTTAGACAACGGGTCGCAGCTGTGGCAACATCATCACGTCCGTCAACTTTCGAAGGAGACCAAAAGATGGCGATGTCGGCTCATCTTGCAGAACTCGCGGAAAAGCACCGGGTTCTCGATCAGCGGATTGAAGAAGCGATCGCGAGCCCAGGAGTAGACGACGCTCAGATCAGACGCCTGAAGCAGGAAAAGCTGAAACTGAAGGATGAGATGGAACGGCTCAGCAAGGGAGCGACGCGGCACTAGGCCAAGGCCGCACCGGAGACACGGAACTGTCGCTTAAGACGTTCGGCAGTCGTCAGTCGGTAATTCAGAGCCCTGCCCGCGATCGAAACGGTCGCCGAGCGGGGCTTTTATATTTTGAGCATCTGGATCTCGGGCGTCGGGCGTGTCCATTGGGGCGTGGCGCTCGGAGCGTGCCCATTGGAGCCAGCGCGTTTTAGCCGGTTGGCCTGATCCGTCGCCGCGCGCGTTCATTTTTGATCCGTTTGCGCGGCAGTTCGCTGCGCATCGGCTCGGCGCGCACCAGCTAGAAGCGGAATGCGATGCGCAGCGCACCCCAGTGCCGTCCGTCCACTTTGAGCGGCACGTCGATCTCCTTCATCATGACGATAGTGCCGTCGCCCATGTCGCGCGGATAGCTTTGAATGAGATGGGGGCGGGTGTTGCGCGCCGCTGCCAGTCCGGCGCGGTCGTCAAAGATGCGCTTGTTCCGGCAGTTCGCCGTATTCCACGCGGGTTCGCCAGCGCGCTGGGCTTTCGAGAAGGCGCGGTTGTGCACCGGCAGATAGCCATTGCGATCGACGGCAGCGCAGAACACGATGCGCGGGTCTTTCTGTAGCGTCGCCTCAAGAATGTCGGGCAGCAGCGTCTCGAGGCTCGATAGATAGCGCGTCGAGAATTGTTGCGGGTCACTGCCCGGAATGGCGGCATACGCGGTATCGAAAAGGTCGTTCGCCGTTGTCTGCCGATTGGCTATCAGTTTTGCAAATCCCTTTTCGATAAGGGCGGCGCTTGCTTTCGCCTGGGCGACGAAGCCGGCATTCTCATCGCTCATCTTGCGCAGCAACGCATCGACGCTGGCGCGCTCCCGCGCCGAGAGATTGGTGAATTCGAGGTGGACGCCGTTCGGCGTGCGCTTTGCAACGCGCGCGTTGATGGCGCCGACACCGTCGATGTCGAGGCGCAGGCTTGCGCCTTCAGACAGCTCATCGAAGCCATCGCCGGAAATCAAGCAGCCGCCTTCGCTAATATCGATGGTGCGTGTGCGTAGCTGCTTGACCGAGAGATCGGCGCGGATGGCGAGTTCAACCGGCGCGCGGTCGGATGTGCGGCGATCGGCAACTTCGTTCTGGCGCAGAATGACCATGGCGCGCGTCAGCAGCTTGTCGACAGATTTGCTCGATTCCGAGTAGGCCGAATTGACCTCAGACGCCTCTTCCGCCGAGCGCGCGATGTCGTGGCTGCTCTTGGTTACGCCCTCAACGAAGGCGGCGGTCGAATCCGCGGTCTCGCTGAGTGCGGCAACTGCGGCGATCTGCTGTTCGACGGCGGCCGCCACGGCGGCGAACACCGGGCGCACGCTGTCGAGCACCTCGACGATCGTCGACACCGCCGTGATGCTGGCGCTGGCGTCAGTCTGCAGTTCAGCGATCTTTTTGCCGACTTCGGCCGTCGCAGCTTGGGTTTTTTGCGACAGAGATTTGACTTCATTGGCGACAACGGCAAAGCCGCGACCGGCATCACCCGCGCGCGCCGCCTCGATTGTCGCATTGAGAGCCAGCAGATTTGTTTGGCTCGCCACCATCGAGATGACCTTTACAACCTGGCTGATCTCGCCTGAGGAGGCGCGCAGTTTCGCGACCGTCTGTGCGGCCTGGCCTGCTGCGGCGGACGCGTTATCCGCAATGGTCGTGGCATTCACGACCTGCTGGCCGATATCGCGCGAGGCCATGCCGAGTTCGCTGGTGGCGCGTCTGAGATCCTGAGCCGCGACATTCGACGTCTCGGCATTTGTCACGAGATCGCGCGTGCGCGTGCGAATGGCGACGAGCGACGCGTTGGCCTTCCCAATCGAGCGCGAGACTTCCGCGAACGAGGTCTTCAGTTCCTCCAAGAGCGTGCGGAGATCGGTTTCGATGTCGTCAAAGACCTGAAGCGTCTGATCGGATGGCGCCTCGGACGGCGCAGCAATGGCCTGATCTGCTGCGCGATGTGAGGAGGGTTGGTCGAAAGCCATTGCGCAGATTGATCCGGTTTGAGAGCGGCTGGGACGTCGGCAGCGCAATAATTAAGCATCGAAACTGACGCGAACCTTTTGTTCCGCCCGATGACGAAGATGCCGGCGGCCCCATCGCGCTTGCGATTATCTCGCAACCGAGTTGGCGCGGATCGCGTGGTCATCATCGCTGCAAATGCTGCGCGCTCATGGGCGGCAGCGGCGACGCGCAGGCCGGCGTCTCACATGCCATTCGCATGGCGCTCATTTCGCGCATCAATCGAACTGCATATTCCATCTCATTCATTCTACAGATAATGAAGGACCGCCTTCGATGTCATACATATCGCAATACGGCCAATTCAAAAAAAAACGAAATTATCGGCTTATCGGTCAATTGCTCCAGCTAGAAACAAGCTTCGCATATAAATTAGTAATATCCGGAATGCAATTATCGCGAACGAATTAAGCGAATGGAGACTAACAATGTCACGAATTGACCGCCGATCATTCTTGCGCGCCGCATCTGTCGGCTGCGCATGCTCGATCGTGGGTTCGCATGTGCTGGCGGAATCGGCCGGCGGCGAAATTGTTGGCAATGCGCATGCCCACAAATTGGATTCGCATTGGGATTATGAAGGCCAGGCTGGTCCGGAGCACTGGGGTGAACTGACGCCGGAATTCAGAACCTGCCAGCTTGGGCTAGAGCAGACACCCATCGATCTGACCGGGAGCGTCAAGGGATCTCTGACGTCGGTCGATCTGCGCTATCAGCCGACAAAATTCCGCGTCAAGAACAACGGGCACACCATTCAGGCGGATGCCGATGACGGGTCATTCGTCACGATCGACAATCAGCGCTTCAACCTGAAGCAGTTCCACTTCCACCACCGCAGCGAGCACCTCGTTGAAGGCAAGAGCCTCGATATGGAGCTGCATTTCGTCAACGTTTCCGCTGAAAAATCGATCGCGGTGGTCGGCGTCTTCATCAAAGCCGGCGCGCCGAATGCGGCGTTGCAGAAGGTGCTCGACCTGATGCCGACGTCGGCGGAAGGCGAAGCGCGCGATCTGGCGCAATTCGATCCGACGGAACTCATCCCGCGCGCACGCAGCTTCTACCGCTACATGGGGTCGCTGACGACGCCGCCCTGTTCGGAAGGTCTGACGTGGACGATCTTCCGCGAGCCGATCGATGCTTCCGTCGACCAGATTCGGGCCTTTGCTGCGCTCTTTCCGAATAACGCGCGTCCGGTGCAACGCCGCAATCGCCGTTTCATCATCGAGACCAGTTCCAACTGACCCAAAAGAGAGTGAGACTGACCATGAACGCCGTCATGAAGATCTTCAATGATATGAAGATCAACAGCAAACTCCTTCTCGGATTTTCGCTGGTTCTATCTCTGTTGATTGCCATTTCAGCGCTGTCATATGTCACCCTGCTCAGTTCAAGCGATAAGTTTCACGATTACGCGCAGCGGGTGCGGGTTGTCGGCATTGCACGCGACGTTGATCGCGAGTTCGGCGCATTCCAGAGTTTGGTCCGTGAATTCGCAATCACCGGAGACGCCGCAGATGCAGATCTGGCACTGAAAAAGAAGTCGGAGGTAGCGGATCTCATCAAGCTTGGAATTGCTGAGATCAAGAACCCAGATCGCTTGCAGAAGATGCAGGCGCTGCAAGTTCAATTCGCCGAATTCAGCACGAACTTCGACAAGCTCGGACCGCTGAGCCGTCACCAGCAGCAGCAGATCAAGGAGATCCTCGATCCGAACGGCGTGAAGCTGCTCATCGATACCGAAATTCTGCAAACGGAAGCGGCGCGTGCGGGCGACAGCAACTCCATTATTCATGCCACGTCGGCCATGGAGTATCTGATGCTCGGGCGCCTCAACATGAACAAGGTGCTGGGCCGCCACGACGTTGCCTTGGAGAAGAGTGCCGACGACGCTTTCGAAAAGTTCAGTCGCGCCCTGAAGGGCATGTCGGCGACGGCGCTGTCGGGCAAGCTTGCTGAGACGCTGAGCGAGACGCAGGTTCTGGCGAATTCCTACATCCAGGCCTACAAGGCCGCTGCCGAAGATGCGCACGAAATCGACAGACTGGTCAACACGGTGATGAAGGCCGAATCGATCGCCATCGCCGAACTCGCGACCGCTATCAAGCTTAGTGGTGTGGCAGATGAAACGGCGCTGGAGAAGGCCGCTTTTGACGAGATGGTTGCCGCTGAGAACATGGTTCTGGTGTTGTCGATTGCGGGCTTGCTTCTTGGCATCGGCATTGCGGTGTTCATCGGTCGCAGCATTTCGATCCCGGTTCGCACAATTGCGCAGGTGCTGATGGCGCTGGCCAATGGCAACCGGTCGCAGGATGTGCCCTATGCCGATCGCGGCGACGAAGTTGGCGACAATGCCCGCGCCGCCGGTGTCTTCAAGATGAACATGCTGCGCATGGATCAGCTTGAGACCGAGAAAACTGAGAATGAACGCCGCTTGGCCGCCAAGCGCCGTCAGGACTTCGATGCTCTGGCCGGTGGCTTTGAAGCGGAGATCGGCAGCATCATCAACTCGGTGAGCACGGCGTCGTCTGGCCTCGAAGTCTCGGCGCGTACCTTGACGAAAAACG
>JBOFCQ010000298.1:0-2060 GCA_051646145.1 Hyphomicrobium sp.
TTTACTTCGCCAAATATCCGCGACGGCCGACACGCATCAACGATGCCTGTAGGCGCTGGTCGTCGCGGCGGATGGCTTCAACGGAATTGAATGTGAACGTGATGTGGCGATACGCGGCGCTTTCCGCGGCATCTGCATCGCCCTCGAGAATGGCGGAGGCAATTTCCATGTGCTGCTTCAGAAGCGCTTCGCGCACCTGCGGCTGCTGATACAGCGTTTGCCGGCTGTAGAAGATGTTACTGCGCAGCAGTTCCGACATGGCGCGCATGACGTGTGCCAGAACGACATTGTGGGCTGCGTCGTAAATCAGCGAATGCAGATCGACGTCGGCTTGCGACTCCGCCGTCGGATCTTCCAGTTCGTGAAACTTCGACATGCGGCCGATGCACGCCTTAATGGCTTTCTTGTCGACGCTGTTGGCGCGTGTTGCGGCGAGCCGCGCGGCTTGCGCTTCCACACCTTGGCGGAACTCGAAATAGTCGGCGGCGGCGAGAGGATTGTCGGCCAGAATGGAAGCCAGCGGTTTCATCAACGGCGACATGAACTCGGCGACATAAGTGCCGGATTTCGACGTTGTCAGAAGCCCGCGCGCCGCCAGAAGCTCCAAGGCCTCACTGAGAGATGGGCGCGATACGTCGAGTTTTTCCGCGAGATCCCGCTCGGCCGACAGCTTTTCGCCCGGACGCAACGCACCCTGAAGGATCATCTTTTCCAGATGATCCGCGATGGCATTCGCGAGTTTCGGCGCCTTTATGGCCTTCGACATGGGTATGGCCTTGAGGAGGTTCTGATCGGAGGGGACAATACCTGCAATTGCGAAACTGGCAAGACGGTTGCCCAACGAGATCGTCTGGTATAAAGATTTTACCAAATAAAGAGACCGGCCTTCGGAACGCTCGCTTTCAGGCGCGCGGAACGGGAGCTGGCTCATAAAAATTTACGTTCTGGGGGAAAGCCGTCGTGTGGTCACAGCTCTATGATCCGTTTAACAATATCGTGCTGTCCGCGCTCGCGGCGGCAATCCCGGTCGTGGTGCTGCTGGGCGCCATCGCGCTTTTCGAAGTCAAGGCGCATGTCGCGGCGATTATTGGTTTGGTTGTCGCCCTCGCCGTCGTGATCGTGCCCTTCGGGATGCCGCCTGCCATGGCATTTTCGGCCGCGGGATATGGCGCTTGCTTCGGCCTGCTACCGATCGGCTGGATCATTCTGAACGTGATCTTTCTCTATAATCTCACCAATGATCGCGGCCTTTTCGACGTGCTGCGCGAAAGCATCAGCAGCGTCAGCACCGATCCGCGCATGCAATTGCTGTTCATTGCGTTTTGCCTCGGCGCATTCTTCGAGGGTGCCGCAGGCTTCGGCACGCCGGTCGCCGTAACAGCGGCGATGCTCATCGGATTAGGCTTCTCGCCGCTTTCAGCCTCCGGATTGTCGCTGATCGCCAACACGGCACCTGTTGCCTTCGGCGCGCTCGGCTCACCGGTTATCGCGTTGGCCGCCGTGACCGGGCTCGATATCCACGAATTGAGCGGCATGATCGGCCGGCAGTTGCCATTCTTCTCCGTAATTGTGCCGTTCTGGCTGATCTGGGCGTTCGCCGGATTTCGCGGCATGCTCGCGGTGTGGCCGGCTGTGCTGGTGGCGGGCGTGTCGTTCGCGGTGCCGCAGTATCTGGTGTCCAACTATCACGGACCGTGGCTGGTCGATGTCGTTGCCGCCGTTGTATCGATGGCGGTGCTCGCGCTGTTCTTGCGCGTGTGGCAACCGGCTCATCCCATGTCGATGGCGGACGTGAATGGCACGCAAAAGACGGCCGCGAGCTCGGGGACATCTCAGCCGCAATCGATGCTCGTGCGCGCCTGGGTGCCGTGGCTGATCCTGAGCGTTTGCGTTTTTGCCTGGGGCATTCCGCAGATGAAGGCGCTGCTCGACAGCATCTGGGTCATGAAAATTCCGGTGCCGGGCCTCCACGAGCAGATCATGAAGGTGCCGCCGGTTGTCGCCACGGCGCATACGGAAGCGGCGATCTACAACCTCAATCTCTTGTCAGCCACGGGTAG
>JBOFCQ010000340.1:0-2424 GCA_051646145.1 Hyphomicrobium sp.
TGGGTTTCGTACTGTTCTTCCCCGTGGGCCTCGCAATCCTGGCCTACTTGCTATGGAGCGGACGCATGAGCTGTGGTTGGAACGGACGTGGGCACCGTTGGCAGAGCCGGTTTGCCGACACATTCGAGCAGGCGCGTTCGCGCTTCGACGGCGAGCGGTCCCGGCCGCGCGGCGGCACCAGCGGCAACAAGGCGTTCGACGAATATCGCGCCGAGACGCTGCGCCGCCTCGAGGATGAGGAGCGCGAGTTCCGCAGTTTCCTCGAACGGTTGCGGCAGGCCAAGGACAAGTCGGAATTCGACGCCTTCATGACCGAGCGCCGCCATACGCCGCCGGCAGGATCATCGCCGTCGGGTGACGCGCCGGCCGCTCCGTAATAGAGGCCGCGCATAAATCAGAAGGGCACCGTTGCAGCAACGGTGCCCTTCGTTGGTTTTGCCGGAGTTGCGTTGGGCTGTGATCCGCGTTGCCCGCCACATCGGCGATGGCGCGCGGTGACGTCACCCCGCGCCTTACTCCGCGCCGAGCGGCACCGCGGCTGAGAACATGCCGCGCAGATCGCCAGCCTTGAAGCCGACCGCCTGATCGTCGGGGTAGAGCGTGCCGATGGCGGTCTTGACCTCGTCGCTGATGGCGCTGCCGTGACAGGCGAGGCACGGTTCGGCCTGCATCGGGATGGCCTTGAAATAGCGCAACACGCGCTTGCCGCTCTCGGTTGTCGCGACTTCCGAATGCTCCAGCGTTTTGAGGTCCGCGCCCGCTTCCGTCTTGGCCAGGAAATCGGCGAGCACCTTGCCTTCGAGGTCGTCGGGCGCGTTATCCGGATTGCGCACTTTGTGCGAGGTGCGTTTGACCTTGATGAGCGTTGCCGCCTGCGTATTTGCGGCAATGACAGGCGCAACGACATTGCAGACGGAGAGCGCCGCAACTGGACCGCCCGCCGCCATCGCGGTCTTAAGTTCGCCTTGCAGGCCATCGCTCAGAAGTTTGATCGCGTTGCGCGCCGCCGCGATCTGGCTGGCGTGCGGCGTTGCGGCTGGGGCGGCCGCGTCTTCGCTCCACGACGCCGTTGGCCATAGGGCAGCGCTGACGGTCGCGGCGGCGATTGCGGCCAGCGTCGGCAGGGCGAACTTGGAGCGTTGGCTCGGCATGGTGTCCTCGATCTCAGGCTCGGTATCAGGCTTGGCATCAGTCTGGGCGTAAGCGCGAAAGGCTCCGCCATTCTAATCGCGCGCCGGGGCAAGGCCAGCGCTCATTCTTCGTCGCGGTCGCGTGCTGCGCCATAGCCGCCGCCCGTCGGCGTTTCGATGATGATTGCATCGCCGGCAGCCATGTCGATCTCGGCCGATCCGCCAAGGTCGGCGCACGTGCCATCCGCGCGGCGCACGATGTTGCGGCCTGTCTCGCCAGAGCTGCCGCCTTTGAGGCCCGGTGGACGGACGTGGCGAAAGCCCGACAGGATTGCGAGTTTCATCGGCGCCAAAAAGCGCAGCACGCGCCGCGTGCCGTCGCCGCTTCGCCAGCGGCCTTTGCCGCCCGAACCGCGACGGATCGAAAAGTCCTCGACCACGACCGGATAGCGCAGTTCCAGAATTTCAGGATCGGTGAGGCGCGTGTTGGTCATATGCACGTGCACGCCAGCGGCGCCATCGAAGCCGTGGCCCGCAGCGTCAATGCCGGCCGGCGCGCCCGAACAGATCGTCTCGTAGTATTGCAGGCGGTCATCGCCGAAGGTCAGATTGTTCATGCTGCCTTGGCTCGGCGCAAGCGCGCCAAGTGCGCCGAACACGGCGTTGGTGACGACTTGGCTCGTCTCGGTATTGCCGGCGACGACGGCGGCCGGATAGCGCGGCGACAGCATGCAGCCTTCCGGCACGATGATCTCGAGCGGCTTCAAGCATCCGGCGTTGATCGGAATATCCTGATCCACCATGACGCGAAAAACATAGAGCACAGCGGCGCGCGTGACCGGTTCCGGCGCATTGAAGTTGTTGCGTTGCATCGGGCTTGTGCCGGTGAAATCGACGCGCGCCGAGCGCTTCACGCGATCAACGGTGATTGCGACCGAGACGCGGCTGCCGTGATCGGTTTCGATCGAGAACGCCCCGTCGTCGAGGCGCGTGATGAGGCGGCGCACGGCCTCCTCGGCGTTGTCTTGAACATGGCGCATGTAGGCTGCCACCGTCGCGCGACCGTAGGCGGCGATCATGGCCTTGATCTCGGCGGCGCCGCGCACGTTGGCCGCCACCTGCGCCTTGAGGTCGGCGATGTTCTTGTCGGGTTGGCGCGCCGGGTAGCGTGCGGTGACGAGAACCGCGCGCACGGCGTCATCGAGAAAGCGGCCGCCGGCGACAAGCTGCACGTTGTCGATCAGTACGCCTTCTTCCTCGATGGTGGTGGCGTTGGGCGTCATCGATCCCGGCG
>JBOFCQ010000207.1:0-6774 GCA_051646145.1 Hyphomicrobium sp.
CCGATCAGGTGCTGGTCATCAAATCCATCGCCTATTCGGGGCTGGCGAATTGGCGCGAGGTGATGACCGCTTTTGTCGAGCGCATGCCGGCACGCAAGGTGCTCATCGACAAGTATCTGTTCGCCGCCAAGCCGACGCTCGAAGCGCTGCCCTTCGAGGACAACTCGCCGGCGATCGATATCAATTGGGGTTACTATTTTGCGACGGGCGCTGAAGCGCCTGTGCGCCGCATCGTCGGCGTTCTTGCGTGGGCGGGTGACCGCAATGATGTCGATAAGCTCACCATCGGCGCCATGGCGAAATGGACGCTGGCGCAGAACGCCTCGCGCGATCAGGATTTGCTGGCCATCTTGAAAGGCATGGCGGCGGACACCGCGCCTGACGTACGTCCGCAGTTGCACGAGGTGATTGAGGCCGCCGAGACGCTGGAACTTGCCAAGGTGCGCAAGCAGGCGATGGCGGCCATTGAAGAATTGCGCAGCAAAGGCTCGGAGAATTCGCGGAATTTCAGTTGGTGGGGGCAGGCCGGCCAGACGGTTCTGGCGCTCGGCTGCGTTGCCGCGAGCGTTGCCGGTCAGGTCGAATTCGGCATTCCATGCGTTGTTGGCGGGGCGCTGTCGAGTGCGGCGCTGAAGTATCTCGCGCCCGGTCAATAAGGCCGCACAACGCGGGATGCGATCGCCACGCACGGGTGCAGATGTGTGCGACTTTAATCACCTGCGTGCGGCCCGCTCGATCAGAATAAATCTCGTGCCAGGTGGTTGTCCGCCAGACCGTCAGCGTGCCTCGGCGGCCGCTTCCGGACAAAGCGTGCGCGCTTCCGCCAGTGCTGCGTCCTTGTCGGCATAGGTGCCAACGATGACCGGCTTGATGCCGTTGGCACGCGCATATGTGTCGACGAACGACGATTCAAAACCGTCGAGTACCGTCAGCGCCGTCAGGCGCGTCACGCCGTCAGCTTTGCCGGAAACGAGCAGCGTCTTCTTGCCGCCGAAGCTCGCCGTCAGAATGCGGCAGCGCGGCTTGGCGGCAGCTTTGGGCGCAGACTTTGCTGGCTCACCAATTGGCCGGGCGTCAGATGGGTCGGGCGTGAGGTCTGCAGACCGGGCACGTTCTGGATCGGTGGTCTCGGTCGCGCTGGCTTCAGGCGTGATCTGCGGCATCCAGGGAGCTGTGTCCTGGACGTCAATCGCAACAGGATCGTTGACCGGGCCGCCGAGCTTTGAGGGCTGAGGCTTTGCGGGCGTGATGCGGAACATTGGCAGCAGGAACCCGCCATCGGACGCCGTATCATCGGCGCTCTCGGCAGCAGGCTGCGCGGCGGGCTCCGTTCCAGCAACCGGTGCAGGAACTGCGGGGCGCGTAATACTCGCCGTTTCGTCGGGCGTCGCACGTTGCGCCATATCGCTATCGCGCGCCGGAGCGGCGGTCGCTTTGTTGACTTGGTCACGCGACCAAAGCGTGCGCACGGGCGGCGGGCCCTCGGCTGCGGGGGCTTCCGTAGATGCGCCCTCAGACCACGTGACATTCGGATCGATCAGGCCTTCGGCTGGCGATTGCGCGCCGCCGGTCTCGGTGATTTCGGGACGCCACGGCAAAACCTCTGGACCCGCCAGCATCTGCGGCTTCGGTCCGCCGACGCCGGAGGGTACCGGAAACGGCCGTTCAACGCGCACCGGACGCAAGGCCGGCCGCGGCGATGGCGGCGCGACGGGCGCCGCGTTTTTTATGGCGGCCGTTTCAAGACCGGGCTTGCAATGGCTGTCGCGGAATTGTCCGGCCACGAAATCGATGGATTGCGCGTATTTGCGGTCGGCCGCCCACCGCCGCGCCAGATCGCCGAACGTCACCGGTCGGCGCAAACGCTGCGACGCGGTGATGATGTTGTCCTGCTGCAGAACGGTGCGTGGCGCGATCGGCCGCGCGAGTTTCTCGCCGGAGTAGACGACAAGGTGCTGGATCTGCGCGTGGACGCCGGTCTTTACATCGGGAAAGCGATCACCAGGTACGCCGCCGCCGGTGGCCCCGATGCCGGCGAAGTTGTTCTGCTTTTCGTGGACATCGCCGCGCTGCCCATCGGGTCGCCTGAAGCGCAGGAAATTTGTTTCGATGGCCATCTGGAAGAACGCATAGTCCCACCGCACGCGCCATGCATCGCCCCAATATCGATACCAACGGGCAATGTCGCGATAGCGCGGATCAACCGGCCCGCCACGCGTCTCAAGAAACGCCATCAGCTTTTCAGGTGTGGCGCATGCCGGCACGCGATTGCCCTCGCCCGTGCGGATGGCCGGCGCGGCCTGCGCCGCCGTCATCAGCACCGCGCTTGCCATGGCTGACACCGCAAGGCGCGCGCCCGCGATTGTCAGACAATGGCGTCTGTTCGTGACGTCGCAAATTCTAGAGCGTGTCATGCCTCGGCCCTCGTGGCGATGAACTGCAAATCAGCCTTCGGGGCAGAGTTCGAAAGCCTTGTCGAGCGCCTGGGTCTGGTTGGTGAATTCGCCGATCGGCTGGCCGCCGTGCGCATAGGCCGATATGTAGGCGTCGGCTTCGCGCTTCTCGGCGCCTTCGTTCACGTCGAGCACGGTGTAGTTCGTCGTTTCGTCGGCGCTGGCCTTGATGATGATGGCGCGGCTGCCACCGTAGCTGGCCGTCCAGACCTTGCATTTCGATCCGGCAGCGGGGGCGGCCGTTGGCGCCGCGGCCTTCGCGTCGGCATGGGGTGCTGGCTTCACGCCGATCTTGGCGTTTGAGCCAAGCGCTGCGGTCTGTACCGTTGCTGTCGCTGTCGCCGCCGCGTCCGGTGCGGTTGCAGCGCTGTCGGTGGGCGGCTCCGGCGCGTTCAAGACTTTGTACGAAGGTGCGACTTTGGCGGCGGTGTCGCCGTCGGTCGCAGCGGCGGGCGCCGCGGCGATGGCCTTCGCCAAACTCTGCCCGCCGAGATTGGAGCGCACGAACGAGCCGGACGAGCGGGCTTCATCAACGGCGCGGCGTGCAAGCTCGGCACCCGAAACCTTGGGATTTGCACTGTTGTCAGCAACGGCAACTTCGCCGTCAGCCTTCACTGGTGCCGCTGCCGCGGTCGCCTTCGCGGCGTCCTTGGTGACCAGCGCCATCATCTCGGGCTTTGGATCATCGGACTTGCAGGCGCCGTTGTAGAAGTCGTCGGCGACGGATGCGATATCGCGCGAGTAGCCGCGCGAGGTTGGCGCCCACTGCTTGGCAATGTCGCCGTAGGTCATCGGACCCTTGATCGATTTCTGCCAGTTGGTCAGCACGCCCCATTCCTGCACTTTGCGCGTGCGCTCGGCGACGGGGTCTTGGACCGTCTCGCCGGCATACATCAGCAGGTGCTGGAGATGTGCTTTGACGCCGGTCGCGACATCCGGGAAGCTTTCGCCCGGTGCCTTGCGGCCGGTGGCGCCGAGGCCGGCAAAATTGTTCTGCTTCGACGAGACATCGCCTGTGAACGTCAGGTTGCCCGTTTCAAGAAGCATCTGGAAGAACGCCGTGTCCCAGCGGATGCCGAGTTCCTGGCCAACGCGCATGTAATCTGCGGCGATGGTGCTGAACCGGTCATCGAGGCGGGCATTGCGATTTTCGAGGAACGCGGTCAGACGGCCGGGCGTTGCGCACTCGGGCACCGTGTTGCTGCTCGATACTTTGACTTCAGGAAGGCCGGCGGCAGAAGCCGGAACGGCGAGCGATACAGCGCAAAAAGCTGTCATCGCGGGACGCGCAAAGCGCGCCCGAAAGCGGCACATCATGGATACACCCATAATTACGCGGCACCCTCAATCAGGCGCCCAACAAACCAAATTGGTTTCTAGGCGCTTAACGTTAATAAACGGTTTAAGGAGCCCCCGAGGCACCTCGAACAACGTTGACCGAGCAATGGGGCGGTAATGAGAACGGTTGGCGGAATGAATGTGACGATTCCAACGTCGTTGCATGCGCGACATGAGTTTAAGTGTCAGTGTTCAACTGACCGAATTGTCGATTGTTTTTCGAGCTAACCCGTCAGGAGAGATGCTGTCCGCCATCGAGTGCGATCATCTGCCCAGTCATCGAGGGTGCTGACAAAATGAACATCACGGCCGCGGCGATTTCATCGGTCGATGGGCCGCGCTTCAGCAGCGTCGAATTTTTTTCAGCCGCAAAATCCGCTTCCGTCTGATGCACGCTTTGCAACACCGGTCCGGGGCCGATGGCATTGACGCGCACGCGCGGGGCGAGGGCCTGCGCCAAGGTACGCGTTGCCGTCCATAGGCCTGCCTTCGAGATCGTGTACGAGAAAAAATCGGGCGTCAGTTTCCACACGCGCTGATCGATGATGTTGATGATGTTGCCCTCAACGCCCTCCGGCAAATGGCGCACCAGCGCCTGCGATAGGAAAACCGGCGCCTTGAGGTTGATCGTTTCGTGCAAGGCCCATAGCCGCTCGTCGAGAGTCTCGATGCTATCGAGCATGAACTCGGACGCGTTGTTGACCAGGCATGTCGGGGCCCCGAGTTGCGCCACGCAGGCAGCAACGAGTTTTTCGAGGTCTGGGAAGTTAGCGAGGTCTGCGCGCAAGGCGATGGCGGCAACCCCAAATCCGCGGATATCGGCGGCGAGCGCCTCAGCGTCGTCGCCGGAGTTCCGGTAGTGAACGGCAACCGACCATCCCGCGCGCCCAAGCGCCAGCGCGATGCTCCGGCCGATGCGCCGCGCCGCGCCCGTGATGAGCACGATTTTCTTGGGGTCGATACGTGAGGCGGCGGCGGATTTTGTTGGCATATCAGGTCCATTGATCTGCCCATCAATGGGCCGCCATTGCGCGCGAAGTCAATCGTGCGTCCGGCCCTTGTGTCGGTGCGCCAACCGATAGCGTCCCGATAACGGGCGGAGCATCGAGCAATACGTCCGCAGACAGGCGTGCGATCAGCAA
The DNA here is from genome assembly GCA_051646145.1 of Hyphomicrobium sp. Classification (GTDB taxonomy): domain Bacteria; phylum Pseudomonadota; class Alphaproteobacteria; order Rhizobiales; family Hyphomicrobiaceae; genus Hyphomicrobium_B. Next base: position 4,934 of record JBOFCQ010000207.1, read on the forward strand.
AAATGCCGCTGCAACCCATGGTGCTGCCGGCGCCCTCGCGGGTGTCGCCCGACTGTCGCGGAGGTCGCATAGGACTGTCATGTGCGCCCCTTAAGACGTCCCTGCACCGTCGTGCCGGAAGACAACGCGCACATGCGTGCCGCAGGTCCGGCCGGCGGTGTGCACTATCGTACGGCGTTTGCCATGCATGCCCTCTTCGCATGGCACGCGCCAACGGGGGCAGTTCAGGAGCCGTGACGGACCACCCCGCGGTCCGGCGTCACGTCCCGAACTGGCCTCGTCCGGCCCGCCGCGAACTGGCGCCCGTCCGGGGCAGCCAGAACTGCGGTTGCCGCCGATACCCGTCAGTCATCCACATCCGAAAATCCGGAGCATGTCGCGGCTCATGGCTTGCCGCCATGGCGGTGTTGGTGAAACATTGCGGTCGAAGTGATTCCATTCGATGCCAGAGGGATCCGTGCTGCTGCCAATTCTCATTGTCGCCGCCCTGATCATTGCGACCGTTGCGGTGATCGCCTTTGTCATCGCGCCACGCGTATTCCCGGCCGACGTGCATTTCGGCACCGACCCCGATGCCCCGCGCGCCTTCGGCTATGCCATGGCCTGGCTCGCGATCAAGTCGACCGACACCGACGCCGTGCTCAAAGCCCTGCAGATCGAAGACGCGCGCCCGTCGAATTGGACATCCGGCGTCGGCGCAATCTACGATGCGGAATTAGCTGATACACATGTCTTCATCGCGCCGCCCGTCAAGGGGTGGACGCTTGTCGCCGGCGTTCCATTGCCGCTCCCAGTCGGCCGCCGGTTCGTGGACAAGCTGACGCCGCTGCTCGCCAGCCTCAGCCGCGAATTCAACGATGTGCAGTACTACGCCGCCTATCCCATCATCGACCTCTTCGCGTGGGCGCGCTGGCGTAACGCCGTGCCCATGCGCGCCTTCGCCATCGGTGATGACGGCATGATCTGGGACCGCGGCCGACTGACGCCGGACGAACGTGCGCTTGGCCTCAGCTTCTATGAGTTGCGCGGCATAAAAGGGCGTAAGGGCGACGCGGGCGGCGCCATCATTCTGCATCCAACAGAACAGCAGGTGATGCGCGTTGCGCAAGCGTGGAGCCTGGACCCCGCGCGGTTGAACGTGGCCGGCGGATCGGTCAGCGCTGGATGGATCGCGAAAGCGCCGTCATCCTGGCGCGCAGAACGCCAGCGCACGGAAAAGGCCGCTTAATCGTTCGCAAATTGGACGCGCTGCTTTTTTGCACGGCGTAGTTTCGATTGATTTCCGCGCGGGCGCCGCCGCGCATCGTTATCGCAAGCGCGCCAGTCTCAAGCCGGAACGCCTTACGGACCGGGGCGCAGTTCCATGCTGAATGCGCTTTCGTCGATCGCCTCCGTTGCCGGAGCTTCCGCCGTATCGACCGCCGTTGCACCCGCCCACGACACCGGATCTTGCAGCCGCGGCTTTGCGGTTGCCAGCGCGGCGCGCGGGCGGCGACCGGCGTCGCGCAGCGGCAACGATGATACGGGGCAGGGCGTTTTGACGGTCTCACCCGTCGCGCGATCGAGGTGCAAGGCGATGCATGCGGTGTCGGCATTGTTTGGCGCCGCGCCGTTGGCTTTGTCGCGCGTTGTGGTGCGCGTCACGCCCGCCGCATTGCCTGGTTTGGCGGTGTCGTTGACGCGCTCGGCGATTTTCTCCCACACGACTGTCCGCTGATCCGCATCTTGATTGAGCACGATCGTCGAGACGAAGGCCCAAAAGCCGATAAAATGCCAAACGAGCGCGCCGGCGATGAAGCCCAGGCCGCCCCAGGCGATCGGCGTTGTATCGAAACGGCGCC
>JBOFCQ010000210.1:0-10554 GCA_051646145.1 Hyphomicrobium sp.
GATGGTCTCCGTTCGATAGGTGCATCGGTTTTGCGTGGTCGCGAACCGGCGCATCGTCGCCGCGCTGATCGGGCGGCGCGCGCGGCGGCATACGTCGGTTATGAAATGACGGCAGGTAGCAATTGGGTAAGAAATGCCGTGCCGCGGATTTGGTTCCCGTTGGCACGGGTAACGTCGCGGCCTACGTGCAGCGCGCCGCCCTAGCGCCAGTGCCCATATCGCCTTAGCGCCAGCGACCGTACCGCCATGGCGCGAGCGGGTGATGCGCGTCGCGTATATCGGGCACCGGATCGACGCCGTGCGTGCCCCCCGGCCCGCAGCGCACGATGCGCGACGCCATCAGCCATAGGCCGCGCCACGCGCCATTGAGTTCGATGGCCTGCAGCGCGTAGTCCGAGCACGTCGGCCAGTGGCGGCAACTCTGGCCAGCAAACGGCTTGAACGTGTAGCGGTAGACATGGATCGGCGCGCGCGCCATCGCCTTGGCGATACGGTGCAGCACTGTCGTCATGGCACGTCGGCGGCGAGCTTTGCACCGCCAGCCGCACCGTCGCGCGCCGCCAGACTGTCGAGCGCCTGCTCGATGGCGTCAAACACCAGCAGCGTCGACGCGTGCCGCGCCTTGTAGTGGCGCACCGGTTCAAGCACGCCGAGATCGGCCCAACGTCCGCCAGGCGGCGGGCCGTCGGTCTTCAACATGGCGCGCATCTCGGACGCCACACGGCGAAACTCGGCCGGTTCCGTGCCGACGATCTCGCGCGCAACGACGGCCGCCGCCGCCTGCCCCAACAGGCAGGCCTTGACGGTCTGGGCATAGTCGGAAATCCGGCCGCCGCTCATTTTGAGGTCGATCGTCACCGTTGACCCGCAGAGCTTGGAGTGCGCGGTGGCGCTGGCATCGGCGTCCGGCAAGCGCCCGGCGCGGGCCGATGCGCCAGCCAGTTCCAGGATACGTGTGTTGTAGATGGCGTCGAGTTCAGCCACGTGCGCCTCAACATTATTGCTCGGAAACCCTCGTCCAAGCGCCTCGCTGCCCGTATATAAGACGAGATACTGCCGTTTTCGAGCGGTCTTTGGGCCATGGGAAGGCTGATGACGGGCGGGCGGATGGACGCGGTCGTGCCCGCCAGGGCCGCCTCTGTTATCGCCGCTGCCCACGTGCTCGATTGCGAACGGCGTCGCTGAATGCGTGAGTTGGCCGAACCGATGAGAAAGATGCCGTCAGCCCCGAACGTCAAAACGCTGCCGCGCCGCCGCCCGACGCGCGCCGAGGCAGAAGAGGCCGTGCGCACGCTGATCGCCTGGAGCGGCGACGATCCGGCCCGCGACGGCTTGCTCGAAACGCCGGCGCGCGTGGTCACGGCGTATAGCGATTATTTCAGCGGCTATCAGGCCGACGTCGCGGCGGAACTTTCAGCAACCTTCAACGAACCCAACGGCTACGATGACATGGTGCTGGTGGCCAACATCGCCTTCGAGAGCCATTGCGAGCATCACATCGCGCCGTTCATGGGCATGGCGCATGTCGCCTATATTCCCGACGGCGCCATCGTCGGCCTGTCCAAGCTGGCGCGGATTGTCGAGATCTTCGCCCGTCGCCTGCAGACGCAGGAAGGCCTGACTGGCGACATCGCGGGCGCGATCATGTCCGGGCTCAACGCCAAGGGCGTGGCGGTCATGATGTCGGCCGAACATCAGTGCATGTCGATGCGCGGCGTGCGCCAGCGCACCTCGACAACCGTCACCACGCGATTTCTCGGCGTGTTTGAGAGCGATCCCAATTGGCAACATCGCTTCCTCACTGCCGTGCATGCAACGCCCGTCAGGTGATGCGCGACCGTGGCGCCATGCGCGCTCGTCGCACATCCTGACAGCCCAATCCCATTCGCTGAAAGACATCCGTCATGACCTCGTCCATACACCCACTGTTCGCCGCACGCGGCTCAACCGCTGACATCGAACGCGGCACGGCATTCCAGCCGAAGTTCGACGCCGATGGTCTGATCGGCGCCATCGTCACGGATGCGGCGCGTGGCGATGTGCTGATGTTCGCGCACATGAATGCAGAAGCACTCGCGCTGACGATTGCGTCGGGCGAAGCCCATTTCTGGAGCCGGTCGCGCGGCAAACTTTGGAAGAAGGGCGAAGAGAGCGGCAACGTGCTCGTCGTCGCGGAAATTCTGACCGATTGCGATCAGGACGTCGTTTGGATCAAAGCGCGCGTTGCGGGCGCCGGGGTTGCCTGCCACACAGGTCAGCCATCCTGCTTCTACCGCCGCCTCATCGCGTCTGGCGATGGCTCTGCTGCGCCCGCGCTCCAGCATGTTGCGCCGCACGCAACATAGCGCGCCGGAAAGCTGGCCCGCACAACGTTTCACAATCAAACACTAGAGAACCAGGGCGCAATTGGCGTGCGCCGGCGCGCTTGACGGCCGTTGGCGTGCGTCAGCGCAATTTTTGCGGTTCACCTTGCTGAACTTATTTGCAGTAGGGGGACTTTAACACGGTTAAGCTAAGCTCTTCGAGACTGATCAAATGACTTCGATCCTGGCCCGCACATTGCGTAGCAGCCAGACAGAGATCGCGGTCGGGAGTGCCGAAAATGGCAGCATTGAAGATCGGACTGGCTTTAGGTGGCGGCGCAGCCCGCGGGTGGGCGCACATCGGCGTCCTGCAAGCGCTGACGGCCGCCGGTATCAAGCCGGACATTATCGCAGGCACCTCCATTGGCGCCGTCGTTGGCGGTTGCTATGCGGCCGGACATCTCGACGAACTCGAAGGCTTCTCGCGCGAACTGACGCCGCGACGCGTCTTCGGCTATCTCGATTTCAATCTCGCAGGCAACGGCCTCATCAGCGGACAGCGGCTGTGCGAACGGCTCGACCGCCATCTCGGCGAGCGCATGATCGAGGATCTCGATACGCGTTTCACGGCCGTCGCCACCGAAATCGGCACCGGCCACGAGCATTGGCTGTCGCGCGGCAAACTCGTCGATGCGGTGCGCGCATCCTATGCACTGCCCGGAATTTTCAAACCTGTGCGTGTCGGCGGCCGCTGGCTGTTCGACGGCGCGCTCGTCAATCCGATCCCCGTATCCGTCTGCCGTGCGCTCGGCGCGCGCTACGTGATCGCGGTCAATCTCAATTTCGATGTGCTCGGACGCGGCAGCATTGTGCCCAACATCGAACAGCATTTCGAAGACGTCGAGACACCTGACGACGATATCGAAGACAATCCGAAAGCCAATGCGCGCGGCGTGCGCGGTCTCATTCAGCGTCAGTTGCTCGGACGCGGCGACGGCGCCCCCGGCATTTCGACGGTGATGGTCGATGCCTTCAATATCGTGCAGGATCGCATCGCGCGTTCACGCCTTGCGGGCGATCCGCCGGACGCGATGATTTCTCCGCGGCTGCAGGATTTCGGCTTGTTCGATTTCCATCGCGCGGAAGAGCTGATCGAGCGAGGCGCGCATGCGGCCAAGCGGCAGATCGACGATATCGTGCGGGAGATCGATGCCCGCGCACCCAAGCGCAAGGGACAGACCGCCGGCGTTGCCGCCGACGGCGAGATCATGCCGCTGATCGACCGGCTTCAGCCCGTCGCGAAATAGCCGCGCATCGCGGACACTTCGAGTTCGACTTCGGCGATATGATGTTTGACGATATCGCCGATCGAGACGATGCCGATCAACGCATTGTCCTCAACGACGGGCAGATGGCGGAAGCGGCCGTCGGTCATCATCTCCATGATTTCCTCGACGGTCGTGGCTTCCGTGCAGGTCACGACATCGCGCGTCATGACATCGGCCACCGTCATCTGCAGGGCCTTTGCGCCATGCAGCGCGATCACGCGGATGACGTCGCGTTCCGAGATGATGCCAGCAACCGCGCCACCTTCACCGACGATCACGATGGCGCCGATTTTACGCTGGCTCAAACGGGCCGCGATTTCCTGCACCGATTCATCGGGACGCGCCGTTGTTACATTCTGGCCTTTGACCTTTAGAATGTTGCGAATAATCACGTCGAGCCTCCATTCTGGCGTAACGCGCACCACCGACGTCACGAAGCGGAGCGGCCTCGCGTGGCCCGACTGCGACGGTATCCAAGACTGAAGGCGCCGGATCTGCAGCCTCCGGAATATGTCGCAATGCTCCGCCGTTTCGATCTTCAATGCGCGACGTCGTCTTCCCCAAATGACGCCGAACTCTTAAACGGTTCGATCACGTCGAATGGTGCGGTAATCGCGGAGGTTGCGCAAGGCCTTATTCGACGTTAGCGGGATCCATCGTTAAATGCTGCGGCGCGACATCAAACGCGCCGAACGCCAGCAGGCCGAAGAAGTAGCCGCCGAGATGCGCTTCCCATGCAATCGAGCCGCCGGTTCCGAAGGCGCCAAAGCCGATCAGAGCCAGCACGTTGAGGCCGACGAAGACCGCGCTGGCGAGAACTATTCTGCGATCGGTCAGACACTCGCGAAGGCTCATCAATGGAATAGCGGACGGTTGCTCGCGCAGTTGCCAGCCGCGCCCCTCGTCGATGGCGCGAAAGATGAAGCGCATGGCGCCGCCCATCAATCCGGCGACAGCGCCCGACGCGCCAACGACGGGCGCCACCAAGCCCCAGTGCATAGCGAGGAAGAGCGCCGCGCCCGCGATCGCTGAGACGGCTGAGAAGAGCAGAAAGCGCACGGCGCCGATACGCTTGGCGATGACGGAGCCGAACGCCAGCAGCCAGGCGCTGTTGATCGCGAGATGCGTTATGTCGGCGTGCACGAACGCGTGCGATACGAACGACGTGTACTTGGCGATCTCGCCGCCCGGCAACGCTGACGCCATGCCCGCATAGCGCGCCGGAATGAACGCCAGAGCGAGGACCGTCCATATATCGTTATCGTCACTCAATTGTGAGCGCACGACGTGCACGGCAATGAATGCCGCCAGCAACGCCAGCACGATGGCAGGCGCATTGAAGATCGGCTGGCGGCGCGGCATGACGGTCATACTCGTGGATCTCGCTGTTGAGGCTTGGTTCGTGTCGTCTTCAGAGCCCTGATGCTTGGCTCCGATATCAGGCGCTGCGGCCGCGGCGTGCGTCCGGGCCACCGGCCATCTGTTAACGATCAATCGTCGAACTGCAACCCGGCTGTCGCGCGACATGGTGAATGCCGTGCGCCATGGCACGCCGCGTGCTCCCACCTTGTCATGATCGATCGCGCTTGGCGCAACTGTACCGGCTTGAAACAGCCGAGGCACCCCGCGTTGACACGACAGATCGCTGCAGCAAGGAACCGGCCCTCGGCATATGAAACATTCCGCTAACACCCATCTCTATGCCTATTGGAACGAATTGCGCGGCGACCGGCTGGCCCCGAAGCGGTTCGAGATCGAACCGTCGCGCATGGCGGCCATCTTGCCCGACACTTTCATCCTGGAACGCCTCGATACTACCGACGCGCGCTTCCGCCTTGCCGGCACACGCATCTGCGAAGCCTTCGGCGCCGAATTCCGCGGGTCCAATCTCTTCGAAATGTTCGAGATGGAAGATCGCCTGACACTGCAACGCCAATTGCAGGTGGTGGCGCGCCAAGGTGCCGTCGGCGTGTTCGAGATCACGACAACGACCGCCAGCGGCAAATCCGTCACCTTCGAGATGCTGATATTGCCGCTCATCCATACCCGTGAAACGGTCGATCGCTTCCTTGGCTGCTTCGCCCCACTCAACATGCCCGCCTGGATCGGCATCGAGCCCGTTGCCAACCCGCACCTCTCACACGACGAACTCGTTTGGCCGGATGGCCGGCCGCACGCCATCGTCGATCATATGCGCCGGCAAACGCCGTTTGCGCCGCATGTGCGCACCGCACGCATCGTTCGCGTCGATCGCCGCCAGTTCCGCGTCTACGACGGCGGCCTTGGCAAGACCGACGGCGACGCCTGACGGATTTCTGAAAGCCCCTCTGAAACGTTCGAAAAGTCTTAACGCATGCGCCGCCCGCACGGTTCCGCGACGGGCCGGAAGCGCACCTTGCGTGAAGCTTGCGTGACGACAATGCAGAAACGGGGCGCCGGTTAGGCCTTCTTTAAGCGCCCCCTCTCATACTGAACACGTGTCGAGCTTTCGTGCCGAGATGGGGAACCGTCAGGCGCCACAGAGCTTGTTGTAGTGGTCGCAGTTGGAAGAGGTTAAGCGATGTCGCTTCAAGCACAGGGTCTGAAGCTTCGCAGCGACGCCATCGAGGCGCGCCTCATTACCGATTTGCGCCGCCATCGCCGCGTCCAGATTTCCCTCGGCGGGCGCTACATGCGCGCCGACCGGCGCGAATACGAATGCACCTTGAAAGACATTTCGGTTGGCGGCGCAGCCCTGCTGTCGCCGGAAATCGTCGAACTCAATGAACGATTGGTGATCTACGTTGATCATTTGGGCGGGCTGGAAGCGTCCGTCACCCGCATCTATCCGAATGGTTTCGGCGTCCAGTTCAAGATTTCCACGCACAAGCGGGAAAAGCTCGCGGCGCAGATTACCTGGCTCATCAATCGCGAAGATTTCCCCGAAGAAGCCGGCCGCCAGCATGAGCGCGTCGGCACGGCCGGGCGCAGATCGCGCGTCAAACTGCATGACGGCATCGTTGTCGATGTCGATGTGCTCGATATTTCGGCGTCCGGTGCCTCGATTGGTACGCCGGCGCGTCCGCCGCTCGGCAGTGCCGTAATCCTTGCCAATATTCCCGGCCTCGTCGCGCGTCATCACGATCGCGGTTTCGGCATGCAGTTCATCGACATGCAGGATGTGAACAGTCTGCGTCTAAGTCTGGTTTGAGGTTGTAGCGTTTAGTTGTGGTGCCGAGATGCCCAAATTTTCCCGTGTTGCTGCCCCAATCAACCGGTTAAACTTTGAGACAAGTTTGCCTCAAATGCCGGGCCAGGCATTGAGGGTAAATCCAAGTGCGTATCGTATAGTCGCTTACCGTGTTCGAGGGCGTATCATGAAGTACGGTTGCGTCAGTGTCTTGAGTCTATTGGGCCTTGTGGCCGGCGTCGGTCATGCGGCCGCGCAGTCCACGTCGGCGCCATCGCCGTCGTCGAAGTACGCCTACAATGGTCCCGCCACACGCGCGCCCGTTTACATGCGCATCTTCGGAAATGCGCAGCCGCCTTACGGCTTCGTGCGCTTCTGCGAAGGCAACCCCGAAGATTGCGGCGCCACCGGCACAGATGACAGCCGTTTTGGCGCGACGCCTGAGCGTCTCAGCGAACTCGACGAAGTCAATCGCGCCATCAACGCGGCGATCGAACCCGCCACCGACATCGAAATTTACGGCGTCAACGAATTGTGGACCGTGCCGTCGCTCAAGGGCGATTGCGAGGATTTCGCGCTGCTCAAGCGGCGCACGTTGATGAGCCGCGGCTGGCCGGCGAGCGCGCTGCTGCTGACCGTCGTGCGCGACGAGAAGAATGAAGGGCATGCCGTGTTGACGGCACGCACGACGCAAGGCGATTTCATTCTCGATAATAAGACCGAACAGGTCAGGCTCTGGAACCAGACGCCCTATCATTTCGTTATGCGGCAGTCCTACATCAATCCAAAGGTGTGGGTGTCGCTCGATCCCAACGACGTTGCAACGCCGGCCGCTTTGGCGGGCGTGCAATCGGCGCCGTGATCGAAAAAATATTTCGCCGATCCGACCGACGAGCGGCTGGATGGGCAACGTCCGACACGCTGCCTCGACGATTGCATCGACGCATTGGAATCAGGTCCGGGATGACACCTGCCATCCCCCCCCGTCCCCGCAACCCGGGCCTGTCTGCCGAGCCGGTCACTTCGTTTCCCCCCCTGAACGAAGACCCGGCTCGGCCCCCTTTTTTGAACTCCCATATCCGACGAGATTGCAGTAGCGGCCACACCGCTCAGGCGCGCCCAGCCCGCGCGAAGCAAATGTGCGCGCGATCGCGGTCGGTCAATTTTTTGATTTTGCACACGGCTATATGCGTCTAAGGCGCAGCGCTCAGTCGCGCGCGTCTTTCACCATGCCGCCGGCATAGCGCTTCCAGTTGGCGACATAGCGCGCCGCGCCGCCAGTGAACCGCGCGACATCCTCATCGGTCAATTGACGCACGACCTTGCCCGGCGCACCCATGACGAGAGAACGCGGGGGAATGACCTTGCCTTCGGGGATCAGCGCCTTGGCGCCGATCACGCACTCTTCGCCGATGACCGCGCCATTCAGAATGACAGCGCCGATGCCGATCAAGCTGCGCGCGCCAATCGTGCACCCGTGCAGCATGACCATGTGGCCAACCGTGCAGCCCGCGCCGATGGTCAACGGAAAGCCCGGATCGGTATGCAGCACGCAGCCGTCCTGCACGTTGGAGCCCTGGCCGATGGTGATCAGCTCATTGTCGCCACGCACCACCGCACCGAACCAGACGCTCGCATCGTCTTCGAATTTAACATGGCCGATGACGACGGCGTTCGGCGCCACCCAGAAGCGATTTTCGCCCGGCGTCTCCACACGAACGCCGTTGAGTGCATAGAACGTCATGTGCCGCGCTGCCCCTTGCCGTCCAGGTCTCAGACGCCTTCAAGATCCATGTCGAGGATCGCCATCTGAAGCTGATAGGAGGTCTCGCCGTCTTCGACCTCACGATAGAGCGCGGCCACGAATTCGCCGTTGATGAAGACTTCCGCCATGTCGTCCTTCTTCGGCTGCGGGCGCACTTCAAGGCTGGTCGCGCCGAAGGTCTTCCGCAGGTAGGTCTGCAAGCGCGCGATCTCGTCTTTCTTCACCGTCATTCTCCTCGTCGATAGACTGTTCGTTACAGGCCGCCGAAATCGTCGACCCAGGTTTGTTCCATGGAGCGCGCAGGCTCGGCGCAGCCGGCATGGCCGACAACCTTGGCCGGCACGCCGGCAACCGTGACGTTCTTTGGCACTTCGGCCAGCACGACCGACCCGGCCGCAACGCGCGAGCAATCGCCGATGGCGATGTTGCCGAGTATCTTGGCGCCGGCGCCGATCAGCACGTTGTTGCCGATCTTGGGATGGCGGTCACCCGTCTCCTTGCCGCTGCCGCCAAGCGTCACGGCATGCAGGAATGAGCAGTTGTCACCGACGACCGCCGTCTCGCCGACAACGAACCCCGTGGCGTGATCGAGCATGATGCCCTTGCCGAAGCGGGCGGCCGGATGAATGTCGACGGCGAACATGCGCGACGACTGGCTTTGCAGATAGAGCGCAAAGTCATGGCGACCGGCGTGCCAGAGCGCGTGCGCGAACCGGTGCGTGACCAGCGCGTGAAAGCCCTTGTAATAGAGCAGCGGATCGAGATAGCGCGTGCAGGCGGGATCGCGATCGTAGACGGCTGCGAGATCGGCGCGGAAAATGTTGCCAAGCTCTGCGTTGGTTTCAAAGACGGACTGGAACGTTTGCGCGATCAGACCGGCATCGACGTCCTTGTGATCGAGACGCTGCGCCAGACGATGGCAGATGGCTTCCTCCAGCCGGTTATGGCTGAGGATGGTCGCGAAGATGAAGCTGCCGAGCGCCGGCTCGCCGTCCATGGCGGCGGCGGCTTCCTCGCGGATCTGGCTCCATATCGGGTCCAGCGTGGTCACGCGGCTGGCGGTGGCGGTGCGCTTCGTCACGGGTGTCCTCGTTCCATCAGTCGGTGCAGTACGCGTGTCGGCTTCGGCCTGTTTTAAGATGTAGGGCCGACACGGAGCCTGCGTTCAAACGGGCCTAACGCCTGCCCCCGGCCACGTCAATGGCCGACGGCCGAAAGCGTTGGCGCCAGCATACCATTGCGCCCCAAACGCTGACTAGGATGAGATTAACTCCTATAGTCAAAGAGTTGCCGCGCGCGCAGCGGATCGACTACAACCCATTGCAAACAATCGATCGCGACGTCCGCAAGGCTGTTGCACCAAAGAGGTATCCCGCATCATGGCCGATGCCGCCGCGACGTTACGCTATGAGAAGGACGGCGCGATCGGCTGGGACATCGCCGATAACGCCGCGCGCATGAACGCGATGTCGGTGGCGAGGTGGCAAGCGGTGCCGGACGTCATGGCGCGCGCGGTCGCCGATGACGACGTGCGCGTCATAGTCTGGCGCGGCGCGGGCGCGGCGGCATTCTCGGCCGGGGCCGATATTTCCGAATTCGCCCATGCGCGCACCGGCGCCAGCGCCGACCATTACAACGCACTGAACGACGCAGCCTTCAACGCGCTCCTGCGCTGCCCCAAGCCGACGATCGCCATGATCCACGGCTTCTGCCTCGGCGGTGGACTCGGATTGGCGCTGTGCTGCGATCTCAGGCTCGCCGATACCGCAAGCCAGTTTGCCATCCCCGCTGCAAAGCTCGGCATCGGCTATTCCGCCCGCTGGGCCGGACCGATCCTCGCCGCGATACCCCCCGCGCGCGCCAAGGAACTGCTGTTCACCGGGCGGCGCTTCAAAAGCGACGAAGCGCTGCAGATGGGTCTCGTCTCGCGCTTGCATGGCGTCGATGATCTCGAAGCCGCATGCCGCGCGCTTGCAGCCGAGATCGCCG
>JBOFCQ010000386.1:0-21304 GCA_051646145.1 Hyphomicrobium sp.
CTTCAGGCACCGTGTAGGCGCTCATGATGGGCGAGAGCGTGACCGCGACAACGCCCGAGACGATGACAGCCGTTGCCAACGTGAACGCGAATTCCTTGAAGAGCACGCCGGTCAGGCCCGACAAGAACCCGATGGGCGCGTACACGGCGGCGAGCGTGATGGTCATCGCCACGATGGGCCCGAAGAGCTGACGCGTGCTGATCAGCGCGGCCTCGAACCGGCCCATGCCGTTACGCATGTGCCGCGACACGTTCTCAACGACGACGATAGCATCGTCGACAACCAGACCAACCGAAAGCACGATGGCCAGCAGTGTCAGCAAATTGAGCGAGAACCCCATGGCGACCATCGCCGCCATGGCCCCGATCAAGGAAATCGGTATGGTGACGAGCGGCACGAGCGCGCTGCGCGCCGATCCCAGGAACAGGAAAACAATGAGACCGACGATGGCCACGGTTTCCGTGAACGTCGTCGCAATCTCCTTCAGCGAGTTCTCCATATAGACGGTGCCGTCATAGGCGAGCGCGATCTCGGTGCCTTTTGGCAGCGACGGCTTGATGGCATCGAGTTCAGCGCGCAGCGCGTAGGCGACGCTGATTTCATTGGTGCCCGGAAGCGGCCAGACGGAGAGATAGACCGCATCCTTGCTGTTGTGGCGCACATTGGACGTGTCTTCCTCCGCGCCGAGCTCCACGCGGCCGAGATCGGAAATGCGCACGATGCGGTTCGCATCCTCGCGCACGATCAGCCGTTCGAACTCCTCAACGCTGCGCAGATCGGTATTGACGAGGAGATCGACTTGCACCTCGTTGCTCTTCGTGCGCCCAACCGCTGCCAGAAAATTGTTACGCGTCAAGGCCGCTTCGACATCGACGGCGCTGACGCCGAAAGCCGACAGCCGCTCGGAATCCAGCCAAATGCGCATGGCTTGCGGTCGTGCGCCTTCGAGGCCGACGCGCTGCACGTTCGCAAGCGTGCTGAGGCGCGGCTGCAAATTGCGCGACAAGTAATCGGTCAGTTGTGATGGCGACATGGCATCGGACGTGACGCTGACGTAGAACGTCGCGTAGGGCCGATCGGCGCGCTGAACTTCGACGGAGGGTGATTCCACTTCCGACGGCAGTTCGCTGCGGATCTGATCCAGCCGGTTGCCAACTTCAGCAAGTGCGACCGTGCTTGGATGGTTGAGCTTCAGACGCACTGTCACCGTGCTGAGGCCGGGCACGCTGGTCGATTCGACATAATCGACGCCGGTAATGGACGAGACCGCCCGCTCAATCGGCGTGGTGACGAAGCCGCGAATGCCGTCCGCCGACGCGCCGACATAGACGGTCGTGATGACGACGGACGAGCTTTCGATGCGCGGATACTGCTGTACGGGCAATTGCGTCGCCGCGCGCAGCCCGATCAAGACCAGCGCCAGATTGAAGACAATGGCAATGACCGGCTTGCGGACGAAGATCTCTATAGCGCGCATGTGAGCGACCTAACTTTTCTGCAATCGATGATCAGTCAGTTGACGCTAACGCTGCCCGCTGGTGAGGCCGGAACCTCCGTGGCAACTGCGAGGCCATCGCGCAATTTGAATGACCCCGAAGCGGCGATCACTTCGCCGGCCTGCAGGCCTTTGCTGACGACAATCTCGCCTTCCTGCACGGCGCCTGTTTCAACCGGCCGGACGCGCGCACGCTTCTTGCCGCCCTCGTCGACGATGACGAACACGTGCTGGCCATCCGGCGAGCGACGCACCGCCGTCAAAGGCACTAAGACGGCCTCACGCGGTTTCGATGTTTCAACGACCACATCGAGAAACGTGCCCGGACGGAGCGCGCTTCCAAGTCCCGCCGCGACCGCGCGGAACCGCACCGATCGGCTCGTCCCGTCGATGCTGTCGTCTTCCGCGACGATTGCGGCCGTCGCCGCACCGTTCGGGATGCCAGCGCCGCGAATTTCGACGCTCGATCCAAGCTGCAAGGCGGAGGCATGGTCTTGCGGCAACGCGAAATCGACATAGGCGTCGGCGTGAATGCCCTGCAGCCGTCCGATCAGCGCGCCGGCATCGAGATAGCTGCCGGGTTGCAAATCGGTGATGCCGATGCGCGCCTTGAAGGGCGCAACGATGCGCTTCTTGTCGATTGCGACTTCAAGACTGCGCGCACGCGCCGTCGCAGCCGCGAATTCCGCGCGGGCCTTGTCAACTTCCTGCGGCGAGAACGCGGAACTCGTCTTCAAACTTTCGCGCCGTTCGAGCGTTTGCTTGGCCAATTGCGCTTCAGCCTCTGTCGCGGCCAATGCAGCCTGCTCCTGGCGGACATCGAATTGCACGAGCACTTGCCCGGCCTCGACCGTGCCACCCGACACAAATCCGATTTTCGCGATGGTGCCGGCGATCTCATTGCGGATTTCAAGCTGACGCACTGCGACAGCCGTTCCGATGGCGCGCGTGGATGCCGCCCAATGGCCCTGCCGCGCGCGGACACTTTCAACGGCTTCCATCGGCTCGGGAGCGTTGGCTGCCGCTGCTTCGGAGGCTTGAAATTCGCGATGCTTGTAGAGACCAAGCCCACCTGAAATTCCAGCGATGGCCAGAAGCACAATCAGCCACGCCGCGAGTTGCTTGAACATACCGTCCTCTTGCTGGGATACCGCGTGGCCGTTGCGAACATCGCAACCACCGGCGCACCATGGCCAGCCTCATCAGGCTTGGCTAGTAGCGTAGGGCCTCATGCGGCACTATGCGATTGGTCCTGCGGCGACGTCACATTGTGACGGAACCCGCTCGGATAGGAATGACCTTACATGCTGCAGGCGGCCTCGTCACCCTTGCACCAACAGGAAACTCAAGCGGCACCCGGGACGCGTGGCCAACGGCCGAACTTTCAATCGAACCTAGGGCGCTGCTGTCTTTGCCGTCTCATTGGCGATTGCGCGCACGCGATCTTCCTGCGCCTGCAACTCCGGCGTGAATGCCTCGCCGAAATCGGCGGCTTCGAACACGGGGCGGATTTCGACTTCCGTCGGTTCGTCATGCGGGTTTGGACACTTTTTAAGCCATGCAACGGCCTCGTCCATCGACGCCACTTGCCACAACCAGTACCCCGCGATGAGTTCCTTGGTCTCAGTAAACGGGCCGTCAATAACGGTGCGGCTTGCACCCGAAAACGCGACGCGCTTTCCTTTTGACGACGGATGCAGCCCATCGCCAGCGAGCATGACACCGGCCTTGGCGAGTTCTTCGTTGTAGGCACCCATGGCCGCGAGCAATTCCGTGCTCGGCATGTGGCCCGCCTCCGACTGTGTGCTTGCCTTAACGATGACCATCACTTTCATGGTGAATTCCTTGTCTGGTAGCGGATTGCAAGATCGTGTCCCGCCGCCTCGCGGCTGCGGAACGCGTGCGCTTGGGAGCTATTGCCGTTGCTGCGTTGAAAGCTCGACGATCGTTTTGAACCCGCCAAAAATCATGCGCTTGCCGTCGAATGGCATGGTATCGACCGACATGCAGCTAAGGCGCGGGTCTTTGAAAACCGCTGCATTGATTTCGTCGCGCTGTTCCCGCGACGCATACGTAATCCAGGCGAACACCACGATCTCTCCAGGCTCAAGGTTGACGGCCTGTGGAAACGACGTGAGTTTGCCCGGCTTCACGTCATCGGCGATGCACTCCACGTACTCGAGCGCGCCATACTCAAGCCAGATCTTGCCTGCCATTTCCGAGAACGCACGATAGGCCTCGAGGTTGGACTGAGGTAACGGCAGGACGAACCCGTCGACATAACGTGCCATGACTGTCACTCCGGTTTGATAGATGGGTATTTGATCGTGCTCGCTTCAAAGCGTTGTCCTTAGCCAGCATACGCCGCTTCGAGCGCGGCGATATCGATCTTCTTCATGCTCAGCATCGCGGCCATGACACGCGCCGAACGGGCAGCATCATGGCCTTGGAACAGCTCACGCAAACGCGACGGCACGATTTGCCACGACACGCCGAACTTGTCCTTCAGCCACCCGCATTGACTGGGCGAACCGCCATCCGACAGCTTGTCCCAAAGCTCGTCAACCTCGGCCTGAGAATGGCAGTCGACCGACAGCGAAATCGCTTCATTGAACTTGAAGTGGGGTCCGCCGTTCAGAGCTTGAAACTGGTGCCCCGCAATTTCAAAGGTCGCAATGAGCAGCGATCCTTTTGGCCCTGGCCCCGCATCTCCGCACCGCGTTGCATCGATGATGCGGGCATCTTTGAAGATGGCGATGTAGTGCGCGATGGCCTCTTCCGCGTTGCCGTCAAACCATAAGCAGGGTGTGATTTTCTGCTTGGCCATACTATGCCTTCTCCTTTGCAGACGGCGGCGTCATCAGGCTTTTCAGCGCCGCGTTGATCTCGTCGATGGTCATATCGCGCAGGTGCGTCGCCACAGACCAGCGATGCCCGAACGGATCTTCCAACTGGCCATAGCGGTCACCCCAGAACATGTCGGAGACGGGCATTGTCACTTTTGCGCCCGCTTCGACGGCGCGCGCCACGAACGCGTCGACGTCGGCGACGTTCAAATGGATGAACACCGGGCTGCCTTTGAGCGCCAGCGGACCGGGCGCGCCGCGTTCGATCATTTCATCGACGAGAAAGACCGGCGCGCCATTGATGGTGACGCAGGCATGCATCAGTTTTCCATCCGGGCCGGGCAGCCGCATCATCTCGGTCGCGCCAAACGCCTTGACGTAGAACTCGATCGCCTTCGCCGCTCCGGCACAGACAAGATGCGGCACGATGGGCGCCGGGCTCGGGCTCGACGACTGATCGTTGGATGGGCTCTTCTTCGGCTTGTTCGCCATACGCTTTGCTCCTTCTCCTCACACGCGGCCGTGTCGCCACGTCTCGCTTCTCTCGATCGCGTCCGCTTGCCTTGCGGCAGCGGCCACGACATCATGCAATTAGACGGCCGGCGGCAGTATGCGTTGCCATTTTTGGCTATCCACTCTGGTTATCTTCGGGGCCATTTCGTAGCCATCCAATCGGTCTATGCAGCAAGGACGCAGCGATTGCCCAAATCCCGACACTTAGACCGACATTTTTTTCAGTCTTCTGGCCTTTTCTGCGACGAAGCCGACGCGGCGGCCGCCTGCAGACGATCGAGGCGCATGCGGATGTGGCTCGCTTCCGCCGGCGAGCGTGCCAGCGAAATGGCCTTGTTGAAGGCGCTTCTCGCCTCATTGACCCGACCGAGGTCGCTCAGCAGCGCGCCCCTGACCCCGTGAAAATAAAAGTATCCGGACAAGGCTTCCGACAGCGGCTCAATCACCTCCAGCGCCGCTTTAGGACCGCTCGCCTTCGAAATGGCGACCGCGCGGTTGAGTGTGATGACCGGCGATGGCTGCATGCGCTCGAGCGCTGCGTACAACATGGCAATCGCCGCCCAATCGGTGTCCTCAAAGCGGCTGGCGCGCGCATGCAACGCCGCGATGGCCGCCTGGAGCTGATATGGACCCGGCTGCCGGTGGCGCATGGCCTTATCCAGCAGCGCCAATCCTTCGGCGATCATCGCGCGATCCCAAAGGCCGCGGTTCTGATCTTCGAGCAAGACGATCTCGCCGGAGGTGTCGAGCCGTGCCGATGTGCGCGCGTGCTGCAACTGCATGAGCGCGGTCAAGGCCATGATCTCCGGGTCGGCCGGAAACAGCTTGAGCAGCAGCCGCGCCAGCCGAATGGCCTCGTCGCAGAGCGGCACCCGAACATGCGCCGCGCCACCGCTGGCCGCGTAGCCTTCGTTGAACAGCAGGTAGATCATGGTGGCGACCACCGCAGCCCGTTCCGCGCGTTCAATTGGCCCTGGCGCATCGAACGCGATGCCAGCCGCCGCGATCCGACGCTTGGCGCGCGTGATGCGCTGCTCCATCGCGGCTTCGGTTACCAAGAACGCTTGCGCGATTTCATTGACCGACAGACCTGACACGATCCGCAGCGCCAGCGCGATCTGCTGCGCTGCCGGCACATCGGGATGGCAACAGATGAACAACAGCCGCAGAATGTCGTCGCGGTACTGCCCGTCATCGATTTCCACCACGCGCGCGCTTTCGGCGTCATCGAGATCGGAGAGTGCGTCGTCAGACGGCAGAGGCTGCAACTTCCGACTGCGCCGCACACCGTCTATAGCGCTATTGCGACCGACCATGATCAGCCATGCCGCCATGTCGCGCGGTGGGCCATTCAAAGGCCACGACTTCAAAGCCCTGAGGCAAGATTCCTGAAACGCTTCTTCGGCAAGATCGAGATCGCGAAATGAACTCAACAGCGCCGCCACGACCTGCGGTCGCGCTGCCGTCAGAGCGGCGCCTATCCATTGAACATCCGTCACGCCGGTGACCCTGCGGGATAGAAAAGAGAGATCGGCCTGATTTCATAACAACCGCCTGGGTTGGCGCGCCCCAAGTCCCGCGCGATCCCCAATGCCTCGTCGAGCGACGCGCAATCGACGACATAAAATCCAAGAAGCTGCTCCTTCGTCTCGGCGAACGGCCCGTCGATGACGAGCGGCGGATCGCGATCCTTGCGCAAGGTTGTGGCGGCGGCGGTCGGCATCAAACGAACCACGGGGCCGAGCTTGCCGGCCTCGGCAATCTTCTGGTGAACGACGGCGAGTTTGGCCAAGACGGCATCATCCTCGGCCTTGGTCCAGCCGCACACGATGTCTTCCTGGTGATAGCAAAGTATGGCGTAGTGCATGACACCTCCCGATACGTCCTATGCCAAGGACGAACGAGCACAGCCGGTGCCGACAGGCCAACAGAAATATTTGCCAGGGACTTTCAAAGGGCGTCCAGCGGCTGCTCAAAGCTGAACGGCATAGGGCGGGAGCACATGGTTTGACCGGCCACGCCTTTGTGCAGCACTCAAACAGGAACATGCGGCCAGCGCGGCGGCCAGGGCGCCTGAAGTCAGGCGTCGCTTGCGGCTTCGAGGCCGGCGCGGATCGTCGCCTCGGAAAGCTCCGGCGCGCACAATTCTATGAAGCGATGCGCGAAGCCACGCAAATAGGTGCCGCGGCGGACAGCAATGCGCGAGGTATTCACCTTGAACAGATGGCGCGCATCGAGCAACCGCAAATGCGGGTCGCGCTCTGCATCGAAAGCCATCGAGGCCACAATGCCGATACCGAGTCCCAACTCGACGTAGGCCTTGATGACGTCGGCATCGAGGGCCGCCATCACGATATCCGGTTCCAGCTTGGCGGCTGCAAAGGCCTCGTCAATGCGCCCGCGGCCGGTGAAGCCCTGATGATAGGTGATGATGGGATAGTCGGCGACCTGTTCGAGCGTCAGCTTGGTGGCGCCTTCAAGCACGTGACCGGCTGGTACGACGACACCGTGATGCCACGTATAATAGGGGAACGCCGCTAGATCGGCGACGTCCTGCAATGCCTCGGTCGCTATGCCGATATCGGCTTGCCCATCGAGCAGCATCGACACGATCTCCGTCGGGCTCGCTTCATGCAGCACCAGATTAACTTTGGGGAACTGCTTCTTGAACTGCGTCACGATCCTCGGCAGGGCATAGCGCGCCTGCGTGTGCGTCGTCGCCACGCTCAACTGGCCCTTGTCGCGGTTCGAAAACTGTTCGCCGAGATTCTTGATGTTCTGCGTATCGAGCAGAATGCGTTCAACGATGCCGACGAGCTCTTGCCCCGGCTCCGTTAGCCCAAGCAGACGCTTGCCCTTGCGCACGAACAACTCGACGCCCAGCTCGTCTTCGAGATCCTTGATGTGCTTCGACACGCCCGACTGCGATGTGAACAAGGCGTTTGCGACATCTGTCAGGTTGAAGTTCCGGCGAACGGTTTCGCGGATGATTCTCAGTTGCTGGAAATTCAAGTTGGACCGCCTATGAAGACCGCTCGCCAAACACGCTCAGGCGTCGGCTGTTGATGCGAACGCGTTTTCCTGTCGCGAGATCAAGCGCAGCGATATCTGCTGGTGTCAATTCCACTTCGAAGTAATCGTTTCTGCCCGCGCGCGCCGCGCCGTTGGCGACGAGTTCGACGCGCGAAACGGCGCCGCTGGCAAGGATGCGGTTGACCTTGGCGAGAATGCCAACGCCGGGCGCTGCCGCATCGGCGATTTCCGTGTCGTGCGGCCTGGAGAACGCCACCACATCCGCGCCGTCGGTCAAATCAGTGCGGCCGTGGGGCAGCAGATCCTCGCCGACGCGCACAAACGACCCTTCCACCCGGCCACGGAATTCGTTGACATTGCCGATGAAGCTGTTGGCGAATGATGTCGCCGGCTCGTTGTAGATCTGGTGCGGACTGCCGATCTGCTCGATACGGCCTTTGTTCATCAAGACGATGCGATCCGCGACTTCGAGCGCTTCTTCCTGATCGTGCGTCACGAAGATCGACGAAATGTGCAGTTCGTCATGCAGGCGTCGCAGCCAGCGGCGCAACTCCTTGCGCACCTTGGCGTCGAGCGCGCCGAACGGCTCATCGAGCAGCAGCACCTGCGGTTCAACGGCGAGCGCACGCGCCAGGGCGATACGCTGGCGCTGACCGCCCGAGAGTTGCGACGGGAACCGGTCCGCCAGCCAGTCGAGCTGCACGAGTTCGAGAAGCCGGCTGACTTTAGCGCGGATCTCTTTGTCGCTCGGTCGGAGATGGCGCGGCTTTGCGCGCAAGCCGAAGGCGACGTTCTCGAACACGCTCATGTGCCGGAACAAAGCATAATGCTGAAACACGAAGCCGACTTGCCGCTCGCGCACATTCTTGTCGGACGCATCCTCGCCAGACAGCAGAATGCTGCCGCTATCGGCCTGTTCTAGGCCTGCGATGATGCGCAGCAAGGTGGTTTTTCCGCATCCCGACGGACCAAGCAGCGCGACGAGTTCGCCGCTTGGCAAATCGAGCGAGACCCCGCCGAGCGCCTTGAACGACCCAAAGGCTTTTTCGATATTTTTGACTTCGATGCTCATGCGAACGAGTCCTCCGTGAAGCGGCGACCGGCCTGCCACTCAATGTAGGATTTTATTGCCAGCGTGACGAGCGCAAGAAGCGCCAGCAGCGAAGCAACGGCGAAGGCGGCAGCGAATTGGTATTCGTTGTACAAAATCTCAACATGCAGCGGCATCGTATTGGTCTCGCCGCGGATATGCCCCGAAACGACAGACACGGCTCCGAATTCACCCATGGCGCGCGCGTTGCAAAGGATCACACCATAGAGCAGCGCCCATTTGATGTTGGGCAGCGTGACGCGCCAGAAGGCTTGCCATCCGGACGCGCCGAGCGAGATGGCGGCTTCTTCCTCGTCGCGGCCCTGCGCCTGCATCAGAGGAATGAGTTCGCGGGCGATGAACGGGAACGTCACGAAAATCGTTGCCAATACGATGCCCGGCACTGCGAAGATGACGCGAATATCGTGATCGGACAGCCAGCTTCCGAACCAGCCCTGCGCGCCAAATATCAAGACGTAGACGAGGCCGGCGACGACGGGCGATACCGAGAACGGCAGATCGATGAAGGTAATGAGAAGCTGCTTGCCGGGAAACTCGAATTTGGCAATCGACCACGCCGCGGCGATGCCGAAGATGAGGTTCAGCGGCACCGCGATCGCTGCTGCGAGCAACGTCAGTCGAACAGCCGACATGGCGTCGGGCTCGATCAGCGCTGCGAGATAAGTCTGCCACCCCTTGCGAAACGCTTCGAGGAATACCGCGATCAGCGGCAGCAAAAGAAACAGCGCAAAGAACGATAGCCCGATGCCGAGCACAAGCACCTTGACCCAAGGCGCGTCACGCGTGGCAATGTTGGCTTCAAAGCGGCTTGCGGAACCGGAATGCGGAGCCAGTCGTGCGGCGGCTGCCATTAGATTTGCCTTCCCTGACGCTTTGCAGTCCAAGCCTGCAGACCGTTGATGAGCAAAAGCAGGGAGAACGACACGACGAGCATCACCGCCGCAACCGCGGTCGCACCGTGATAATCGTACTGCTCGAGCTTCGTGATGATCATGAGCGGCGTAATTTCCGACACCATCGGAATATTGCCGGCGATGAAGATGACCGAACCGTACTCACCGACGGCACGGGCGAAGGCGAGGGCGAACCCTGTCATCAGGGCCGGCAGGATGGCCGGAAAAACAACCCGGCGAAACGTCTGCCCGCGCGTGGCGCCAAGGCTGGCGGCCGCTTCCTCAAACTCGGCATCCAGATCTTCAAGGATGGGTTGCACTGTGCGCACGATGAACGGCAGGCCGATGAAGATCAGCGCCACGAGCACGCCCGGCGGGCCGAATGCGATCTTGATGCCGATCGGCTCCAGGAATTGTCCGAGCCAGCCGTTCTTGGCGTAGAGCGCCGTCAGCGCGATGCCAGCGACGGCGGTCGGTAGCGCGAACGGCAGATCGATCAGCGCGTCGACCAGCTTCTTTCCGGGAAACGTGTAGCGCACCAGCCCCCAAGCCAAGACCAAGCCGAATACGGCGTTGATGGCGGCAGCGAGCAGAGACGCGCCGAATGTGAGCTTGTAGGAGGCCACAACGCGTGGCGCCGAAATGGCATTCCAAAAGTCACTCAGCGTCATGCCAGCGGTTTTTATAAAAACGGCCGACAAGGGAATGAGAACGATGAAGGACAGGTAGGCAAGGGTAAACCCAAGCGATAAACCGAACCCAGGCAGAACTCTGCTACGTCGCGCCGCCATGATACGTCCCCAGCCCCGAACTTAAACGTCAGCGTCCGGCGAACAGCGCCAGCGCGATAACGAACGAAAATGACGAGAAAACCGCCGTCCAGGGCAGGATCTTGTCGAAGAGAATGTTGAGGCCGGGCATCGTGGGTCTCCGCTTATGCACACTGGATTTCACAGTATTGCGGATGCGAACGCCGACGAACCAAGAAGAACTGCAATGCATATGCGGATTCTTGGAAATGCCGCCGAACGCGGGCTCGGCCTTACACGCCACCATGTCGTTGCGGCGCCACGATCAAAATCGCCGTTGCGTCACCAGGGCCCGCGTTGAAAAACGCGTGCGCCACATCGGCCTGGAAGAGTATGGCGCTTCCCTCAGCGATGCGCCGCAGCGGCTCATCGCCGATATGCACATCGAGCGCACCCGAGGTGATCAAAAGCGTCGCACGGGCGCCGAAGGGGAACGGCACGATGTCTTCGCGATGCCCCTCGGCAATGCGGATCTCGCCGAACTCGAATGGCTGCGGAAAGTCGGTTCGGGCAAACGTGCGGATCTGATACCGCCCGCTGCCGGTCGAGACCGTGTGCACCGACGTTTTCGGGATGACACAGGCTTGCACGTGGACGGGCGCCGCGATCAGCGTCGTCGCCGGCACGCCGAGCGCTTTGGCAACTTTCCAGATCAGCGTGATCGTTGGCACGCTCTTGCCGGTCTCGATCTGCCCGAGCATGGCACGGCTGACGCCCGATAGGCGCGCCAGCGTTTCCAGGGAGTGACCGCGATCGTGTCGCAAGCGCCGGAGATTGGCCGCAACATCGGGCGGCTCATCTTTGGCTTTGGATTGCGTACCCGTGAGACGAGCTTGGCGCTCGTCCTTCCCCGCGAATTTCGACATCTGCAGCATGGCTTACCGCTATTGTTGACTGATGCCGCCACTTTATTTGCAGGCCCGCCCATTCCGAACGAAGAAGAACTGCAGAGCTTAGCAGGCAGCGCGCAATGGATTGCCCGGCGCGCAACGAGCCCGCTCAAAACGCAAAAGGAAGGTGCTCTTGCGAACACCTTCCTTTCTCAAATTTCCGACGGGAGTGTCAGAACTTGATGATGGCGCCACCGATCACCAGATCGAGGTCTTCGAGTTGCGCCGTGCCGATCGCGCCACTGGCGTTGCCGCCGATTTCCTGACGCACCGACAAGTCGGCTTCGACGTGGCGATACGAGAGATAGACGACCAGTGCAGCGTTATCGAAGCCCTGAGCGATGCCCGCACCGTAGACCTGCAGACCCGTATTCCAGATCGACGCATTGGCGCCGAGCGGATTGATCGGATCGGCGGCATCGACGCGGCGGTTGATAGCGCCGCCATTGTAGTCGTAGTACTCGCCGTAGATCGTCGTCTTGCCGAACTCGTTGAACTTCTTCTCGATACCGGCCTGGATTGCCCAGAACGTTTGCTTGTCGTCGGCGTTGGTGCCGGCGAACCGCGTGGTGGTGTCGAGCACGTCGTCGGTTTTCTCGCCGGCGCCGACATTGACGAACAGACCGGTTGCGTCATGCAGCACGCTGACCGAACCGCCGAACTGCGAGCACTTCTCGCCGATCGGCTGGCCGCCGTTGCGCGCCGAGCATTCCGTCTTCGTCTCGGGACCATCCGTAATTTCGAAGTAGCCGATACCCGCCGCAAGCTTGAAGCCCGCGAATTCGCCGGCATAACGAAGGCCGACGTCCCAGAAATCATCCTCGCCCCAAGAGGCCGACGCGGAGAAACCGGAGACGACAGGCGTTTCGTACTTCACCTGGTTGAAGCGCTTTTCGCCTTCACCGGGCTGGTCGCCGCCATCGCCGAGCAAGCGACGGAACGAAATGCCGGCGCCGCCTGAATTGCTGAGACCGCCATTGACGGACGAGCGCAGGAGAAGCCCAAGACCCGTATCTTCAACGTCGGAGTATTTGGCAAACGATGAAGTCTGTGTCAGGTTCACTTCGGTGATGCTGTCCGTCGATGTCGACGTCAGACCAACAGTCAGGCCGCCAAGAGACTTACTCTTCACGAACCAGGCCGAGTCGCGCAGATCGAGGCCGACGTTGGCCGGATCAGCGCCCGCACCGCTATCGTCATCCTGCGTGAAGCGCTTCGAGTTCGCCGAGCGCACGCCAAGCTCGATCAAATAGCCGGCTTCCCATTCGCCGTTGATCTTGGCCTTGCCCTTGAAGCGGAAGCGCGAGCGAGAATTGTCATTGGTCACGACGTAGGCATTGCTCTCGCCACCGTCATCCCAAAACAGAATTGCCTCGTTGACCTGTCCCGAAACTTCGAGGCTCACCTTGCGGTTGCCCTTGCGGGCCGTCGTCGCTTCAAGCTCCGCGATGCGCTCTTCGAGATCGGCGCAGCAGTTGCCGCCAAGGTCGGCCGCGACAGCAGGCAAACTCGCCCCGCCAAATGCTGCCGCAGCCGCCACCACTGCTACCGAAACGTCCCTCAAATGTAAGTGCCGTGCCATGTGTCAGACCCCCGTCTGTTATTCTGGAATTTATGTCAGCTTAAGTTGTTGTTCTAAGCGCTATTTTTCGATTGCAACGCCTGCCGTCAATAGCTTCTCCAAGGGACAAATACTGTCCGCTATATTGGCGTTACAGGCGCGCCACACGCAGCGTCTGCACGGGCGGCGCTACCTGCCAACCAGCCTCCTCCAGCAACGCTGCCGCCCGATTGAGATCGCGCCGCTCATCCGCCGGACGCGTCCGCACCTGCGTTCGCCCAGCAAGACCATCGCGCAACGCGCGACGGCGCACGCCCGGCGCACTCAATGGTGAACGGCGCGCATTGGCCGCCCTGAATTCCGCGGCGCGCTTCAACCGTTCCAGCAAGTTCAACCCCTCCGGCCATGGGCCGAAACCCGAATCGACGTTGATGTGTCCTGCGGCGCCAAGATTGACGAGATCGGAGCCCCACAGATCGGCCCAGTAGGCAGCCTGCTCCAATCGCATCCATGCATCGTTGGTGCTGGCGACGACCACGCTCGGGAAATTCAATCGGTGTGCCGGTACGTAATCGGCGACCGCGAATTTTTCCGGATCGGCCGGCGCCACCAGCAATGCTCCGGCGATACGGTCGTCGAGATCGGCCGCGGCCTGCACAGCGGCGAGGACGCCGAAGCTATGCGCTGCAATGTAAAGTCTGCCAGGCGTGCGGCTGATTTCGCGGCGGACGCGGCTGGCCCATTCCGCCAAATTCGGTTCGTTCCAGTCTCTCTGAATGACCCTGACAGAACCTGGAATGTGCTCTTCGAACCACGTCTGCCAGTGGGCTGGGCCGCTGGACTTCAATCCTGGGATGATGAGTGTCGTCGTCATGGTCGTATGTCCTTGTCTACAAATTCGGAGGTGTTGAAAGTCGCTGTGTGAAACGGGCGTCCTGGACACCCCGCCATCGACGAGCGGCAACACATTCCGAAAGAGCTGGCGGTCGGCATTTCCGGCGTTTCACCGATTGCATGTCCGGTGCCTTTGGCGCCGCAGTGTTTGAAATCCGACATCGACCTGCTCCCATGTATGACGCAAACGCGTTGGGCGCTGCCAGATCGTCGTGGGTTCAGGAACAGTCACCCAGAGATCAGACAGCGCCCGCAGTGTGCGTGATTTAGCTCTTCGTGTTGGCGGTATAGATCTGATCGAATACGCCGCCGTCCTTGAAGTGCGTCTCGTGCGCCTTCGACCAGCCACCGAAGACCTCGTCGATCGTGAACAGCGTCACGTTCGAGAACTGGGCCTTGTACTTTTCGGCGGCCTTGGCATCGCGCGGGCGATAGTAGTGCTTGCCGGCGATGTCCTGACCTTCGGGCGAATACAGGTAATTCAGATATTCCTCGGCAACTTTGCGCGTACCGCGCTTGTCGACGGTTTTGTCGACGACGGTCACAGACGGTTCAGCCAGGATCGAGACTGTAGGCGTGACGATCTCGAACTTATCGGCGCCGAGTTCCTTGGCCGCGAGGAAGGCCTCGTTTTCCCAGGAGATCAGCACGTCGCCGATGCCACGCTCGGTGAACGTGGTGAGCGACCCGCGCGCACCCGAATCGAGAACCTTGGTATTCTTGTAAATCTTGCCGACGAGATCCTTGGCTTTCGCCTCGTCACCGCCCGGCTGCTTCAGGGCATAGCCCCATGCGGCCAGATAGTTCCAGCGCGCGCCACCCGACGTCTTCGGGTTCGGCGTCACGACTTCAACGCCGTCCTTGCCGAGGTCGGCCCAGTCCTTGATGCCCTTGGGGTTGCCCTTGCGAACCAGGAACACGATGGTCGACGTGTAGGGCGCCGAGTTGTTGGCAAGGCGCTTGTTCCAATCGGCCGGAATCAGCGCGCCATTCTTGTGAAGCTGATCGACGTCGCCAGCGAGCGCCAGCGTCACAACGTCGGCTTCAAGGCCATCGATGACCGCGCGGGCCTGCTTGCCGGAGCCGCCATGTGACTGCTTGATCGTGACGTCGTCACCGGACTTCGCCTTCCAATGCTTCGCGAACGCCGCGTTGTAGTCCTGATAGAGTTCGCGGGTCGGATCGTACGACACGTTGAGCAGCGTCACTTCCGCTGCGTAGGCGGCGCCGGCCAAGCCCGCAAATCCGAGCGAAACGCCCAGGGCCAGCGTCTTGCGACGCGATAAAACGTTGAATGACATTGGCTTATCCTCATGTAGCGGTTTGAACTGAGGACATGTTTAATCGCCACCCATCGGGCATCGAACCAAGAAGATCTGCTGAGCTTATGAAGTCTCGGCGAGCGTCCAGCGCCAAGCGACCGCGCGGCAAGGCAAGCGCTTGAAATTCATTGCTTTCGAGATTTTGCGCGCTGCGCGCCCACTGGCTGCGGCGCGTCAGGACGCCCTTGTCTCGGCCCGCGCGAAATCGATGCGCAATTGCTTCTTGTCGATCTTGCCCGTGGCGCCGAGCGGCAGGGTGTCAACGAAGCGGATCTCGTCCGGCAGCCAGTGCTTCGGCAGGCGCGCCGCCAAGTGATCGAGCAGGTCGCCCGCCGCCACGCTGTCTCCATCACGCCGCTGAACGAGCAACAACGGTCGCTCGTCCCACTTCGGATGCGGCATGGCGATCACGGCCGCAAGTGCCACCGCCGCATGGGAGAGCGCCGCGTTCTCGATGTCGATCGAGCTGATGAACTCGCCGCCGGACTTGATGATGTCCTTGGCGCGATCCGCGACCATCATGAAGCCTTCGGCGTCGAGCGTGGCGATATCGCCGGTGTCGAAATAGCCGTCCGACGTCAGCGCGCTCTGCGGATGCCGAAAATAACGTGCTGTAACGGTCGGGCCGCGCACCTGTAGTGCGCCCATCGCCACGCCATCGCGCGGCAGTTCAGCCCCGTTCTCGTCAACGATGCGCAGATCGATGCCGCACATCGGACGCCCCTGCTTCAACATGACGGCCCGCTTGGCGTCTTCGGGCAATGCATCAACGGCGGCGGTTGGCTGGCCAAACGTTCCGATCGGCGACATCTCCGTCATGCCCCAGGCGTGGACCGTCGTCACGCCGAGATCCGCGAACGCGCGATGAATATGGTCCGGCATCGCCGCCCCGCCGACGATGACGCGCTGCAAATGCGGCAGCCGCAGAGCATGGTCCTGCATATGGCGGATCACCGCGAGCCACACGGTTGGCACGCCGGCCGCCATGGTGACGCCTTCATCCGCCATCAGCGCGCAGAGCGATTCGCCATCGAGACGATGCCCGGGCAGCACCAGCTTCGCGCCAACGGCTGGCGCTGAAAACGTCAGGCCCCATGCGTTGGCGTGATACATCGGCACAACCGGCATGACGACATCGCGCGCGGACAGGCCGAGCGCGTCCGGCTGGATCGTCATCAAGGTGTGCAGCACATTGGAGCGATGCGAATAGAGAACGCCCTTCGGCTCGCCCGTCGTGCCGGACGTGTAGCAAAGGCCGGCCGCGGTTCGCTCATCGAATTCGCCCCAACGGCACTCCGGGCCATGCTCGGCAATGAAATCGGCAAATGACGTAACAGCCACTTGCGCCGTGAAGCCGGCCGCCGCCGCTTCGAAGAACACGACCCGCTCGACGCTTGGACACTGCGGCAGCAAGCGCTGCAACAGCGGCGCGAACGCGCCATCGGCGAGGATGATGCGATCGGCCGCGTGATTGATGATGTAGATGAGCTGCGCATCGGAAAAACGCGGGTTCAGCGTGTGGCAGACCGCGCCGATGCCTGAGATGCCGTACCACGCCGCAAGATGCATGGCGCCGTTCATCGCCAGCGTCGCCACCCGGTCACCCATCACAATGCCATTGGTAATGAGCGCGTTGGACAACTGTCCGGCCGTTGTCTTCACATCGCGGTAGCATTGCTGCTGCAGACTGCCGTCTTCAAGGCGCGACACGACGGGCCGCGCGCCGTGCAAATTGGCTGCGTGCTCGAGAAAGCGATTGGTCGTCATGTGCCAATCCTGCATCAGCCCCTGAAGCGGGCTTGATGGCAAAGTGGCGTGCGGCGCGTGAGGCGTCTCTCCGGCGGTCATGGAAATATCTTTTCGCGTTTCCAAGGGATGTCGGCGGTCGGTCTCTGCGATACGTGCAAGTCGTCGGCGGCGATCTTATCATCGCGCGTCGCTCTTGCATCCGCTTCAAACGGCGGACCGTGCGTTGTGGCCACCCCGCTCAGATAATTGTTGCACCACCGTCGACGATGATCGTCTGTCCGGTGATATGTCCACCGGCGTCCGACGCCAACAGCAAGGCCGCGCCCATCAGATCCGACGGCCCGCCGAGTTTGCCGAGCGGCGTCTCATGCAGGAAGCGGTCACCGAATTCTGCGAGCGTCGCCTCCGTCATTTTCGATGGAAAGAAGCCGGGTGCCAGCGCGTTGACACGGATACCCTTCGGGCCCCATTCGGCCGCGAGCGCACGCGTCATGTTGATGACCGCGCCCTTCGCTGTGTTGTAGGCGACCGTCCCCATGCGATCCGGGTGATGGCCGAGCAGGCCTTCAATCGACGCAACGTTGATGATAGCGCCCTTGCCCTGCGGAAGAAGCGCGGTGCGCGCTACCGCCTGAGTGAGCTGGAAGAGACCAGTCACATTGAGATCGATGATTTTCTGCCAGGCCTCGATCGGGTGCGTTTCAGCCGCCGCGCCCCACGTTGCGCCGGCGTTATTGACGAGCACGTCGATGCGCCCCGTCCGCGCCAGGATATCCGTGACGAGCTGCTCATAATCACCGCGACCGAGATTTGCTGCAAACGCGTGCGCTGTGATCCCCTGATGCGCCAGCGTTGCAACAGCGGTGTCGAGATCCTGCTGCTTGCGTGCGACGAGGGCCAGTGTCGCGCCGAACTCGCCTAACGCAGACGCGATCTGCAGCCCAAGCCCGCGCGATCCGCCGGTGACAACCGCCGTCCTGCCGGACATATCCAACAGGCGATGCAAAGTTCCCGGCATGAGCGCAGCGTCCATGAATGAAGTTCCAACCATTCCTCGACGCCCACCGTCATGCCAGGGATGCCATGCAATGGCACGCCCTTTTGCATCTGACGTGCACTGCCACGCGGCCATCGACGGACGAGGTAACCATCGCCATGCCATGCTCCGTTTTCAACGATCGCGACCCGTCGCCGACCGCATGCCGAGACCGTTAACGGCGACCGTAAGCACTGTTTTGAAATTGGTCTTGCACGCCGGCGCACCTCATGCCGAAAATGGCGCATATCGACGTCAAGGATGCGTGACATGCCCACCCGTATTTTCGCCCTCGTCGCTGTTTGCGCGCTTGCGGGCCAAGCCGCCCTAACATCCCTGCCAGCCCATGCGTCGCCCGAGAAACAGGAAGAGGCGGCAAAGGCCGTCTTGCGCCCCATCTGCGCCGTCAAACCCGCCCGCGATAAGGTCGTCGCCAAGATGATCGAGCAGGGCGGTGAATATGAGCGCGCGAATGCGAAATGGGACATGGATATGGCCTGCGAGCAGATCGATCTGCCGACAAAGCCGGTGCACGACACAGCCGATCCCTCCGTCGAGGCGTCGCACACCGATTGGATCTATGACGCCCGTTGGAGTCCGGACGGCAAGCTGATCGCAACCGCCGGCCGCGATGGCAGCGTGCGCCTGTGGGATGCCGCATCGGGAAAGACCGTCAGAACAATCGACATCATGAGGCTCCCGCCCCTGGTGAAGCTCAATTATCCGGGGCTCGTGCGCGCCGCACGTTTCCTCGGCGACGGCCGCCAGCTCGTTGTCACAGCCGACACGCATCCTGTCCGCATCTTCGACGTGGACAGCGGCGAGCAGGTTGGTGATGTGCCCTACACCCAATCCGATCCAGAATGGCCGCTACCGCCGTTCATCGAGACATCGGCGAGCGGCCTCGTCGTCTTGGGCGGCTACAAAAGTGATTTGGTCGTCTACGACACGCTGACCAAGGCAGAGCGTTATCGCCTGCCCGGGGTCCCCAATGACTATCCGAGATTTGCGCTGTCCGATACGGCCGGCTTTCTGGCGACGGCAGCGCCTAAAGAAGACAACCGCCTACTCATTCAATTGCGCCAGCTCGACACCGGAAAGCAGATCTGGGAGGTCGAAGCCGATGGCGACAGATCAGCCGACTCGATAGCGTTTTCGCGAGACGGCAAAAAATTGGCGGTAGCCGTGCGCGGGCAGGCCCACATCTATGATACCGCCAGCAAAAATCTCATTAGCAAGGTACTGGTCTATCCGTCCTTCGGCACCGTCAACATGACGTTCACAGCCGATGGAACGCGGCTGATCGCCGGGCTGCGTCACGCGCAACTCTGGGACATCGCAACCGGCAAGCGCATCCATCATTTCGGGCCGTTCAGCGATCTGCTGCATTCGCTCGCCGTGAGCCCTGACGGAAAGTACCTGCTGACCGGCCACATCGGGTCGGACGGCCGCATTTGGGACATCGATACCGGCACGTTCTTCCGCCGTCTCGGCCAGAACGTTTACCCGCGAGGCTGATCGGATTGCGATGCACGAAACTTTGAAGCTTTGCGCGTGAAACAACGGGCCGGCCGCTCGCGCGGAAAATTCGGCCCGCTGTAGCTTTATCCCGTCATGGCCGTCATTTCTGTTCGGGTATGAAGTCGAACGACTTGCGCTGATGTATGAACAGGATGCACTCCTCAGGCCCCAAGCAGACATCTTCGTGCACATGCCCCGGAATTTCGTATGTGAACGATCCGGGCGTATAGGCTTCTGACTTTTCTTCGTCCTTGAAGCGATGCACTTTCCGGCCTTGCAGCTCGATCGTGTAGTATTCGGACGAATGACTGTGCATGCCGGTCGAGAACCCAGCAGGCAACTTCACCAGCATGCCGTAGTCCGCATCTTTGGCGTGATCGCCCCACAACTTGACGATCTTCAACGGCGACCCTTCAGCCATGGGTTGCCATGTCATGTCGGCAGCGAACATCTTTTTTGGTGCTGGCAGCGTCTCGGCGCGCGCCGGTGTCGTCGCCGGATGAAGCGTCAGGCAACTGACCGCCACGGCGATTGCACCCGCTCGCATCTTAAATTTTTTGACCATTTCGTGCGTTCTCCAGGATCTAAATGGATGCGTTTGCGCGATCAGCTATGCTGAATTTCCCACGTCCAGTCGGCCTTCGGCTGGCTGTGAAGTGTCCAGAAGTGTTCGGCAACTGCCTTGGCATCCGTCGAACCCCGATCGACGAACATGCACACGGTGACCGTCGCGATGTGCACGCCCTTCGCTTTCAGATCCTCGAAAAGCCCATTTGCGAGGGCGCGAATGCCGGCCTTGCCGATGCCGATTGAGAGGAAGTCCGGCGGCGGGCAGAAACCGAAGCCGCCGCCAGTCAAAAGGATGCTGCCGCTGGCCTGCTTTGTCATCGACGGCAAAGCGGCCTGGATCGACACAAGCGCGCCGCCGATATTGACGGCGAGGTCGCTGTTGAACGTGTCGGGCGCCTGCTCCATCACCGTCGCTTTGCGCAGTGCGGCCGCGTTATAATGGAGCACGTCGATGCTGCCGTGCGCGGTGATCACGTCCTGTACGAGACTGGCAACGCTCGCAGCATTTGCAGCATCCACCGACCGGGCTTCAGCCGTGTACCCTTTCGCCTGCAAAGCCTGCGCAAGCGTCCGAACTTTTTCCAATGAGCGGGCCGAAAGCACGATGCGATAGCCTTCGCGTGCGAACCGTTCGGCGGTTTCCAGACCCATGCCCGGTCCGGCGCCGATGGAGAGAAATATTTTCATGTCGAATTGTCCTTTTCTGTCGATGCCGACTAGATAACCCGACGCAATCCGCGCGATAATGGGCAACAACTTCATTTAACTCGTGTGATCTATGCATGAATTGAAACAGCGCGGCGGCTTGGAGCAGGTCGAAGCGTTCGTGGCGGTCGCGGAGCTCGGCGGCTTTGCAGCGGCCGCAGCGCGCATCGGCCGTGACGCGTCGGCGATCTCACGGCGCGTGAGCATGCTGGAAGCGCAACTCGGCATACGCCTGCTCGCAAGGACGACGCGGAAAGTCGCGCTCACAGATGCCGGCAGCCTGTTTTATCGTCGCGCCCAGGCGGCGTTGGACGAATTGGCGATGGCCAGCGAAGAGGCGATTGCGGGTGCCGGCA
>JBOFCQ010000389.1:0-1852 GCA_051646145.1 Hyphomicrobium sp.
GCGACCGCCGGCATGGTGCGAACGCTCGCTAAGAGGCTCTGCCGCGCATGATCCGCATCGTTATCGAGAATGCCTTCTTCTTCTTCCTGCCGACGCTGATCTACCTCGCCTATATCGCGTTCACGCGTGATGCATGGCCGGGGTTATGGCGGGTGCTGTCGGCGGCGCCGCTCGTCAAGCTGTTCGTTCTCGGCGCGGCCTTGATGCTGACGACGTTGACGCTGTTCTCGACGCGCGACGGACACGATCCGCGTGCACCCTATACGCCGGATTCCTACAGCGACGGCAAACTGAACCAGGGCTCAGGTCGTTGAGCACCCGACACTCAGCCATCGACACTGCGATACCCAGAGACGCCGATGACGCGCGCGACACCGAAGCAAAAAGATAACAGCACGATCGCCGAGGCAGCCTGGTTTCAGGCGCCGGCCTTGCGGCGCGTTTTCGACATGATGCGCGATGGCGGCAGCGAAGCCCGCGTTGTCGGCGGCGCGGTGCGCAACACGCTGATCGGCAGCCCCGTGACCGATATCGACCTCGCAACACCCGCCGTGCCAGAGCGCGTGATGGACCTCGCGCGCGCGGCCGGCCTCGGCGTGCATCCGACGGGCCTTGCCCACGGCACCGTCACCATCGTTGCCGATGGACATCCCTTCGAAATGACGACGCTTCGCCATGACGTCGAAACCGACGGCCGACATGCCGTCGTCGCCTTCACCGATGACTGGGCGGCTGACGCATGCCGCCGCGATTTCACGATCAATGCGCTCTATGCCAAGGCCGACGGCAGCATCGTCGATGACGTCGGCGGGCTTGCCGACCTTGCAGCGCGCCGCGTGCGCTTCATCGGCAACGCCACAGACCGCATCCGCGAAGATTATCTGCGCATTCTACGTTTCTTTCGCTTTACAGCTCAGTACGCCGCCGGCGCGCCGGATGACGAAGGGCTAGCCGCCGCCATTGCGCTCAAGGATGGCCTGACACGGCTCTCCGCCGAGCGTGTCGGCGCAGAGGTCGTGAAACTCGTTCTCGCGCCGCGCGCCGCCGACGTCGCGGACGTGATGCGGGAGGCCGGCATTCTCTCGGCGGTGCTCGGCAGCGATGGCGACACACAACTCCTGCGGCGCGTCATCGCCATCGAGACCGCGCTTGTGCGTCCCGGCGACGCCATGCTGCGGCTGGCGGCCCTGGCCGTGACGACAACCGAAGACGGCGCACGTCTCGCCCAGCGCCTGCGCTTGTCAAACGCCGACGGCGATGCGCTAGCGACAGCGATGCTCGCTCACCCCGCATACGATCCGGCGCGCGACGACAAGGCGGCGCGCGCGCTGCTTTACGCAACCGGCGTCGCGCGCTTCGAGCGCGGCGCCATCGCGGCGTGGGCGCGCTCGGACGCGCCCATTCCCGATTCCGCGCGCGCCGCGCGGGTGACATTGCCAGCCCGCTGGCAGGCGCCAAAGATGCCGGTGCGCGGCGCCGATCTTCTTGCGGCCGGCGTCGACAAGGGCCCGCGGCTCGGCGCGATCCTCAAAGCCTTCGAGGACTGGTGGGTTGAAAACGACTTCCCATCCGATCCCGACGTCGTGCGCCGGTCTCTCGATCTGCTCATCAAACAGGCTTAACGAAGCGTTAAAAACCACTTCACCACGGCGCGGGAGCACGCTAAGGTTTCGACCGCTGGGATAAATGTGTTTTGCGTAGGGGTTCCCAATGAGCGATATCGATCGTGAACGCGCTCGATCTTTGAAGTTCGTCCAAGTCGTCTTCGCACTGCTCGCAATTGGTTCTCTTGTCTCTGGTCTGGCCGTCGCCCATTCCGCCGCTGATTTCGGCCTTCCCGATACTTCCTCCC
>JBOFCQ010000396.1:0-8769 GCA_051646145.1 Hyphomicrobium sp.
ACTTTCGCTCCGCGAACGCCGGCTCTGACGATGATGCACGCTCTAGGCCGATTCTTCCCCCGGCAAGACCGTGCGCCGGCCATCGAGCCGGTGGATGTCGGTCTTTTGCGCCGTCATCTCGCGGCAGAGCCGGCACTGCGCGCCTGGCGTGAACGCTCGACGCAGCGTGTCGATAGCGGGTTCTATATTTCGCAGGTCATGGAGCTCGCCACCTGATGAAAACGTGGAACGACAAGCTGGCATCGAAATGGGCAAAGGTCAGCCCATCTCTCCTTCCGTTCGCGGACGCCGCGACGACGGAATTGCCGCTTGGGCGATTGCTGCGCCTGTCGCTGTTCCAGGTTTCCGTCGGCATGGCCGTCGTGCTGCTCAATGGCACGCTGAACCGTGTGATGATCGTTGAACTCGGCGTCCCAAGCGCGCTCGTCGCACTGATGGTGTCGCTGCCATTGTTATTCGCGCCGTTCCGCGCGCTCATCGGCCATCGCTCCGACACCTACCAGTCCGCACTCGGCTGGCGGCGCGCGCCGTTCATCTGGATGGGCTCGCTGCTGCAATTCGGCGGTCTCGCCATCATGCCGTTCGCGCTCATTCTTCTGTCCGGCGATAGTCAGGGCGGGGCGTGGATCGGCGTTACCGGCGCGGCACTTGCTTTCATTCTCGTCGGGATCGGCTTGCACACCACCCAGACTGCTGGCTTGGCGCTGGCAACAGACCTCGCGCCAGCCTCCGCCCGTCCGCGCGTCGTCGCGTTCCTCTATGTCATGCTGCTCGTCGGCACGGTCGTCAGCTCCATGACATTCGGCGCGCTGCTCGCAGATTTCAGCCAGGTCCGCTTGATCCAGGTGATCCAAGGCGCGGCGATGGTGACGATGCTTCTCAACGTCGTCGCGCTTTGGAAACAGGAAGCGCGCGTTCCCTCGCATCTGCGGCAGACCGCGGAAGAAACCGATTTCCACCGCGCCTGGATTTCGTATCTGGAACTGCCCGGCGCGCGCCGCACGCTGTTCGCCGTTGCAGTTGGCACCGCCGCGTTCAGCATGCAAGACATTCTGCTTGAGCCTTACGGCGGCGAAGTTCTGCATCTGACCGTTGGCGCCACGACGGCGCTGACGGGCCTCCTTGCGGCCGGTACGCTCGCCGGGTTCTTCGTCGCCGCCGCGCAATTAAGCCGCGGCGTGGACGCATACCGCATCGCGGCGTTGGGCGCGCTAGCAGGCCTGCTGGCATTCCCCGCCGTCATTCTGTCAGGCCCGACAGAATCGGCGCTGCTCTTCCGCATTGGAACAATGCTGATCGGCTTCGGCGCCGGACTATTCTCGGTTGGCACGCTCACGGCCGCCATGGACATCGCCAAGAAGAGCGGCAGCGGCATGGCGCTCGGCGCATGGGGCGCCGTGCAAGCCACGGCCTCGGGCCTTGCCATCGCATCGAGCGGCGCCATTCGCGACACGGTCGCGGCTTTGAGCGCTGCCGACAAACTCGGCCCGGCCTTCGATGGCCCCGCGTCTGGATACAACGTCGTCTACCACATCGAAGTCATCCTGCTGTTTGCGACACTGGCCGCAATCGGTCCGCTCGTTCGGCGCGACCGGCCCACGGCCGAACACATCCCAACCAAATTCGGACTTGCAGAATTCCCAGGCTAGCTCCCGGAACCACGGAGGAAACGACCATGAAACTAGGACAGATCACGAGTTACATCGACGTGGCGCAAGTCACGCTTTACGTTTTCTGGGTGTTCTTCGCGGGCCTTCTCTTCTATCTCCGCAGAGAGGACCGGCGCGAAGGCTATCCGCTGTTCTCGGAACCCTCAAACACCTACAAAGATCCGGGCTTCCTGTTCATTCCGCCGCCCAAAGTCTTCAAGCTGCCGCATGGCGGCACGGCGCAGGCACCGTCTGGCAAAGTCGATAACCGCACACTCAAGGCGCAGAAGATTGGTGTTTGGCCCGGCGCGCCCCTGGAGCCGACAGGCGATCCGATGCTCGCAGCCGTCGGCCCCGGTTCCTATGCCGAACGCTCCGACACCGTCGACCCGACCATCGAAGGTCAGGCCAAGATCGTGCCGCTGCGCGTCGCAAGCAACTTCAGTGTGGCCAAGGAAGACGGCGACCCGCGCGGCTATGCCGTGATCGGCGGCGATCGTCGTCAGGCCGGCATCGTCACCGACATCTGGATCGATAGATCTGAAACGATCATCCGCTATCTCGAAGCGGATATCACCGGCGTCGGCCGCCGGCTGATCCCGATGACGTTCGCCCGCGTCGACAAGCGCCGTGGTGAAGTCAAGGTGCACGCGCTCTTCAGCAATCATTTCGCGAACGTGCCGGCAACGGCCAACCCCGATCAGGTGACGCTGCTCGAAGAAGATAAGATCTGCGCATACTTCGGTGCCGGCACGCTTTACGCTCATCCCTCTAGAACGGAGCCGGTGCTGTGAGTGATCGCGAATACGAAGTCGAACCCGTACCGGGCCTGCCGGAAATGCTGCCGGAGGGCGAGCACTTCATCTGGCAGGGAAGCCCGGATGCGAACGGCGTTGCCTGGCGCGTCATGCACGTCAATGCCGTCGCCATCTACTTCCTGCTGCTTGCAACGGCGCCGCTCGCCATGACACTGGCAGGCGGCGGCACCATCGCCGACGCATTCGGCCCGACGGCACGCGTGATCGTCGCCGGCGTTCTGGCGCTAGCCCTGCTGGCACTGATCGCACGGCTGATCGCGCGCACGACGATCTACACGATCACCAACAAGCGCGTGGTGATGCGTTACGGCGTGGCGTTGCCAATGACGTTGAACATCCCGTTCAACGAAATCTCGGGCGTCGACCGCAAGGACTACGCCGACGGCACGTCGGATATCGCCTTGTCGACCAGCGGCCCGCTGCGCCTGTCCTACCTGCATCTGTGGCCGCACGCGCGCGGATGGCACCTGGAAAAAGCTCAGCCAACGCTGCGCTCGGTGCCAAAGGGCGATGAGGTTGCAGCGTCACTGGTATCGGCGATGATTTCGGCTGGCGTACCCGGCACGATGTCGTCACCGCGCCATACCGCCAGCGATGCCGCACGCCCCTCGCTCGATCACCACGGTGCACCGGCCACCGCCTGAACATCAACTGCACTTCGGACACCACGCCATGTCAGACGCCATCGACGCACAACCCTTCCCCAAAGGCATTCTCATTTCCGCCGGATGCCTGCTGGCGCTCACCATGGCATCGGCCGGCTTGGCACGCTGGTCGGATATCGGGGCGACGCGTCTCGATCTCGGCACGCCGGTCATCAGCCGCGAACTGCGATTTGCCGAGCAACCCGGCGGACACGTCATCGTCACCGACGCGACCAACGGCGACCGCGTTGCTGACATCCCGCCCAAGGGCAACGGCTTCGTGACCGTCGTGGTCAAGGGCTTTGCGCGCGACCGATCACTCGCCGGCATCAGCCCCGACACCCCGTTCCGGCTACACACCTTTTCAAACGGCACCAGTGCGATGGAAGACCCGGCAACGGGGCGCATGGTGACGCTTGGATCTTTCGGCGCCGACAATCTCAAGGCCTTCACGCAACTCATCGCCAAGGGGAGAACGCCGCAATGACGCAAGGTTTCTTTCGAGGCCGCAATACCTCGACCGTGCCCTGCACGATTGAAATCGAAAATACGTTCGAAAGTCTGCACGCCCACGTCGAGCTGCATGGCACCGATCCGGTCAAAGCCGGTGACGAGGTGCTGGTCCACGGCGACGCCATCCGCGTGCCGTATGGGCAGAAAGTGGTGCTGCAGCGCCAAGCAACCGTGACCCGCGCAAATGCTCTGCAACGCAAGTTGACCGAGCTCGCCGCGCACTTCGAACTGACCGAACTTTATGAAGTCAGCTTTTCTTCGGGGAGGAAGCTATGACCATTGAAACCATCAGCCTCGCTCCGAATGAAACGACGCGACTTGCCGCCGAAGAAGCCATGCTGAGCCCGCGTTTTTATACGACGGACTTCGACGAACTCGACCGCATCGACGTCTCGTCCGTGCGCAAGGAGTGGGATGTGCTTCTCGCCGAAATGCGCGCCGACCCGAACAAGGGCCATTTCCGCCGCACGGAAGCCTGGGATCAGTTCGACTTGCAGCAATTGCCGGAAGGCCTGCGCAAGGAGTTCGTTGACTTCCTCGTCAGCTCGCTGACGGCGGAATTCTCAGGCTGCGTGCTCTACGCCGAAATGCGCAAGCGCGGCAAAAATCCGGATATCGTCGAACTCTTCAAGTACATGAGCCGCGACGAGGCGCGCCACGCCGGCTTCATCAACGACAGCCTCAAGGATCTCGGCATCGGCATCGACCTGGGCTTCCTGACCAAGGCCAAGAAGTACACGTTCTTCAAGCCGAAATTCATTTTCTACGCGACGTATCTGTCCGAGAAAATCGGCTATGCGCGTTACATCACCATCTTCCGCCACCTGGAACGGAACCCGGACCGCCGCTTCCACCCGATCTTCAAATGGTTCGAAAAGTGGTGCAACGACGAGTTCCGCCATGGCGAAGCATTCGCGTTGTTGATGCGATCGAACCCGCACCTGCTGCAGGGCGTCAACAAGTATTGGGTGCGCTTCTTCGTACTCGCGGTTTACGCCACGATGTATGTGCGCGATCACGCACGACCGGAGTTCCACAAGGCCATCGGCATCGACCCGACCGTCTACGACTTCAAGGTTTTCCACCTGACGTCGGAAATTGCGCGGCAAGTGTTCCCTGTCGAACTCGACATCGACAATCCGCGCTTCCTTGCAGGGTTGGAGAAGCTGCGCATCGTCAACGATCGCGTCGAGGCCATGAGCAAAGAGACGGGTCTTGTCGCGCGCCTCAAGCGCTTTGGGCATGCGGCGTCAGCGCTATCCGCGTTCCTCGGCCTCTATCTGATGCCGGCAAAAAAGAACGCCCTGCCGGATCAGATCCGCCTCGAACCTGTCTGGTAAAGAAAGGCTCGCCCGTGTCGCTTTTCGTCTGGCCAATCCTGTTTGCACTTTTCGTCTGGTGGTTCTCCACCGGCGTGGTGCTGTACGTGGTTGGCCGGCCGCGCGCATCGCACGGCATGGCTTTCGCCGTTACCACGCTTCTGCTGATCGGCGGTCTCGCCGGCATCTATGTCTCGTCGAATGACAACACCGTTGCGGGGGCCTACACGGCCTTCGCTGCGGCGCTGTTGGTGTGGGCATGGCACGAAGTGACGTTCCTGCTCGGCATCATCACCGGCCCGCGCAAAGACACTTGCCCTGAAAAGAAAGACGGACGCGCGCCGCTCGGTGCCGCAATCGAAGCCGTCATCTACCACGAGTTCGCGATCCTGCTGACTGCCTTAGCGGTGCTTCTGCTGACGGGCGATGGCGACAATCGCGTCGGTCTTTGGACATTCGTCATCCTTTGGCTCGCCCGTCTCAGTACCAAGTTCAATATCTATCTTGGCGTTCCAAACCACACCGAACAGTTCCTACCCGATCATCTTAGGTATCTGGCGAGCTATTTCTGCCGCCGCCCCATGAATCTCCTATTCCCGATTTCCGTTACGGTCGCGACACTGCTGACCGGACTGCTGATCAGCTATGCCATTGCGCCCGCCACCGCGCCGCATGAGGCCGCAGGCTATGTTTTCCTTGCGACATTGATGGGTCTGGCCGTGCTCGAGCACTGGTTCCTCGTGCTGCCAATGCCGTCGGCGGAGTTGTGGTCGTGGGGCCTTGCGTCGCGTGAGGGTGCAGGCGCGCCCACGTCAGCAACAGACCACACACTGTCATCGCTGAAGTCATCACATCGCGTCGATCTGGCACGGCCGGTTGCAACCGCTGGGGCACGCGCATGATCGATGTCATCACATCTTGCATTTCGGCCGGCGTTGCCGATCACACACCGCGCGCCGCGATCGTGACGAAATTGGACTGCAGAACGACGAGCCCATTCGGGAGGAAACTATGAACTACGATTCAGTCTTCGCCGGCTATCTCGATGGGCTCCGCGCGGAAGGCCGCTATCGCGTTTTCGCCGACATACGCCGGCGACGCGGAGAATTTCCGTCAGGCGTGCGCCACACCAAAGATGGCGTGATGCCGATCACGGTGTGGTGTTCGAACGATTATCTCGGCATGGGCCAGCATCCAAGCGTGCTCGCCGCCATGCATGAAGCCATTGACGCCGTCGGCGCGGGATCGGGTGGCACGCGCAATATTTCCGGCACGACCCACTATCACGTCGAACTGGAACGTGAGATTGCCGATCTGCATGGCAAGGAATCGGCGCTGCTGTTCACGTCGGCCTATGTTGCCAATGACGCGACCTTGTCGACGCTGGTCCGTCTGATGCCGGGCACCGTCATCTTCTCGGACGAGAAGAACCACGCATCCATGATCGAAGGCATCCGTCATGGCGGCGGCGAAAAACAAATCTTCCGTCACAACGACCTGCAGGATCTGGAAGCCAAACTGCGCGCCGCACCCATCGGAACGCCCAAGATCATCGCCTTTGAAAGCGTCTACTCGATGGATGGCGACATCTCGCCCATCGGCACCATCTGCGATCTTGCGGAGAAGTATGGTGCGCTGACATACCTCGACGAAGTGCACGCGGTCGGCATGTACGGACCGCGCGGCGGCGGCATCGCTGAACGCGATGGCGTGATGCACCGCGTAGACGTGATCAACGGCACCATGGCCAAGGGTTTTGGCGTCATGGGCGGCTATATCGCGGCATCCCGTAACCTGTGCGACGCCATCCGCTCGTTCGCGGCCGGTTTCATTTTCACCACCTCGCTCGCCCCCGCGATTGCCGCCGGCGCGCTCGCGAGCATGCGGCACCTCAAATCAAGTTCGGTGGAACGCACGGAGCATCAAAGCCGGGCCATGTCGCTCAAGGCACGGCTGCGCGCGGCGAATATCCCGATGATCGAGAACGTCAGCCACATTGTGCCGATCCTCGTGCGCAACCCCATTCACTGCAAGGCCGTCACCGACACGCTGCTGGAACGCCATAACATCTACATTCAGCCGATCAACTATCCGACAGTGCCGAAGGGCACCGAGCGCATGCGTCTGACGCCTTCGCCCATGCACAGCGAGGCACAGATGGAAACGCTCGTCGGCGTCCTGTCGGAGCTTTGGTCGGCCTGCCCGATGGCGAACGGTCAGTTCGTCAAGCTCGCGGCAGCTTGATTGCAATCGCATTGACGGGCGATGCCGACAAGGGCCGCGCCCGTTATCGCAAGCTGCGCATCGGCTGCGTGGAAATCGTGCAACGCGATGACGACATGCCAGAATTTCACTCCGTCGTGGACTACGAAACGCCGGCCAGCACCCCATACGCACGCTGATCTCGACGTCGCCACTTCGTGTGATTATACTAGTAATGGTGGGGTCCGCTCGCGCGCGGCTCTGCAGGTGCGCGCACTGCGTCCGGCGACGACGCGTTTTTCGCGCAGATTGCGCAGACACAGTTTGCAACCTTCGTTCGCAGCCAATGTCGCAGCCGGGGAGTACAGTTCATGACGCTCATCGCGAACCCAAACGGCCTCCTGATCGCAAGCACGCTTTTTGCGCTGAGTGGCATTGCCATTCTCGCGCAGTCGATGCTCGCGTCGAGCACCACCCCAACGTCCGACGCTGACGCGCAGCGCCGCCGCGCGCACACGCGCATCGCCAATTGGGTCGGCCTGCCTCTTCTGGGCGGCGCTGCTTTTCTGCATGGCGTCGGCCAGTTCGCAACCGGTCCGATTGGACCTGGCCTGACGTGCCTGCTTCTGGCGCTGGCGTTCTCGCTGCTCGTCTATGCCATGGTCGAGGACCAGATTGCCGACGACATGACGCCCCGTGCGGACGTCGCGGTTGAAAGCGCACGCCGTTTGGCGATCGCACCGCCGAAGCTGAAAGCTGTCGAAACGATTGAGCCGATGGCGGACGTGGCAGACGTGTCGCGGCACGCCCTGCCGATATAAAAAGCTGGTCATCTGAGAGCGCTGATCGACCGAACGGGCATCAATATGCGATGACGATGCGCGTTTGCGCGCGGGAGACGCACGGGCAGAACGCTGTCTCCCGATCCGACGCATTCAGGCAACTGTCCTTGTGGATGAGATCGCCCTCCAGATAGCGCGTGACGCATTCCCCGCACGCGCCTGTCTGGCACCCAGGTTCGATCGGAACGCCCGCCGCGATCAGCACATGCAGCGCACTTTCATTCGGCTGGACGATGAGCGTCCGCTCCGACCACGCGAGTTCGATGGCGAACGCGCCCGGTTGCAGTTCAATCGCGGATGGCAGCGGATCAGCAGGCGTCATCAAATCCGCCGCCCCGCCAGCATCGGCGCGTAGACAACAGCGAAAATCGCAAAAGCTAGAACCCAAGCCGATGCCGACAGCGCGAGTGTGAGTTCGCGGCTTATGCCAAACGCGGCCACGATCCGCGCCAGAGCAGCGGCGACAGCCAGAACATAAATTGCGGTAATCGCAGGCGTCGCGACAAGCTTGCGCCCGGTGTGCCCGAGGCTCGCGCGCGTCATGACGGCCAGCGTCATCACGCCGATGGCGCCTGTCGTCCAGGCATGCAGCGCGCCTGTCGGTAAAACCATGTCAGGACGCAGGCTCGCGAGGCATACCAGTAGAAAGCCGAGCGGCACGAAAGCAAAGCCGACGTGAAGAATGAGAACGAGCGGTTCGGACGCCGTTTGCCATCCGCACCAGCGCGCCATGCGTAGGACGTTGAGGCCGCACGCCAAGGCCGCCAGCGACGCCGTCAAAA
>JBOFCQ010000397.1:0-6450 GCA_051646145.1 Hyphomicrobium sp.
ACGACCGCAACCAACCTCAACAGCGGCCTGACGAACCTGACCGTCAATCTTGCCGCCGCCAAGTCGTCCGGCACCTTCGCTGGCGGCGCCTATGCGGCCGAAGTCATCGTGAGATGCGAATGATCGGCAAGTCCCTCACACGAACAATGCTGGCGATGGGAAGTCTCTCCATCGCCAGTTTCGCCAGCGCACAAGCGGCATCAGCTCAGGCGCTGACGCCCATGCGCGGCGAAATCAAAAGTTTCACCGACCAATTCGCAGTTCGCGTCTTCCCAGCTAATCCCTATGAGCGCCGCATCCGAATTGAAGTGAAAGTCTATGACGAAACATTTGCCCCCGTTCCGGCAATCGTATCGCCACCGGACCTGACGCTTGGCCCGCAGGACAATCGCAGCGTCGTGGTGATGGTGC
Organism: Hyphomicrobium sp.; assembly: GCA_051646145.1. Lineage (GTDB taxonomy): Bacteria > Pseudomonadota > Alphaproteobacteria > Rhizobiales > Hyphomicrobiaceae > Hyphomicrobium_B. The sequence goes on from JBOFCQ010000397.1 coordinate 412, forward strand.
CATTCGACGGGGCCGCCCAGCGCCGCGTGCGCATCTGCGCCGAAAGCATTCCGTTCGAAGACAAGTCAACCCGTTTGAGGACCCAAGTATGTGGCCGGTTTCTGGGACATCGCGTCCGCTGATCCTGTCGATGGCGATCGTGTCGCTGCTCGCGTCGGTGCACAGCGCCAGCGCACAGACGACGGCGCAGCAGTATCCGTATTACTTGAATAACCAGACCTACAGTTACGGCATGCACCTTCCACAGGTGCCGCAGCCGAATGGTCAGGACGAAATCCGTGCGGCCGACGGCACCACCTGCCGCTCCAGCATGGCATCGAATGGCGCCTACGCCGATTTGGGCGGACTTGCCGGACAGGACAACGGCGGCGCGTTCAATTCCGGCACCGTCTATGCGCGCATGATCATTCCGCTTGGCGGCGTGCCAAACCGGCTTGATTGCTCCGAACTGTACAATCTCGAAATCCGCCGACTGCAGCACGAATTGGAACTGGCGCGGGCCGGCGCCAACACGCCGATGGCATCGGTCGCGCCGACGCAGGAAACAGTCAAGGTTGCGAAGGCCAACACAAAACCCTCGGGTAAATCGTGGGCGGACGACGGCTGGAGCAACAGCGGCTGGAAGGGCGCGAGCAAGCCCTCCGACGTCAAGGCATCCCTGCAAACGACGTCGGCCCCGAACGGTCCGAAGACGAAAACCAACACTCAGCAGCCGCCCCCGCAGCACCTTGGCGCGGCCATGCCGAGCGCGCGGGCGACGGACAACTCGCCTGAGATTTCAGCGACTGCGATTTCGACGACGGAGATTTCGGCCGGCGCCGCTGAAGTGCTGCCATGGCAATCAGAACCCGCTGCGCGCCAGCGCGTGATCACGACGGTGTCGAGCATCGCGCCCGGCATGCGCACCAAAACACGGGCGCAGCAGCGCACCGAAGAGGAACGCCCGTTCCCGTATTGAGGACGCGCACGAGCGACCGCGTAGACGCTGCGTATTGCCCGCTTTACTCGGCCTTCTTCGGCGGGATGGTCGGCGGCGGTTCGTTCTTCGGGCGCTTCGGCGTTGGGCCATCCGAGAAGCTGTTGAACACCAGATCCGGCGACGACGTGTTGTGCTGTGAGGGTGCAAGGCGACCCATCCAAATGTCGGTGGCGTGCGCCTTGTCGAACTTCATGATGTTGTCTTCGCGCCAGCCCTTCGCACCCTTCTCGCGCACGGCGATGCGCGCCATGTCGTTGTTGAACTCGGTGATATACATCGAGCGCAACATGGCGAACGGCCCGCCGTCGATCGCATGGTCGAAGGCCACATCGAGCGCGAGCCTATTGCTGTCGGCTTTCACCATCTGAACGGTGGCCTTGCCGCCTTTCTCGAAATCGAGCGTGAAGGTGCGCGACGGCGGATCGAACACGACCTCCTTGATCTTGACCAGCGGCCGGCCATCGACCTCGATCGGACCAACGAGGAACGACGAGCCATAGCCCGTGTTGCGCATCGTCGGCGGCGTCATCGGGCGCGGGCGCCAGTAGCCATCCTGGGGATAGAGCACGAGCACCTCTTCCGCGCCGTCGGTCCGCAACAGCCAGACCTGGATGAGATGCAGCCCCTTTTCGACACGGTTGCCGATGCGCACGCTTGCGGTCGAGGGACGCCAGAACGCAGGGAACGCGTAGCCGACGACCCACATCTCCGTCTCTTCGTAGAGCGTCACCTTGCGCGGCGTGCCGGTGGCCGCGAATGAAGGATCGGCACTCATATCGCAGGCCGTCCAGTCGGCCTCGAAGTTGTCGCGCATACCGGCCGAGAGATAGACAGGATGCGCTGCTTCGATACGGAACGAGCGCACATCCTTGTTGGCGAACGACACGGCGACGTTGTCCTTTTCGGCGCAGAGCACCGCCTCCGTCTCGTTCTTGACGTCTACCGCAAGACCATCGAGCGAGGCGGCGCGGGCGCCTGTTGCCAAAGCCGCGCTGAGCACGAGGCACGCGAGGATGCGTCGAGACTGAAAAGGCATTCTGAACTCCCGTTGAATCGAGACCGGCGCCACTCTAACCACGTGACTGCAACACGGCATAGACATCGCCGGAATTGGCTGCGTGCGGCAAATTGGAAAGATACTTGGCCATTTCAGAGGCGCTGACAAAGCGCCCAAGTTCCAGAATTTGGCTTTCGCCGAGGGCGACATCGAACCCATACGGCCCAAGGCCCGCGAGACGATCCAGACACCGCATCGCCACATCGCGCGCGATGGTCGTGAATTCGAACGATAGCGCAGGCGGCGACTGGGACAAGCCGGCGAGCACGCGATCTTCATAGCCCTCGACGTCGATCTTGATGAAGGCCGGCGGACCTATCAGTTCAATGAGGCGATCGAGCGTCGTCGCGGGCACGGTTGTCATGCCGTCCCACGTCTGCTCACGCCAGCCGTCCGCATCGTGTGCTGCAAAAAGAAACGAATCCGAAAGTGTCGAGACGGTCGGATTGGCCGTATTCAAATGCATGGTCAGATCGCCCTGCTCGGCGGCGGCCGCCGCCTGAAACAGCATGACGGCACGATCACGGCCATGGATGAGGCGAAGCGCGCGCATCAGCAGCGGCTGCGGTTCAAGCGCCACCACGCGCGCGCCGAGGCGTCGAAAAGATGAAATCCTGTCGCCGGCGTGCGCACCGATATCGAACGCCAGTTGTCCGGGTGCTAGAAACCGGCTGTAGAGCGCGTCCATCGCTGTGCGTGGCGCGTCCTCTCCGTGATAGAGACGCAGCGAGCGCACCACGCCCTGTAATGCTTTCGACGTCATGGCGCGCTGTTGCCCTCGCAAACCCGTGTCTCGCGCATCGACCCCCTGCAAAGAGGACCGGCTCTCGACGTCCCTGCGCCGACGATCATCGCCACCTCAGCGGGACAGTTGAAATCTTCCGGGATCGCCGCCAGTCCGTGCCGTCGCAGCCATGCGCCGAGACGGGGGTCTGCGGTCAAGACCGCAAACGGAATGGCGGCGACGTATCCGGCCGTCAAGGGCAGGCTCCAAATCAGTACGGTCGGTGACAGCAGCGCCAGCGCCGTCAAAACGACGACGCCAAAGATCAGTTGCGGCCAGAGCGCGATGGTTGCGTCGCGCCATGTGATACCGGTCGCATCGCGCTTTTGACCGCTCCACACGATCGACTGCCCAAGCAGCAGCCCCGCCATGAACAGCGATGTGCGGATGGTCGATACCGCGCCTTGCAGAAAGGCGAACACCACTTCGATGGCCGCGCTCAACGAAAAACGCACAGCCCCACCGAAACGGGTGACCTCGCCGGGCGTCAGCCACGCATCGATGAAGCCGGCGATCTTCGGCGCCAGAAACATAAGCAGGAATGTTAGGTAAAGCGCCTTCGCCTCGCCCGCTGGAAAATCGCCCGATTGCAAGCCCGCGTGCGTCGCGAACGGCAGCGCTGCAATCAGCAACGTCCACGCCGGCACACCGACGAACATCAAAATCGCCCACAGCAACTGAAAGCGGCTCATCGCCAGCAGTCCGGGCATGGCGAGCAGTCGGATGTACTGCATGTTGCCCTGGCACCAGCGCACGTCACGCCCGATGAACGTCAGCGCATCCGGCGGGTTCTCTTCAAATGAGCCGTCTTCCAGCGGCAGCACGCGGACGTCATAGCCGGCACGGCGCATCAGCACGGCTTCAACCTGATCGTGCGAGAGGATGTGGCCACCGAGCCGCGGCGCGCCCGGCAAGATCGGCAGATCGCAATGGTCGCGAAACGGCGCGATGCGGACAATAGCATTGTGCCCCCAGAACGGGCCGCAATCGGCTGTCCACCACGCCTGACCGACGGTGTAGCTACGCATACCGAGCCGCATGCCAAACTGGAAAATGCGCGCGAACGCCGACGACGACGGCATGCCGACGACGAGGCTCTGCACGATGCCAAGGCGCGGATGGGCATCCATCATGCGCACTAGGCGCACAATCGCATCGCCTGTCATCAAGCTATCGGCATCGAGCGGCACCATGTAATCGAAGTCGCGACCGGCGTTGAGACAGAAATCGCGCACATTGCCGGCCTTGAAGCCAGTGTTCTCCGTGCGCCGCCTGTAGACGATCGTCGCGCCGTCAGTCGAGCGGGCGCGCCAGGCGGCCACCGCCGCCTCTTCGGCCGCAGCGATCTCGGGGATACTCGTGTCGCTCAGCACGAAGTAGGCGAACAGGCCGCCTTGCCCAGACACGTCGAGCGGCGCATCGAAAGTTGCGTCGAGGCTGGCCTTGACGATGGCAAAGCGCTCCAGCGCGCGTTCGGGTTGTTCATTGCGCAAAGTCATGAGGACGGCCGTACGGCCCGCCAGCGGCGCCGACGTTTGGCCCGCCGCCATGAACGGCGCGACGTCGGCGATGACATCTTTCCGCACGTGCAGCACCCAAAGTCCGATAACCGCATTCCAGAAGCCGAGCACGGACCAGGGCGTGGCGAATATCAGCGCTAAGAAAACTGCGCTATCGAGCACGCTCCACCCATCGTGGTCGAGAATGCGGGCGGCGGCCGCCAGAACCGCCATCCAGGTAACGAGGTTAATGGCGATCACCACGGCGCGGCGGCGGGCGAGCATGGCATTGGACTGCATGCCGGTTGGCGTCATTGCCTGCATGGAGGCTGGCGTCTCAGCCCGTCTGCCGTTATCGAAGTGCTCAATCATCAAGGTGGGTCGCCCGCAATCCGAACTGAGTGAGTGACGAAAAGTCATGTCTGTAAAGGCGCAACACGGGGCCGGACGCGCCCGCGGTCAGATCGTGGTGGCCCGCGCACTGTGGTACGTCAAGCCGGGCGTGCAGGAGTTGCGCACGGAACGCCTTGGCTTGCCGCCGCCCGGCCACATTGGCGTTGAAACGCTCTACAGCGCCATCAGCCGCGGCACGGAGCGCCTGGTCGCCATGGGCCGCGTTCCGGCTGGCGAATGGACGGCCATGCGCGCGCCCTGCCAGGCCGGCGATTTCCCTTTTCCGGTCAAATACGGCTATTCGGCGGTCGGCACCGTCACGGCCGGCAGCGACGCCCTGATCGGCCGCCGCGTCTTTGCGTTGCATCCGCATCAATCGCACTTTCACATCCCCGAAGCGATGGCCGTCGTCGTGCCGGATGCCATCCCTTCACCGCGCGCCACGCTGGCCGCGAACATGGAGACCGCGCTCAACGCCCACTGGGATGGCGCAACCGCGCCGGGCGAGCGCGTGCTTGTTATCGGCGCCGGGATCGTTGGCCTGCTGACCGCGCACCTGGCGCAACGCTTGGCCGGCACGCGCGTTATCATCACTGACAGCAATAGCGATCGCCGCGAGATTGCGGCGCGGCTGGGATTGACGTTCGCCACGCCCGACGCACTGACCGACGATCACGACATCGTCTTTCACACCAGTGCCAGCCCGGCGGGCCTGCGCAGCGCCATTGCCGCATCAGCCTTCGAGGGCCGGATCATTGAGATGAGCTGGTATGGCGAAACCCCCGTTACGCTCGATCTTGGCGGCGCGTTCCACAGCCGCCGTCTCACAATTCTATCGAGCCAGGTCGGCCACGTTGCCCGCCCCCAGCGCGGCCGCGTCAGCCATCGCGAGCGGCTGGAACGCGCCCTGGCCTTGCTCGACGACGCCCGCCTCGATGAACTCGTTCGTGCCGAAATTCCGTTCGACAGTGCGCCGAACGAACTGGCCGTCATTTTTGAGAGCCCCGCATTGCCGCCGCTTTTGCGCTATGGCGGCGCATGACCCGGCCGGCCTTAACACCTCGCCGCCCTGATTGGGCTAAGCACTCCCTAGTCGTGCCGCACCGCGCGACGCCCGCATGAGACCCAAAGGACCGCCGCCGCCCATGTTTTCCGTCGAAGTTCGCGACCGCATCATGATTGCCCACTCGCTGCCTGACCCGTTTTTCGGTCCGGCGCAGAACATGCACGGCGCCACCTTTGTCGTGGATGTGGCTTTCTTTCGGGAGCAATTGACGGCGCAGAATGTCGTCGTCGACATCGGCGCGGCGCTCACCTGTCTCGCCGC
>JBOFCQ010000025.1:0-1603 GCA_051646145.1 Hyphomicrobium sp.
AGCGCGGTCAGCGTATCGTCATCCATCCAGTCCTGGGCATCGAGCAGCACATAGCGGTCGAGGCTTTCAGCCGGCTCGCGCGCCAGCATGTGGATCAGGTTTTCCTGCATGACTTTGATGCGTGAAACCCGCGTGCGCACGATGGCGAAGGCGTCGCGCTCGAGATAGGGCGGCACCGATGTTTCGCCGTGCACGCCGTAGCCGCGGCCGAAGGCCTGCGCCGCGAAATAGTTGTCGCGCAGATCATGTTGACAGGCGAGCCGTCCGACGCGCTCCTTCAACACATCCGCCATGTCGCGTTGACCGTGGTCGCAGAGCGCATCGTACTGGGCCGGCGGAATGCCGAGGCCGAAGAGCGAGGCGCGGTTGGATGTGATCCAGCGCACGATCCGGCGATCGAACAGTGGTGCGAGATGTCGCTCGAAGAGGTCCTTCTGCTCCGACAGAGATTGCGCCGACATCATGATGGCGGGGTCGGTGCCAAGCGCCTTGGCGGCGAGATGTCCAGCGCCGATAAAGCGGCCGAGCAGTCCATAGCGATAGAAATTGCGCGAGAAGCGCGTGATGCGGCGACGCATGGTGAGATCGCGGCCTTCCCAATAGGCACGCGAGGCGTCGTCGAGATGCGGCGCGATGTAATCGTCGTAGAGCCGCGCATTGCGCCAATCGTTGGCGCCGCCAAAAAAGCGGAAGAACGTGGCGTAGTTCGGCAGATGTTCGGCGGCCGCGAGTTTCAAGTTGAGCAGCGCGATGTGCGTGTCGTTGAGATCGACGGCATATATCCGTGCCGGGTTGGCCGTCAGGTAACTCATGACGTTGCAACCGCCGGACGCGATCGTGACCATGCGCGTCGCCGGCGTGATTTCGAGCGCTTCCATGTCCGCGCGCGGATCTTCCCAGATCTGCGGATAGACCATGGAGCGGAAGGCGAACGTGAACGTGCGTTCGAGCAGCGTCGACATTCTGTCGGCGCCCGACTGATGGACGGCCTCGCGCAGCAATTCGGCGCTCGAGCGTTCAAGACGCGCGGCGGCGACGGCGTTCGTTGACATGGATTATCTCCGTTGCAGGGCGCATCGTGCGCCCGGTGGATGTGCGCTGCGGTTCATGCTGCGTGCTCGAGTGGCAGCGCGCGCCGGCCGGCCGGCTCTCGCGCCGCCATTTCACGCAGCCAATGGAGGATTTCGAAACGGCCGTCGGCATGCTCGACGATGGCCGTGCAACTCTCGACCCAGTCGCCCGAGTTGAGGTAGCGCACGCCTTTGATGTCACGGCTGTTGGCGTGGTGGATGTGGCCGCAGATCAGCCCTTGCACATCGCGGCGGCGGGCTTCTTCGGCCAGAGCATCCTCGAACTCGCCGATAAAGTTCACGGCCGATTTGACGCGATTTTTCAGGAACGCCGACAGCGACCAATAGCCAAGACCGAATTTGCGCCGGCACCAGTTGAGCGGTGCGTTGAGCGAAAGCGCGACTTCGTAGGAGCGGTCGCCGAGAAAGGCGAGCCAGCGGGCATAGCGAACGATGACGTCGAACTCGTCGCCGTGCAGTACGAGGTAGCGGTTGCCGTCGGCGGCGTCGTGGATGATATCGCGGCGCACTTC
>JBOFCQ010000136.1:0-2291 GCA_051646145.1 Hyphomicrobium sp.
GCGACCAATCCAACCAACGTTTCGAATGTCATGCCCGTCCTCCGTCCGTTTTCAGCCAAGCCGCGCAGCAGGCCTTGGCCAGCTCACGCACTCTGAGAATATAGCTCTGCCGCTCGGTGACCGATATCACGCCGCGCGCATCGAGAAGATTGAAGACATGGCTCGCCTTGATGCACTGGTCATAGGCCGGCAGCGCCATCTCGTGGGCATCGCCGCGCGCGCCCTTAGCCAGCAGCGACTGGCACTCGCGTTCCGCGTCTTTGAAGTGCGACAGCAGCATGTCGGTGTTGGCGTGTTCGAAATTATGGCGCGAATATTCGCGTTCGGCCTGGAGAAATACATCGCCATAGGAGATGCGGCGGTCATCGCTGCGGCCGTTGAAATTCAGGTCGAACACGCGGTCGACACCCTGCACGTACATGGCGAGGCGTTCGAGACCATACGTGATTTCGCCCGCGACCGGCGCGCAGTCAAAGCCGCCGACCTGCTGGAAATAGGTGAACTGCGAAACTTCCATGCCGTTGCACCACACCTCCCAGCCCAATCCCCACGCGCCGAGCGTCGGGCTTTCCCAATCGTCCTCGACAAAACGGATGTCGTTCTTGGCGGTATCGATGCCGATGGCATCCAGGCTCGCCAGATACAAGTCCTGAATATCCGCCGGCGACGGCTTCATGATGACCTGGAACTGATAGTAATGCTGCAGGCGATTGGGGTTCTCGCCGTAGCGTCCATCCTTCGGCCGGCGCGACGGCTGAACGTAGGCCGCTGACCACGGCTTGGGGCCAAGTGCGCGCAGCGTCGTGGCCGGATGAAACGTGCCCGCACCCACTTCCATGTCGTAGGGCTGCAGGATGACGCAGCCCTGCGCGCCCCAGAATGACTGCAACGTGAGAATAAGGTCCTGAAAGCTCTCGCGCGGGCGGAGCGCGCGGGGAGCCGTTGCGGTAGTCGTGGCCGCTTTCGATGACATATGTCTTTAACTCGGTTTGCGATTTGCGCCGCACTATACGCATTCCCGATCCGGTGTCACCCGGCGGCGCGCGGCGGCACGGCCATTGGTTGTAGAGGATGCGCAGGCTGCGGCGCATCTCGCAAAAGAGGACGCAGTTGCGAGATCGACGAAGCGCGATCATGCCATAGGGCGAAACCACCTCGGCGCGCGCGGCCGCGAGCAGGCGAACTTCACGCCCTCAAGGTCGCGGCAAAAATCGAGACGCGGCAGTTCAGCCGGCCGTGCGGCGCGGCTTGTAGGCACCTGCCTGTTCGTCCCATTCGAGACCGCCGAGATTTTTCGGCTCACTGCCGTGCTTGGCCGCCTCGCGGCGCAGGCGATCCGTCTCCGAGGGTGAGGGCGTCTGCGCCTGCTGCACCAGCTTGGAGAGAAGCTTGTATCCGGCATAAAGGCCAAGGCCGGTTGCGGCCAGAAAGACCAGCGGCGGCATGAGTTGAGCCTCCTAAAGCCCGTATCGGGACCAAAGCGCCCGGCTTTCGACAGCCGACACCAAATCGTCGGCGAAAGCAAGGCCGCCCGCATCCGTCAGCGGCATACGGCGCAACCGCGACAATAACCCCGGTTTTTGCCAATCGACCACCTCAAGGCGCACCTTTGCGCCATGCAGCGCCTGCATCTTGCCGCGCACGTCGGCGATGCCGTCAATGAGGCCGAGTTCGGCCGCCTTCGCGCCCGCCCAGAACGCGCCCGAAAAGATCTCGTCGTCGGGCGCTTTGATCTTGCCGAGACGGCGCTCCTTCACCAGCCCGATGAACACGTCGTGCACTTCGCGCTGGATGGCCTGCAGGCGCGCCACGTCCTCGGGATTTTCGGGCAGGAACGGATCGAGCGTGCTTTTCGAACGCCCCGATGTGTACACGCGGCGCTCGACGCCCAGTTTATCGATCGCCTCGACGAAGCCGAAACCCTGCGAAATGACGCCGATCGATCCGATGATCGACGAGGGATCGGCATAAATTTCGTCGCCTGCGATGGCGAGGAAATATCCGCCCGACGCGGCGACATCTTCGCAGAACACGTAGACGCGCTTGCCCTTCTCGTCGGCAAGCTGGCGGATGCGGTTGAAGATGAGATTGGATTGGACCGGCGATCCGCCCGGCGAGTTGACGAGCACGGCGACCGACGGCAGTTTCGAAACCGTGAACGCCTTTTCGATCGCGCCGGCAACCGCCGCCAGCGACAGTCCGGGCCTGAGCGGCGTCACCATGCCGATCGGCCCTGTAAACCTGAGAACAGGAACCACCGGCGTGCGCGTGAAAGGCCACATCGTGTCGTG